>CAJJNQ010000057.1 GCA_905193155.1 uncultured Christensenella sp.
TCGAGAGACAGTACAACGAGTGGAAGGCCAGCAAGTAATTTTAAGAATTACTGAATGACCAAAGACCCTGTAAATGCGTCCTGCATTTGCAGGGTCTTCCTTTTTTGGACAGGGAGAAAATGCCGGAAATAAAGCGTTTTTAATGATGAAAAACAAAAAAGAGAATGAAATAATAATAGATATATTATTATAATAGATATAACACTATATTAACGTGAAAAGAAAGAAAATGGAACAGAAAAAAACAAATTCTGTACAATAATGACGAATAAAAAGGCGTAGCATTAGTACTATCGCACAAAAAAATATTTTGCAAAATGTTAATCTAGGTATTGATTTTTGAAAATTGACGCGCTATAATTAACACCGTCGCAAGACCCGTGCGTGTATAAAGCATATATATGAACGCAACGGACATTTTTCTAAGGAGGAAGAGACCATGTCTAAGAAGATCGTAGCTTTGCTCATGGCGCTGGTTCTCGTGTTTGCGATGACCGCGTGTGCAAAGACCGAAACTCCTGCTCCGGCCGAGAGCTCTGCTCCCGCCGAGTCGGCTGAGACTCCCGCTGAGTCCGCTGACGCGCCCGAGACTCCCGCCGCTGAAGAGGACGATGGCGAGATCTACACCCTGAATTACTACCAGATCGGTAACCAGGACACCAACACCCGCGAGGCTGTTCAGGACGCGATCAATGCTTACATTGAGCCCCTGATCGGCGCTGATGTCGAGTTCAGCGTCATCGGCTGGGGCGATTGGGATTCCAAGGCGCTGACCGCGCTGCAGGCCGGTGAAAAGATTGATATCTTCTTCACCGCTGACTGGAAGTCCTACATGCGTTCTGTGACCCTGAACTGCTTCCTGCCCCTGAACGATGACGAGGGCGAGTACGGCAACCTGCTGTCCACCTACGGCCAGGGCATTCTGGATTCCCTGAACCCCGCGTTCATCACCGGTACCCAGATCAACGGCGTTAACTACGCTGTTCCCACCAACAAGGAGCTGTGCGTTCCCATGGGCTACATTGTGAACATGGACGCTGCTGACGAAGTTGGCCTGGATCCCACCACCATCAAGACTCTGGAAGACTTCGAGCCCTATCTGGCCAAGTACAAGGAGCTGCATCCTGAGCTGTACGGCTACCTGAACGACGGCGGCTGGGGCGACGAGCCCTGGGTTCCCAACGAGGTCAACGGCCTGACCGGTAACCTGATTGCTCAGAAGTTCGACCCCGATGAGAACGGCAACTTCGATGAGACCTGGTACTCCGTTTGGGAGACCGAGGAGGATAAGAAGCACGTCGAGACCATGTACAAGTACTTCCAGGCTGGCTATGTCCATCCTGATTCTCCCCTGTCCACCTTTGATGTTGGTTCCTCCGCTCCCTTCGCAGCTGGCGAGTGGCTGTTCGTCTCCGCTCCTCTGAAGGGCGACGGCATCAAGGCCAACGAAATGGTCATTGCTTCCGGCAACCTGGACCTGCGTACTCAGGAAATCTACTGCCAGGGCAAGGTCTGCGTCACCACCCATGCGGGCGGCTCCATGCTGGCCATCCCGGTTTCTTCTGAGGATCCGGCGAAGGCCATGAAGTACATCAACCTGATGCACACCGATTCCAACCTGCTCGACATGATGCTCTTCGGCGTTCCGGAGACCATGTGGCACTTTGCGGATGACGGCCGCGTTGAGCTGGATGATTCCTCCTGGTACGGCGCACACGGCGCCGCTTGGACCATGGGCAACACCGCGATCCAGCACGTCACCACCAAAGAGGATCCCGAGAAGAACAAGCGTCTTCAGGAGTACTCCAAGGATGCCATCATGCATCCCTCCCTGGGCTTCCGTTACGTCGTTCCTACCGAGCTCGAGGCTCAGTGGGCGTCCGTGAACAACGTCCAGGATGCGATGAACCGTTCTCTGCTGACCGGCGCTGTGGATCCCGCCACTGCTCTGCCCCAGTACATCTCCGATCTGAAGGCTGCCGGCCTGGACGAGATCAAGGCGGACATTGAGAAGCAGTACAACGAGTGGAAGGCTGCCAAGTAATTTCCTCAATAGGGAAGCACTTGCAGGCGTAAAGCTTGAAGGAAAGAACCTCTCCGTGAAAACGGAGGGGTTCTTTTTACGCATAAGCGGCGCAAAAGGGAACACACTAAGACGGGAAAAAGCATAAGGAGGGAGAAAGTGTGTTTCGGAAATTTGCGGCGCTTGCGCTGCTGCTTTGCCTGACGGCGACGGCCTGTGCCTGTGCGAAAAAGGAAAATCCCGCGTCCGATGGGACGGGGGAGACGTATACGCTCAAATACTATGAGATTGGAAATCAGGATACCGGCTCCCGCTCGGCGGTACAGGACGCAATCAACGCCTATTTGCAGCCAAAGATCGGCGCGAAATTGGAATTCGTGCTCGTCAGCTGGGGGGATTGGGACGCGAAGGCGCTGACCGCGCTGCAGGCCGGGGAGCGGATCGATCTGTTCTTTACAGCCGATTGGAAGGGCTATGCGCGATCGGTGGGGCAGGGACTCTTCGCGCCGCTCAATGTGGACGAGGGCGAATACGGAAACCTGTTGGAAAACTATGGGCAGGCCATCCTCAGCAGTTTGAATCCTGCATTCCTTACCGGCACGCAGGTGGGCGGCGTGAATTATGCTGTGCCGACGAATAAAGAGCTGTGCGTGCCGCAGGGATATATTTATAATGTAGAAACGGCGCAGGAGGTCGGCATGGACCCCGCGGCGATAAAGGGCGTTGCAGATCTGGAACCGTACCTTCATAAGTACAAGGAGCTGCATCCGGAGCAATATCCCTATCTGACGGATAAGCGCTGGAGCGAGAGCCCGTGGTGCGAAAGCTTTGTGTCGGGGCTAAACTTCAATCTGCTGTCCATGCCGCTTGCACCGAATGAAAACGGCGTATGGGATGAAACCGTGCAATCGGTCTGGGAATCCGCAGCCGACAAAACGTATGCCGAGATCATTTACCGCTATGCGCAGGCCGGGTATCTCGATCCAGATACGGCGCTGACGCAATACGACCCGCTGACGGCGTTCAACGCGGGCAAGTTCTTGACCTATACCGCGCCGCTCAAGGGAGAGGGCATCAAGGCGCAGGAGATGAAGAACGCTTCCGGCAACCCGAACTTGAATCTGGGTGAAATCTATACCCAGCCCAAGATCATCACCACCCTGCACACCGGCGGTTCGATGATTGCCATTCCCACTACATCCCAGCGCGCCGATCTTGCCATGCAGCTGATCAATCTCATGCACTCCGACAGCGAGCTGCTCGATTTGATGCTCTATGGCGTGAAGGACTCCATGTGGCGCTTCGCGGATGATGGGCGTGTAGAGCTGCTCGATTCTTCGTGGTACGGCGCGCACGGCGGCGCGTGGACGATGGGCAACACCGCCATCCAGCACGTCACCGTGGACGAGGACCCGGAAAAGAATCGGCGTTTGCGGGAGTATTCCGAAGGCGCGGCGGAGCATCCTTCGCTAGGTTTCCGCTATGCTTGTCCGCCGGAGATGGAGGCGCGCATGGCGGCGCTGAACAACGCGGCGGATTCTATGAACAATGCGCTGACGGCCGGTGCGGTCGATCCCGCTGCCGCACTGCCGCAATACATTTCGTCCCTCAAGGCCGCAGGATTGGACGAGCTCCGCGCTGACGTACAGCGGCAGTATGACGAGTGGAAGGCCGCGAAGGAAGCCGGAAGCAGAAAATAAAGGAAGAAAAAAGACTCTGCGCGGGTCTTTTTCTTTTTGGCACAATGGGGAGCGGATTTTGTTAAATGTGCTTCCGCCCCTAGGAAAAAAGGCGAATTTATGATATAGTGAAGAGTAAATTTGGGGCGGAATGAGGAGAGAAGAACGATGGATTTTAAGGGATATATTGCAGATAAAATCAACGAAGCGATGGAGATCGTGTTCGGCCAGACCATGGAGGGCGTCGCCGGTTTTCTGGAAACGCCGCCGAACCCGGAGATGGGCGATTTCGCCTTTCCGTGCTTCAAGCTGTCCAAGACCCTGCGCATGGGCCCGCCCGTGATCGCGGGTAAACTGCAAAGCGCGCTGGCGAGCGATGAGATCATCGACCATGTGGAATGCGTGGGCGGCTATCTCAACTTCTTCCTGCATAAGACCGGATATGCGCAGTCCATCGTCGAAAAGGTGCTTGAGCAGAAGGAAAAATACGGCTCCTCCGACGAGGGCCAGGGCCGCGTGATCTGCATCGACTATTCTTCGATCAACATCGCCAAGCGATTCCATATCGGTCACCTTTCCACCACCATGATCGGCAACGCGCTCTATAAGATTTATGAGCATTTGGGCTATAAGTGCGTGGGTATCAACCATTTGGGCGACTGGGGCACGCAGTTCGGCAAGATGATTGCCGCCTACCTCAAGTGGGGCAATAAGGAAGAGGTCGAAAAGAACGGCGTGGATGCGCTGACCGCGCTCTATGTTCGTTTCCATCAGGAGGCGGAAAAGGATCCCTCTTTGGAGGACGAAGGCCGCCTGTGGTTCAAGAAAATCGAGGATAACGATCCGAAGGCTACCGTAATTTTCAACTGGTTCAAGGAAATCACGCTCAAGGACGCGCAGCGCGTCTATGATATGCTCGGCGTCAAGTTCGATTCTTACGCCGGCGAGAGCTTTTATAACGATAAAATGCAGCCCATTATCGACGAGCTGCGCGAAAAGGGACTGCTCGTGGAGTCCCAGGGCGCGTATGTCGTGGATCTGGAAGAGGACAATATGCCTCCCTGCCTGATCCTCAAAAAGGACGGCGCGACGCTTTATGCCACCCGCGATATCGCCGCCGCGTTCTACCGCAAAAAGACCTATCATTTCTATAAGGATCTCTATGTCGTGGCCTACCAGCAGAACCTGCACTTCAAGCAGTGGTTTAAGGTGGTCGAGAAGATGGGCTACGAGTGGAGCAAGGATCTGGAGCACGTTCCCTTCGGCATGGTCTCCTATGAGGGCCGCGCGCTTTCCACCCGCGAGGGTTACGTTGTGTATCTGGACGAGCTGCTCAACCGCGCCGTGGAAAAGGCGCGCGAGATCATCGAGGAAAAGTCCCCCAACCTGCCCGACAAGGACAAGGTGGCGCGCCAGGTCGGTATCGGCGCGGTGGTGTTCTTCGATCTGTTCAACAACCGCATCAAGGATATCGACTTCCGCTGGGATCGCGCGCTGAACTTTGACGGCGAAACCGGACCCTATGTGCAGTATACCCATGCGCGCTGCTGCTCGCTGCTGGCCAAAGCGGGCGAGCTTGACGCCGAGGCGGACTATGCCGCGCTGGAAAATCCCGCCGCGCAGGAGGTTGTGCGCACGCTGGAGCGCTTCCCGGAGGTCGTTTCCGAAGCCTGCCACCGCAACGAGCCGTCGCTGGTGACGCGCTATACCGTGGAGCTGGCCTCGAATTTCAACCGCTTCTATTATGAAAACCGCATCCTCACCGAGGACGCGGCGCAGAGCAAGGCCCGCGTGAACCTCACCGCCGCAACGGCATCCTGCCTGCGCACCGCGCTGTCGCTCATCGGCGTCGAAGCGCCTGAAAAGATGTAATCGCATCTAAAAAAAGATACTGCCCAGGAGCGCCGCGCGGCGCTCCCTGTTTTGTGAAACTGTGTGAAACGTAGGATGGAGAAGGGGAAAAAACATGCACAAGATCGGATTTGACAATGATTTGTACATCCGGAAACAGTCGCAGGCGATTCGTGAGCGCATCAGTCAGTTCGGCAACAAGCTCTACCTTGAATTCGGCGGAAAGCTCTTTGACGACTTCCACGCCTCCCGCGTGCTGCCGGGTTTCAAGCCCGACGCCAAGATCGGCCTGCTGCAGGAATTCCGTGATCAGGCGGAAATCGTCTGCTGCATCAACGCCGCGGATATCGGCAATAGCAAGTTCCGCGCGGATCTGGGCATTACCTATGACATGGACCTGCTGCGCCTGATGGATCAGCTGCGCCGCATGGGGCTGTATGTGTCTTCTGTGGTCATCACCCAGTATAAGGGTCAGCCCGCAGCCGATGCCTTCCGCAAGATGCTGGAAAAGCGCGGCGAGCATGCCTATCTGCACTATCCCATCAAGGGCTACCCGATGGACGTCGATCTGATCGTCTCCGACGAGGGATACGGCAAGAATGATTTTGTCAAGACCACGCGCCCGCTCGTCGTTGTGACCGCACCCGGCCCCTGCTCCGGCAAACTGGCGACCTGCCTTTCTCAGCTGTATCACGAATACAAGCACGGTGTGAAAGCGGGCTACGCCAAGTTTGAAACCTTCCCCATCTGGAACATCCCGCTCAAACACCCGGTCAACCTTGCCTACGAGGCCGCCACGGCAGATCTGAAGGATGTCAACATGATCGATCCTTTCCACCTGGAAGCCTATGGCAAGACCACGGTCAATTATAACCGTGATATTGAAGCCTTCCCCGTTGTCCGCACAATTCTGAGCAAGATCACCGGCAGCGACAACGTCTATCAGTCGCCCACCGACATGGGTGTGAACATGGCGGGCTACGGCATCATGGATGATGAGGTCGTCCGCGAGGCCTCCCGACAGGAGATCATCCGCCGCTATTACAAGGCCAAGGTGGACTACGCCAAGGGCCGCACGGATGAGGAAACCGTCAAGAAGATCGAGATGGTCATGAAAAACCTCGATCTTTCGCCCGATGACCGCCGCGTCGTCCGTCCCGCATTGGAGCGCGCCGCGCAGACCGGCAGTCCGGCCTTTGCCATCGAGCTGCCGGACGGCACTGTCGTCACCGGCAAGGGAGCGGGCATTATGAATGCGGATGCCAGCGCCGTGCTCAACGCCATCAAGCACATGGCGGGCATTTCGGACGAGATTTATCTGCTCTCGCCCATCATTTTGGAGCCCATCGTGGACATGAAGAAGAATGTGCTCGGCATCGCGGAGCCCGTGCTCAGTCTGGATGAGGTCCTGCTGGCGCTGTCCATCTGTGCCGCGACCAACACCGTGGCGGAGCTGGCGATCTCCAAGCTGGGAGATCTGCGCAACTGCCAGGCGCACGCCAGCTATATGCTCTCCCAGAGCAACGAGATCATGCTCTCCAAGCTCGGCGTGCAGTTCACCTGTGAGGATACCTATCCGAACAACGATCTGTATTACGTCTGAGAAATACAAGACAAAATGTGCGATGCAAAGCGCCCGAAAGGTGAAAGCCTTTCGGGCGCTTTGAGTAAGGGGGGAGAAGTAGAAAGGAAAGCCCGGAGCAGTTCCTGGACGTGGAATAGGATCTGCTCAGCCTTCTGTCTGCAGGCCAGCCGGCCGCCCCGGAGATAGACGACCGAAAACCGGATCACCATGCTCTCACTCATCAGGCCGTTGGGAAAGCCGAGGCGGAACGGGACATTCGGCAGCATCGTTTTGAAACCGTAAAGCACGGCGTAGACCACCGGTACGTTGGCCAGCGCCGCTGCGCGCGGGAAGTACTGTGTCCGCATAACCGCTGCCGTGCATCCGGGCGAAGAGAACCAGAAGCATGATGTAGAAAAGGTGCAGGCAGAGCCGCGGCGTCAGGTCGGTATTATACACCACCAGCCAATCGCCGCCGCCGAAGCACCGTCTTTTTACGATTTATCGAAATCCCCTCCTCATGCCTTGGTACATTCGGCGTAGGTCAGCGGAAAGCCGGCCCGCAGTACCAGGCTCTTGTGGATGTGCCAGCCGTTTTGCTGAAGAAACTGAAGGTAGCTTTCCGTAGACCAGCGGTGATAGAGCGGAAACCCGGCCAGCTTCAAAAAGAATGCGCGGATTTTACCGAAGAGGCCGTTGCCCAGATGCGTAAACGTCGGGGCGATGAGCACGCCGTCGTCCCGCAGCACGCGGCGAATCTCCCGCAGCGCCTTTTCCGGCTCGGGCACGATGTGCAGCGCGTTGGAGACGATCACCACGTCAAAGGAGTTGTCGGCATAAGGGAGGTCGAACATATCCTGCACGGAGAAGTGCAGCTTGCGCGACGGATTGTCGCGCCGTGCCTGCGCGATCACCTCCGGCGATTGATCCGTGGCCTCGACGGAGCGCGCTATGCCCGCGATCTTGCGCGAGATCAGCCCCGTGCCCGCCGCCAGCTCCAGCACGTCCTTGTCCTGCACGGTGTGGTGCATCAGGTGAACCATCCGCTCGTAGGCCGCTGCGTCCCGAGCGAGAAAGGCGTCGTAGCGCCCGGCGTTTTTATCCCAGAAGTTCTTGTTCATCGTCGTCATGGGAAAAACCCTCTCTCTGCGTTTGAATGGTTAGTGCTACCTAACCCATGCGCCGTGAAAAAGCCGCTCCCGCAGCTTTTTTCCTGCTGACATTGTAGCAGAGCGGCGCGGGCTTTTCAAGCCGCTTTCCATTTAATAGGTAGAGGAAGAAAGCCGGAGGCACGACAAAAAGTGCATGTGAAATCCGCCAAAAGGATGAAAAAAGGGTAAATCAGGCGGAAATGCTACCATTTCCAGTTGCGGGAGGCATCGAAAGCTATTATAATAAAACCAGAAACGATTCGGGAGGACAAACAGATGAAGAAAAAAAGCATGCTGTGTGCGGTTCTGGCACTGCTGTTTTTGCTAACCGGCTGCCGCGGGCGCAATACCGCGTCGGCGGAGCAGGTGCATATCAAAGATTATCAGGGGATCCCGGCTTATACTCAGCCGACGCTTTCGCAGAGCGGCAGCGGCAGCACCGCCGCGATCGCCCCCAACGCTTATGTGGATGTGGATATTTGGGTGGACGGCACGCCGTCGATGGCGGGCTTCGTCGCGGGCGATCTGGCGACGACCTATCGCAAAACCCTGCCGCGCGTGGAGGAAACCGCTTATAACACCTGGATCAATGCCAACGTCAACTATTATCGATTCGAGATTTCGATGCTGTCGGAGGATTTTGCGGACATCAGCGGCATGGACGATTATCTCGCAAGCTCCGGCCAGACGCTGGAGGAGATGACCCGTGAACTGTATGCCTTTGCTCCCATCACGGCGGGCGCCAAGGTGCGCGCCTATGAGCAGAGCAGCTTTTACGGCAAGAACAGCTACTATGAAAGCTTCTCCGCGGGCGACAGCGATGTGATGAAGGCCGTGACGAAGAAGGTCAAGTCCATCGCCGCGGTCAACTGGGACAGCCAGACCCTGCCCCCGCTGCGCACCGCGCTGACGATGGTCAATCCCGACCACCTTTCGGTCATCGTTTCCGACCTTTATGAGGAAAAGGGCCGCGTGGAGCAGATCGGCAAGCTCATGACCGGACGCTTCTTTGAGCAGGGCAAGACCGTCGCGGTCATCGGCGTGCAGAGCGAGTTCGCCGGGCTGATCTACGACATTGGCGAGAGCGACCTGACCATCGGCTACGGCGTGGACGAAAACCGCAAGTTCTCCGAATACAAGCCGCATCCCTTCTATTTGCTGGTGATCGGCGATGAAAACGAAGTCAACTATTTCGCACAGGCGATCAAGAGCAAGCTCGATGCGGAAATTACCGACAACGACGTCTATTCTTCCGAGATTCAGCTGATGAAGACCGGCGATTGGGGCGCGTCCTCCGATTCCACCGAAGTGACGAACTTTTATCCCGACAGCAATTTGACGGCACAGACCTCGGCCGATCAGCGAAAGCTCGATGCAGGACAGGTGTGCGATCTGCGCTACACCATGCCGCGCGCGGTTTCTTCCGGACGCGGCCAGCAGGCAGAGCAGACCGGGACTTCCGTTTCTGCGCCCGAAACGCTGAGCTTTGAATTCACCATCCCGGTGCGCATCCGCTCGGACAAGGAGGTGGACTTCAACACCTTTACCTATGCCGGCAGCGCGCAGGTGCAGCGCACGGTGATGAAGGAAGTGGCCTCCGGCCGCCGCACGGGTCGAGGCGAGGTGCAGGAGACCGGCGAAGGTCTGCCCATCACCGCAACGGTCGGCTCGTCGCGCTACGCGGGCGATTTTGAAGCCGACGAAACGGCGCAGGCGCTGGTGCGCGATGTCACGGCGGTATCTGTCGGCGCGGTGACGCGCGACGGCGACGAGCAGGTTTGCCCTGTCACCTTCCGCGTGACGATGGAAAGCCCGAAGGAAATCGGCGTTTATCGCCTGCTGCTGTCCGCGTCGGTGCAGTGCCCGGCGGATCTGTTCCCGACGGATCTGGAGCCGTGGGTGGACGAATGGGACGTGTCCGTGGCGGACGAGCTGACCTGGACGAGCGATCCCGGCACCTTTGACGGGTCCAAGACGCTGTACTTAAAGCGCATCATGAACCAGATCGTGGTTTCTTCCAATACCCTCAAGACCACGGGCGACAACGCGCTCTCCCCCAGCCATGAACTGGGCGAGTTCTATGTCGATCTCTATGCGGATCAGCAGGGATATTTCGGCAACGAGTAAATAAAGGCGCGCTGCGCTTGGAGAAAGGATCATAGAAGCTTATGGCCAGAAAAGACAGCAACTGGAAACACATCCTGTTCATCGTGTTGATGTACGCGGTGACGGTCCCGGCGCTCTACGCCTATCTCGCCTGGAACAAGGTGGATACGCCCTTTGCCTATGAGTTTTTGCAGAGACTCGGCATCGTGGGGGTTGAAAACCTTTCCGATGCGGGCGTGCGCGACCTCTGGTTCTTTGAGATGTCTCAGTTCTACGGCGTTGCAACCGGTATTTCGCTCCTGATGGTCGTCATCTGGAACGTAATTTTCTGGAAGGCGGGCGCACCCGGCCGCCGGAGCCTGGAAAACATACTCTTTGCGGTGTTTATCGCGCTGCACATCCTGATGACCCTGCTGGTGGCGATCATCAGCGGCATCTTCGGCTTTGCGGCCTCGATGAAGCTGGACATCTACGACGTGCTGGCCTACTACGGCATGTTCCTGCTCAACATCCCCTTTGTGCTGTCGCTGTGGCTGTTCTCGCCCGTGGGGATGCGCAGCGCGCTGTTCAAAAAGTGGTAAAGGGCTTTTCGCGGCTTTGAATAGAGAGGAGGAAGCGCAATGGGTTGTTATGTATTCTATGTCGGCGGCTCCGGCTCCAAGATGCTGGAGGCGTCGCTGCACGCGGCGGCGGCGGGCGTTTTCAACGTCACCGGCGCGCCGGTCAACACGGTGATCGTTGATCTGGACCAGACCGGCGGCAATTTGAAGCGCGCCAAGAGCCTGATTGGCATTTATAAGGACGTGCGCGCGTCGATTGGCGATAGAGAAGAGAAGGAAGGAAGCGCGGACATCGGGTTTAGAACCGATTTTGAACTTTATGCGCTGACCTCGGTGGAGGAAAGGGCCATGAGCGGCATCCTGGCCTCGACGACCATTGGCGACGACCGCGAAATCGCCCGCGCGCTCTATACCGATTATGAGCTGGAAATGAGCTATCAGCGCGGTTTTTACGGCCATCCCAACGTGGGCGCGCACTTTTTTGCCTCCCAGCTGCCCAATTTGCCGGATAATCACAGCTTTACCGAAGTGATCGACAAGATCCGTCAGGAGCTGGTTCGGGGCGGGCGGCCGCGCATCCTGCTGGCGGGATCCATCTTCGGCGGCACGGGCGCTTCGGCCATTCCGTCCATCGCCAAGTATATCCGCCAGCTGACCGATCTCAACCCGGATCCCGACGCACGGCGCACGGTGGGCGGCGGCGCGGTGATCGGCGCGATGCTGCTGCTGCCGTATTTTGCCACGACCAAGGGCGACGGCGTGATCGACTACACGCAGTTTGAACCCAAGGCCAAGGCTGCGCTGGAATACTATGCCAAAGAGGGCGTGGGCTACGGCGACAACAAGGTCTTTAACGCCATTTACATGGTCGGTTCGCAGGATAAGGTGGTTTATTCGTACTGCACCGGCGGCAGCGAGCAGAACAACGCCGCGCACCTGGTGGATTTC
This sequence comes from uncultured Christensenella sp., assembly GCA_905193155.1. GTDB lineage: Bacteria > Bacillota > Clostridia > Christensenellales > UBA1750 > Spyradocola. The sequence goes on from CAJJNQ010000057.1 coordinate 11,883, forward strand.
CTCGGTGCGGAGGCGGTCAGCCATTTCCTGACCACCAATCCGGACGGCTATCAGCCGGAGGAGCAGGACGGCCACTGGCTGTTCAATCTCGATCTCAAACAGCCCAATGACGAGGGCAAGACCCTCCTGGGCTGGGACGCTTTCCCGGAGGAGACCGTGCGCGGAGGCTTCGGGCGGCTGCTGAGAACCGCCTTTGTGCTGGCGACCTCCTACGGCAACCCCATCGTCAAGGACATGAGCGGGAAGCAGAGCTTCTTCCGCGGGCAGGACGCGGCCACCAAGCTGTTCTTTAAGAAGGTCAAGGCGGACAATGAGCGGGAGGAGGCGGTTCGCTGCTTCCGCAGCACGGGCTTGTATTTCACGGAGCTGGTGCGCTGGGTGGCGGAGGTACTCGCCACGCTGCCCCCGGCGATGGTCAAATCCAATCCGGGCGAGGGCTATCCGGTGGCAAACGGCGCGCAGGGCGCGATGACCATTCCCAGCAACGAGCTGGTGAACGGTGCGCTGCTGGCGCGGTTGTATCAGTATTACATGGCGCTTTCGGACGGCAGGTTCGACACGCAGGGCCCGCTCTCCGGCGACATTTCCCAGGAGGACGTCAAGAAGCTGATCTACGGCCTGCCGGGCGAATATACTTTTGAAACGATCAACACCAGTCTCGTCAGCCACAAGGTGGAGAGCATGAGCGGCAAGGCGTGCTTTGAAGCATTCCTGGCCAATCTGCTGGAAGCCTGCCGCGTCGACTAAAGAAGGGAGCGAAGGCCTATGTTGGAATCCATGATCGTTGAGCTGAATGCGGGCGAAGCGCTGCCTTCCCTCAAGCAAAAGGGCTGGGAGCGCGTCGGCGCCGACGGCGGCGCGCCGTATAATCTCTGCGAAAAAATCGCCAAGCGCATGAAATCGGGCAAGGAACTGGTCGGCTCCTCCTTCCCGGAGATCTATTCGACCTATTTTGCCTTCCAGTCCGCGCTGGAGCTGGGCATGGAGGATGCGGTGCGCCAGTGGCGCGGCATCGTCGCCCTCGCGCTTTTGCAGGACGAATATCCCTTTGAAATGAGAACCCTGCCGCTGAACGGTACGCACAAAGGCGCTATGCAGGCGGATTTTACCGAGATCGGCCGGACCTATGCGCCGGTGGGCGAGGATTTCTTCCTGCCGCGCGATCCTGAGCACGGCGATACCGCGCCCAGTGGGCTGATGGTGGGCTATTTTGACGGCGCGCCGCGCTTTGCTTTCTCGCGCAGGCTGCTGGCGTTCCCCGCGGCGGTGCGTCCCGACCCGAAGGGCGATCAGGCGGTGCCGTGGTTCAATTATAACCAGGGGCTGTTCCGCGACCCCAGCGAGATCAACCTTCCGGTGCTCCAGCGCGACGTGCTCATCAGCCGCCTGGAGGGCG
>CAJJNQ010000058.1 GCA_905193155.1 uncultured Christensenella sp.
TCGGCAAGCTGATCGTGGCCCACTGCGAGGACAATTCCCTCCTGCGGGGCGGCTACATCCATGACGGCGCCTATGCCCGCGCCCACGGACATCGGGGCATCTGCTCCGAGAGCGAGTGGCGGCCCATCCAGCGAGATCTGGAACTGGTGCGGGAGACGGGCTGCGGCTATCACGTCTGCCATATCTCCACCAAGGAGAGCGTCGCGCTCATCCGCAGGGCCAAGGCCGAGGGGCTGGATGTCACCTGCGAGACCGGCCCCCACTACCTGCTGCTGGACGATTCCTGCTTGCAGGAGGACGGCCGCTTCAAGATGAACCCGCCTCTGCGCGATAAGAGCGACCGGGAGGCGCTGCTGGAGGGTCTGGCGGACGGAACCATCGACATGATCGCCACGGATCACGCCCCCCACAGCGCCGAGGAAAAGGGAAGGGGACTGGAAAAAAGCGCCATGGGCATCGTGGGACTGGAAACGGCCTTCCCGCTGCTCTACACCTACCTTGTAAAGCCCGGTGTCATTTCCATGGAACGGCTCATGGAGCTGCTCCACGACGCGCCTTGCCACCGTTTCAACATTCCGGCGGACACCGGCTTTACCGTGTTCGACCTGAACGACAGCTACCGCGTCGACCCGACGGACTTCCTCTCTATGGGCCGGGCCACGCCCTTTGCGGGCTGGAGTGTACAGGGCCGCTGCCTGCTGACAGCGACGGGCGAGGGCGCTGTGTGGTGCGATGAGGAGCGGCTGTTAAGAGGAGAGAGACTGTGAAACAAACAAATCTGACAATACTTGAAAACACACGGTTGGCCGACGGCATCTACCGTCTGCGGCTGGCTGGGGACACCTCCGCCATCACCGCGCCGGGGCAGTTCGTGAACCTGAAACTCTCCGGCTTTTTCCTCCGCCGCCCCATCTCCGTGTGCGATTGGGAGAACGGGGAAGTGACCCTTATTTATAAGGTCTTGGGCCACGGCACCGAGGCCATGACGGGCATGGCTGTCGGCACGGAGTTGGATGTGCTGACGGGCCTTGGCAACGGCTTTGACGTGTCCCGCAGTGGGGAACACCCCCTGCTGGTGGGCGGCGGCGTGGGTATCCCGCCGCTGTATGGCCTTGCCAAGCGGCTGACCGCACAAGGTAAGCGCGTCACCGCCGTGCTGGGCTTTAACCGAAAATCCGAGATTTTTTTAGCGGAGGAATTTCGGGCGCTGGGTGCGGAGGTCGTCATCGCCACCGCCGACGGCAGCGCGGGCATCCACGGCCTTGTGACCGATGGCATGGCCGCCGTGTCCGACTATACCTATCTCTACACCTGCGGCCCGGAGCCGATGCTCAAGGCGGTGTACGCTGATTGCAAGACCTCCGGCCAGTTCAGCTTTGAGGAGCGGATGGGCTGCGGCTTCGGTGCCTGCATGGGCTGCTCCTGCGAGACGAAATACGGCAATAAGCGCATCTGTAAGGATGGCCCCGTGCTGGAAAAGGAGGAGATCGTATGGTGAATACAAAAGTGACCCTCTGCGGCATTGAGATGGACAACCCCATTATCCCCGCCAGCGGCACCTTCGGCTTTGGCTATGAGTTCGCCGAGCTGTATGACATCGATATGCTGGGCACCTTCTCCTTCAAGGGTACGACACGCGAGCCCCGCTTTGGAAACCCCACCCCCCGCATCGCGGAGTACGCGGGCGGACTGCTGAACGCTGTGGGTCTGCAAAACCCCGGCGTGGACGCGGTGATCGCGGAGGAGCTGCCAAAGCTCAAGCAGGTATTTCACAAGCCGGTGATGGCGAATGTCAGCGGCTTTTCCGTGGCGGAATACGCCGAGGTCTGCGAGAAGTTAGACGCGCAGGAGCAGGTGGGCTGGTTGGAGGTCAACATCTCCTGTCCCAACGTCCACGGCGGCGGCGCGGCCTTCGGCGCGGATCCCAAGTCCGCCGCCGAGGTGACGAAGGCTGTCCGGGCGGTGACGAAAAAGCCCATCATTTTGAAGTTGTCCCCCACAGCGGCTGATATTGCCGCCGTTGCCAAGGCCTGCGAGGACGCGGGGGCCGACGGCGTGAGCCTTATCAACACCATGCCGGGTATGCGGATCGATCTGAAGCGCCGCCGTCCGCTGCTGGCCAACACCACCGGCGGTATGTCCGGCCCGGGGATGTTCCCGCTGGCGGTGCGGATGGTGTATCAGGTCTACGAGGCCGTTTCCATCCCCATCGTGGGCATGGGCGGCGTCACCACGGCGGAGGACGTCATCGAGCTGATGCTGGCGGGCGCCGCCGCCGTCGGCGTGGGCGCGGCGAACCTTGTGGAGCCGTATGCCTGCAAGACCATTATCGAAGATCTGCCTGCCGTGATGGAACGGTACGGCATGGAAGATTTGACGAAGATCATAGGAGGAGCACATCATGGGTAAGGACGTTATCGTTGCGCTGGACTTTGACAGCAAGGAAAAGACACTGGCCTTTTTAGACCGCTTCACCGAGGAAAAGCCCTTTGTGAAGATCGGCATGGAGCTGTTTTACGCCGAAGGGCCCTCCATCGTGCGGGAAATTCGCGGTCGCGGACATAAAATCTTTTTGGATCTGAAGCTGCATGACATTCCCAACACCGTGAAAAAGGCCATGGCGGCCCTCTCCGCGCTGGATGTGGACATCGTGAACCTCCACGCCGCCGGAACGCGCGCGATGATGGCCGCCGCGCTGGAGGGGCTGACCCGTCCCGACGGCACGAGACCCCTGCTCATCGCCGTGACGCAGCTGACCTCGACCGATCAGGAGAGCATGGAGCGCGAGCTGTGGATCGAAAAGCCCATCGCCGAGGTGGTGATGCACTACGCCGAAAACGCGGCGCAGGCGGGGCTTGACGGCGTGGTGTGCTCTCCGCTGGAGGCGGGGGCAGTCCACCAGCGCTGCGGCAAGGACTTCCTCACCGTGACCCCCGGCGTCCGGTTCGCTGACGGGGACGCGGGCGACCAGAAACGGGTCACCACGCCGGCCAAGGCCAAAGAACTTGGCTCCGACTACATCGTGGTGGGCCGTCCCATCACGCAGGCGGAGGACCCCGCGGCCGCCTACCGCCGCTGCCGAGAGGAGTTCGTGGGCTGATGCGCTGGGATACAGTTCTCTTTGACATGGACGGAACGCTGACCGACTCGCAGGAGGGCATCGTAAAATCGGTGAGCTATGCGCTCGAGCGCCTTGGCCGCGAGCTGCCGCCGCGAGATACGCTGACTGCCTTCATCGGTCCGCCGCTCCACGAGAGCTTTTCGGCGATTTGCGGCATGAACGAGGCGGAGACGGAGCGGGCGGTCTGCGAATTTCGCGATTACTTCGCCCGCCGCGGCTGGGCGGAGAATGTGCCCTACGAGGGAATGGCGGAGTTTCTTGCCGCGCTGCACGCGGCGGGGCTGCGTCTGATCGTCGCCACCTCGAAGCCTGAGAGCTTTGCACGCAAAATTTTAGAGCATTTTGCGCTGGAGCGTTATTTCGACCTCATCTGCGGCTCCCATCCGGAGGACAGGGCCAGCGCGGACAAGGCGAGCGTCGTGCGCACGGCGCTCACGCGCGCCGGCGTGACGGGACGCGCCGTCATGGTCGGCGACCGCTGCCACGACATATACGGGGCGCACGCCAACGGCCTTGAGGCCATCGGCGTTCTCTACGGCTACGGCAGCCGTGAGGAGCTGAGCGCTGCCGGGGCGGACTTTCTGGCCGCCGACCTCAACGAGCTGAAAACAGCATTGCTTCAACAATAAAAAAACAGGGAGGAAAATGGACATGGACATCAGCAGCAAAATCGCACAGGGCCTGCTCTCCATCGGCGCGGTCTTTCTGCGCCCGCAGGAGCCATTCATTTGGGCGAGCGGCATCAAAAGCCCCATCTATTGCGATAACCGCCTCATTCTCACCGCTCCCGCCGTGCGCGATACAGTCGAGCGCGCCATCGCGGACACGGTGCGCCGCGAGTTCCCGCAGGCGGAGGTTTTGATGGGCACCGCCACGGCGGGCATCGCCCACGCCGCCATCGCCGCGCATCTGCTCGGCCTGCCCATGGGCTATGTGCGCTCGGGCAGCAAGGACCACGGCAGAAAAAACCAGATCGAGGGCAGGCTCGAGGCGGGGCAGAGGGTCGTCGTGATCGAGGACCTCATCTCCACCGGCGGCAGCGTGCTGGATACGGTCGCGGCGCTGCGCGAGGCAGGCGCCGAGGTGCTCGGCGTTGTGAGCATCTTCACCTACGGCATGAAAAAGGGCGTCGAGCGCATGGCCGAGGCGAAGGTCAAGAGCGTGAGCCTGACAAATTTGGATACCATCGCCCGCGTGGGCGCAGAGGAGCATTACATCACAGAGGCGGATGTCGCGCGGCTGCTGGCCTTCCGCGACGACCCCGCCGACGAAAGCTGGATCACAAAAGGAGGAACAAACTGATATGAAAAGCCTGATCGACATTCTGGAGCTCTCCGAGCAGGAGATCATGGAGCTGGTGAATACCGCCGGCGACATCATCGACCATCCCGCCGAATACGCACACAAGTGCGACGGCAAGATCCTCGCGACCCTCTTTTTCGAGCCCTCCACCCGCACCCGTCTGAGCTTTGAGAGCGCGATGCTCTCCCTCGGCGGCAAGGTGCTCGGCTTCTCGGAAGCGAAAAGCTCGTCCGCTGCCAAGGGCGAGAGCGTGGCGGACACGATCCGCACTGTGAGCTGCTACAGCGACATCATCGCCATGCGCCATCCCAAGGAGGGCGCGCCGCTGGTGGCGTCCATGCACTCGCTCGTGCCCGTCATCAACGCAGGCGACGGCGGCCACAACCACCCCACGCAGACGCTCACCGACCTTCTGACCATCCACCGCGAGATGGGACGCTTTGAAAACCTCACCGTCGGTCTCTGCGGCGACCTCAAATTCGGCCGCACGGTGCACTCCCTTGTCTCCGCGATGAGCCGCTACCCCGGCGTCCGCTTTGTGCTCATCTCACCCGAGGAGCTCAAGCTGCCGCGCTATGTCAAGGAGCAGTACATCAAGTCCAAGAATATCCCCTACACGCAGTCCACCGACCTCGAGGCCGTCATGCCGGAGCTGGACATCCTCTACATGACGCGCGTGCAGCGCGAGCGCTTCTTCAACGAGGAAGACTATCTGCGCCTCAAGGACAGCTACATCCTCACGCCCGACAAGCTCAGGGGCGCGAAGGAGTCTCTTCGCATCCTGCATCCGCTGCCGCGTGTGAACGAGATCTCCGTCGCCGTGGACGACGACCCGCGCGCGTGCTACTTCAAGCAGGTGCAGTACGGCAAGTACATCCGCATGGCGCTGATCCTCAAGCTGTTGGAAATCAAGTGAGAAAGGAAGTGCGACACAATGATCATTGACTCTATTCAAAACGGCATCGTCATCGACCACATCACCGCGGGCAAATCCATGGAGCTCTATCAGATCCTCGGCCTCGATCAGCTTGACTGCACGGTGGCCATCCTCAAAAATGTTACGAGCGGCAAGCTCGGCTGCAAGGACATCATCAAGATCGACCGCGAAATGGACCTTGACTGGGACCTGATCGGCTATGTCGATCCGAGCATCACCGTCAACATCATCCGCGATGGGAAACTTGTGGAAAAGCGCACGCTCAAGTTGCCTGAGCGCATCCGCGGCGTGCTCAAGTGCAAAAACCCACGCTGCATCACCTCCGTTGAGCAGGAGCTGCCGCAGGAGTTTGTGCTAACGGATCGTGAAAAGCGCGTTTACCGCTGCCGCTACTGCGAAACGCAGGCGGGTAAATAGGCTTTTGTAAGGCAGAAGTCGAGAAGATCCTGCTTGCAGAGAAGTATGCAGAATCAGACAAGCCTCGACGCACAGGGAGCCTCCTCTCAGCACGCTGTACTGTCCGGGCGCAAAGCCGAAGGCTTCAGATGCACCATGGAGGATGCTCGGCATATCATCACAATAGAGAGAATCTTCGGAGGCCCTCTATTGCAGCGATGCAGGATCAATGAAAGCTCTTTATCAATTAGGACATGGCGATGAAGGGCCCGGAGCATGTTCTTCTGTTTTGCACTGTAATCATGGCAGAGAGAGACGTAAGGAATATCCCCGGCCAAGCCGGGGATATTCCTTACGCGGGCAAAGCTCCATGCTGTCGGCCACGCCTCATGTGGCGTTGGTATAGTCTGCTAAACTTCTTCTGCCACTTCATTTCTGAATGGTCTCCCGTTGCTTTACAGCTTGTAGCTGCCAGACAGCATTTCTACTATAACAGGGAGATTTCTTTTTCCGCAATAGTCTCAGCCTGCTCCCGCCGCTTTCGATACTCCTCCAGATACCGGTCCAGACAGACCTTGTTGACGGTAGCCGAGATCGTGCTGCGCAGGAGATCCTTGGCATCAGACTCGGTTTCACCAAGTCCCTCCACTGCAGGAGCGACACCAAACGCTGCGCCGAGCATATTCTCAAACTCATCGCAGAAGTAGTCATAGGCGGTCTGAAGGGGATAGCACTCCTCCTGTATGCTAAACATCAGTCGAAGCCCCTCCAAAGGAACAACAGGCTTGACCACCGCGATGAACAGAAGCCGCGCAAGATGTTCGGCTGTATACAGCTTTTTTTGAGGGGCAGGCACCAGCTTCTGCTTGACATAGTTGCTCACCATGGAGCCAGTCAGTTCAGGCTCTCCTAACGGTGCCAACCGGGCGTTGATATAGCGCACCACCTGCTCCAGATACAGTCCGACCTCCGGGATTTGTGCATAGCGCGGCAGACGGAAGGCCGCGATGTCCGCTGTGATTCTGTTTTGCACTTCTTTTTCCATATTGTTAAAGCGATGAGCAAAACAGGCGGAAGGAGCAGCCCACAAACAAGGCAAATGGGAATCAAAAGAGCTTGGGGCATCTCAAGGGCGCAAAAACCATAGCGCGGTAAACCCCGCACCTGAAAAAGGTATGGAAAAGGCAGATCAGGCGGAACGCCGAAGCTGTTTGGCAGAACGGTAGGAGTGAGAACCATGCAGAACGGCGGCCAGCGCAACCGCTAAAGCGGAGATGTGGCCCGTGTGTTGAGGTTTGCCGCGCTGGCGCCGTTGCGCACCCACAGGCGTTCCTGACCTGTGGATTTGAAACGGGAATTGTAACGCTCGCACTCTGTACGCAAGGCGTATGTCCTCTTGAAACAGAGGCAGCTACGGTCAATGGAAAGTCTGTAGTCATCGGGAACGGTTTTATATTTCGTGCAGCCCCGGTTTTTCTTGCCGTTATTCCAGTTCTTGTGGTTGCAGGGGCATTCGCCGGTTTTGGACTGGCGGAAGGGGCAGCAGAATTTCTGCCGGGTAAGCCCATTGTCGGTGGTCTTGCCATCCTTGTGCATAGCCAGCCCGGCCGCGCAGACCGGATTACCGGCAGAAAGTGCCTTTGAATCTTTCGTGCTGCGTGGATTGAGGGGGATAAAAGCCTCGCCCTTATAGACCGATTTCACAGTGTTGTAGATGCTTTTCACGTCATAGCCCTTATCGACAAGGAAGGCGCATTCCTTCAAAGAGATCGTCTGATCCGCGGCCGCGAGGATCTCAGCGGCGACGGCGGAATCGGCGATATTGCCCGGCGTGGTCAGCTCGTAGAGTGGCAGCCCGGAGATGCAGTCCACCAGCACATGACTTTTGTATCCCCAGTAGAACTCGTACCGGCGCTCATTGTGCTGGTTGGAGGCCGAGTGGACCCCCAGAGCGCAGTCTGGGTCGCTTTTCGGGTGGTTTTCCTTGGAGAACTTGTTTTTTGCAAAGGACTTCGGGTTGTTCTGCTTTGTATTTGCTGCAACGGGTGTGGAGTCCAGACCAACGAAGGAGGCGTCCACGATCCCCATCTCATAGAGTTTCTTCAACTGTGCCGCCATGATTTCTTTCAATGCAGCGTTATCCATTTTTTTGAGGAAACGGTCATACGTCCAGTAGGACGGCAACGGCTCCATGATATTGAAACCGCAGTAGCGGGCAATGGGCCGGTTGTTGTCCAGATAATCCGCCAAATCTGTGATTTGTGAGAACCCCTCACATTTCATAACAATAAACGCGCAGACCATGGCTTCTTTTGGGGAAGCCCCGCCGCCCGGTTGCCGCTCTGGGCAGCGTGAAGTCCAAGCTGCTGAAAAGCTTGTCGTAGAACATGGCGGCGCTTTGGGATGTGAACAGCGTCACATCCTGGATGATTTCCTGTCGGTAGATAGCGGCCAGCCCCTTTCTGGTTGGTTTTCTCTCAAGTCAATTTTACCAAAAAGGGGCTCCGCTTTCTATATCATATGAGTGATTTCCGGTTTCAGCCATGACCGGAAACCATTGCAATTACTACTCTTTTGGAGTTTTGCTCATGGCTGGTGGTTACCAAAAAGGAGGTGCCGCAATGTACGACTACATGAAAGCCCTGCAAAAGCGCTTTGACCGTCAGTCGCATCCAGAATTGAACAAGCAGGCCGAATACGCGCAGGAGGAACTGCGGCGGGACATGGACACTGCGGGGCGCAGAAAGCTGCTGCGGCTGTTGGACGCACAGAACGCACTGCTGACGGAGTACACGTTGATGAGCTTCGCGGCGGGCTTCAAGCTGGCGTGGGGCATGGCGAAAGAGCTGGAGGCAGATGGGCCCTACTCCTTCGAGCAGGAGGAAGAAGAACGCATCTGCCATCCGGCGGAACAGGAGGACTAGATGTCGAAACGAAGACCGGACGGTGACGGCATGGTGCGCAAGCGAGAGGACGGACGCTGGGAAGGGCGTATCGTTATCGGCCATAAAGAAAAAGTGGTCTCCGATGAGACCGTGGATGAGGTTGGCCTGAAGTTCGCAAAGAAAATGTCCAAGGCTGCGTCGATTGCAGCTCGCGCATTTAAAGAGTGTGTCCGCCGTGCCACCCTTCCTAACTATGAAGAACTGCGCAAGGAAGAAGAAGCAGTGGCTGAAATGATTTATCAGACGGAAGACTGCAAGCGTGGACTGACCTCCTTGGCCGAGAACGAGAACGGGCCTATGTGTGAGTTCCTCGGGCAGTAAAAGCGTCTGTTCAGATAAAAATTAACCGCAATCGAATACCCAGATTATAAAAATCAAAGGAGAAAAGAAAATGGTTAATTCCTCGACAATGACCCTGATCGTAATTGTTATGGCGATTTATTTTATTGGCAAGATTGCGATTAGCTGGATGGGAAGAAAATACGGCAAGAATTTTGACGATTTTATCAGCGCCGGCAGAAATTGTACAACGCTGATGATTATTGGCTTCGCTGTCGGTTCACACATTGGTAACGGTTATGTCGTCGGCGGCGCGGCAAGCGGCGCAGCGGTCGGCCTGAGCGGCGCGTGGTACGGCATCGGCTGCGCTCTCAGCTATTTGGTAGTTGCACTGATTTTGAATCACCGTGTTTATACAAGATGGCGTATGACATGCGCGGGATCCAGCAGATTATCCCGTTCAGTAAGAAAATCTTCAATGTCTCTATGCAGCTCCCTGGAACGGCGGAGAATGAAGCACTGTGGGAGATTGCAAAGACGCAGGGCGGAGCTGCAATGGATGCAGAATTCACTCGACAGGCGCGTGCGCTTCGAGAGAAAGAGCGAAAGTTCAGAGACCCTTCTGAAATCAATTTCTAACATCTTTCGATTCCTTGCCAAAAGGTGTGCAAAGAGCTGTCAGATGATCCTACTGCCAGCTCTTTGCCCATTGCTTGCGGATAAGGACAGAGGAGGTGCGAGGTGAAAAAAGCGACGGTCGGATTTCTGGCGGGTGCAGGCTCGGCGGTGATTATGGGGCTGTCGTGGTATGCGACAAAGCGCATCAGTCAAATTAGCGGTGCCTACTTTGCTGTGACAGGCAAGGCCAGCACGGAGTACTGCGGCCGGATCTGCGACAGCGGCGTGATCTCACCGGAGGAGTTCTCCCGCTGGCTGAAGGAGTCGTGAGAAAGAGGTGCCGCTAAACCAATGTCCTAATGGCGGTGAATGTGCAAAGTGGAAAGCGGATGATCCTTTTCATAAAACCTCCTGTTTTCGAAACTTTATGAGATTTCTTTGTCAGCGCAGGAACAGCCGCAGACCATTCGATGCGATGGCCTGCGGCTGTCGGTAATCTTTGATTATGGCATCCCACGCCGTGGGGTGACCCTTCCATATGGAAGGGGACGCTGCTCTGCATCAATTCTAAATCTGTCATTTCCGCCGACACACCCCGAAGAGGCCCTCTCTTGCCCCTGTGGGACAATTCGTTTTCTGTGCGGTGGAAGCGAAACTTCTCGCACAGGTCAGCCCGACCTTTTCGCAAGAAATTGGGGATCGGTCTGCGGGCATCCTGACTCGAAAAAGTGGCGAAGTCATTTTTTCGACAGCCGAAAACCACCAGTTTACTGATGGTTACTATTCTTGCGGCAGGAAGAAGCAAGCTGCTGCCGCAGGCATCAGGTCAGGGGAGAAAAACCGTAGCTGTTGGACAGCGCGTCAATTTTCTGCCCTGCCTTGCACATGGGACAATCCTTGACAAGGCTGGTCACATATCCGGGGATATCCTCCGGTGAAAACAGGCTGATCACGGGAATGTCGCCCACCTGCTTCAAGGCGCTGAAGACAGCTGCGACCCCCTGCGTGGTGCCACCGTAATACTCGATGCACTCGAGTGCGCGAGCCGCGGTCTTTCCCGAATTCACCGTGGAGATCAGCAGCAGGACATTCTTTTCGGACACCATGGGGCGAAGATTATTCCGGAAGATCAGAAGTCCGTTGGAATCGTGCTCCGGTGTGACGACGCAGACATTTTTTTCACTGCTCAGGGAAAAGAGATTCTTCTGAGAGAGCTGGCGGGCGAGAAACGTACCGATGACCTCGCTGCCGTCCAAGCAGACGACCGTATCGATCTCCTTTTCATAGACATAGTGATTGGCAAGAGAGGCGGCAGCGATATCGGCCATTGCACATTCATGCTTCATGCGGGTGATGTCGAGATAATGGCTGTTGTGAGAGTGGCGGGTCACAAAATGCCCATGGTATGCGGTCAGCTTCAAATCGTTTGCTTTTCTGGATTTGATGATCATTGAACTCATAGCTCCGTCCTCCTTTTTGTTTTTTATGCGTTGATGGGAAAAGAGAGAATTCAGCGATTCTTTTTAGCTTCCAGATAGTCGTTCAGTTCGGAATTGATGATATCCGTGATGAACATGTGGCCCGGGGCATGGGTGATAGCAATGGGCGGTTTCGCATTTTCCACCGCCGCCTGCGGCGTCACGCCGCAGGGCCAAAACACGGGAATCTCACCCTCGTAGAAATCAACTGCCTCGCCGTAGTCAGGCTTCATCACATCGGCAACGCCGACCTCGGCGGCATCGCCCATGTGGACGGGCGCGCCGTGGACATTCGGCATTTTGACGGTGATGTCATACGCCTTTTTGGCGTTTTCCGGCGTCATGGGGCGCATAGAGCAGACCATGGGGCCGCAGAACGGACCGGCTGGCTCGGTCATGATATTGGTCTTGAACATCGGTACATTGCGTCCTTGCGCGATGTGACGGATCTCGATACCCTCGCGCATGAGCGTTTCCTCGAATGAGAATGAACAGCCGATCAGGAAGCCGACATAGCCCTCTTTCCAGTAGTCGCTCACATCGGTCAGCTCCTTGCCATCCCACTTGCCATCGCGGTAGATGCGATACTTGGGAATGTCAGTGCAGATGTTGCCGCCCTCGCCCATATCGTGCGTCTCGGGCGTACCCCGGATAATCTCAAGGATCGGGCAGGGGAAGGGGTTGCGCTTGGCAAATTCCTCAAAATCTCCCGCGTATTCCGGCGGAAGAATGATAAGGTTGGCCTGTGCGTAGCCGCGACACATACCGGCGGTTGGGAAGTCGATGACACCCTCGCGGATGAGCTTGCGAACCTCGCTCGGCTTCTTATCGATATAAGGGGTAATATCAAAGGCCATGTGTCGTTCCTCCTATTACTATTATTTTTTGCGTTTTAGGGCTGCGTCAACGATTCATGGCGCCGCGCAGGCAGCGCAGCGCAGCGTGCTGGGCAAGCAGCGCCTCCTGTGCGGTGGTGATGGACACCTTTTCAAAGCGCACCCTGTCGCCCGCTTTGAGTTGGGCGAGGATGCGGAAGTCCGCGGAGATGACATTGGCGATCTTCGTGTAGCCGCCAGTGGTCTGGCGGTCGGCCAGCATGATGATCGGCTTGCCCGCAGAGGGTACCTGAATCGCGCCGAAGGCAATGCCGTCGGAGATGATGTTGCCGTCCTTGATGTGTTCGATCAGCTCGCCGTCAAGGCGGCAGCCCATGCGGTCGAACTCCGGTGTAAGGGTGTAAACGCTGCTGAGAAAGGTCATAGCGCCAAGCTCGGTGAAGGCGTCGTCCTGTGGGCCGAGCACGACGCGCAGCTTATACTCTGCGCGCGGCACGAACTCAGGTGAAATGTGGCGCACGCCGAGGTTCTTGAGGTCGGTCTTGGGCGCGCGGAAAGCGATGACGTCGTCCTTTTGCAGCTTGCGTCCCTGATAGCCGCCGATCTTCGCTTTCATGTCCGTTGAGCGGCTGCCCATGACCACGGGGATATCGAGTCCGCCCGCGAACGCCACGAAAGCGCGGCAGCCGGTGCGCAGCATGGTGAAGCGCAGCGTCTGACCCGCGTTCACGGGAACGGCGCGGTAGGTGTCGATGCTCTGACCGTCGAGCGTTGCACCGAGGTCTCCGCCGGTGATGGCGATGATGTTGGGCGCATCAAAGCGGAGGTGGGGCCCCATCATCGTGCATTCGAGCACAGCCTCGCCCTCATCGTTGTCGACGAGGATGTTGGCGATAGACGCGCTGCGCGGATCCATCACGCCGGAGACGGACACGCCGTACTGCTGGTAGCCGATGCGGCCGAGATCCTGTACGCTGGTGAGCATGCCAGGGTTGAGAATGGTGATGCTCATGCCTGCTCCGCCTC
>CAJJNQ010000059.1 GCA_905193155.1 uncultured Christensenella sp.
GGCCGCAGCCGCCCCCGACTTGTTCCGCAGCGGCGGCGTGTACGCCGCGAGGAGCGATTTTTCCATAGCCCAATTCATTGGGCGGCGGAAAAATCGTTTCCGATATTTTTCGACGTGTGCGGCGAAGCCACGCGCGTCGAAAAATGTCCCTCGATGAAAAGTGATGCCCGCCCGTCAGGCGGGCGTTACTTTTCATCGGTGGTACGCTGTGCGTACCACTAGTGCTCCCTGATGCGCGTTCACCAGCGCGTTGCCGTAGCCGCCGTAGTCGCCCCCCGCGCCAAAGCCCGTCCCGTCGCCGTTGTCAAACCCGCATCGCCAGTGCAGCCAGCCGCCTTCGCCGTGCGCATATCCGTTGCTCGCGCCGTCCGTGCCCTCTTCGTAGGCGTAGTCCGCATCCCCGAAGCGGTAGCGCGCCCCCGTGCCCGATACGTTCATCACCCCGCCCTTGGCGGTAAATACGTCGCCTACCTTCGAGTCGCCGCCGCTGCCGCGCGCGTTCTTCGTCGCCCCCGCGCCCACCGTCACGCTCACCTCGCCCGAAAGCGCTGCCCCCAGCACCGTCGCGGTCGACGCGCGGCTCATCACGCCGCTGTAGTCAAACGGCCCGCCGCCGATGCCCCAGATGTCCGCCGCCAGCGTCCCGGTCACCGTCAGCACCCCCGAGGTGTAAATCTCCGCCTCCCAATAGGGCGCCCCCTTGTAAAACGCCAGACGCCAGCCCGTCCACTTGCCGCTGTACGCCGCCGCGGGCTTTTCCCCTTCGGTCACGCCCCCCTGCGCCGCCCGCAGCGCGTTCGTCCTGCCGATCATTCGCCTCTCCCCCTTTTGCCCTTTGCTTCGTCCGCTTTCACCGTCACGCCCACAGCACCGCCGTCACCGTCACGCTGCCCTCCGGCACTTCCTTGGCGTAGATCCTCACCCCGCCGCCGACCGACACCGCCGCCGGGGCAAAATTGCCGCTCAGCGCGTCCGCCACGGAGAAAATCACCTCCGGCAGCATGCTCTCCTGCGCGCCCTCCACCGCGATCAGCGCGGTCTTGGGGTAGTCCGCATAGCGCCCCTGCGCATCGTCCGTCCAGTCGGATACCGCAACCGCCGCGCCCGCGCGCAGCAGCTTCTTCGGCTGCTTGCCGCCCAGCGCCGTTTCCAGCCCCGAAACGTCGCTCATGCCGTGGCTGTGCGCCGCCGCCGCGTAGTCCACGCCCGATACGGCCTGCGCCGCCCTGCCGCCCGCGCCCTTGATTAGGCCGTCAAAGTCCGCCGCCGTCTCCGCGCCGATGCGGTTCGGACCCGCCGCGCCCGTCTCGCCTTTGTCGCCCTTGCCGCCTTTTTCGCCCGGATCCCCCTTTTCGCCGGGCGCGCCCGCATCGCCCTTGTCGCCTTTTTCGCCCTTTGCGCCCTGCAAAGCGCCGTTGTCCACCCAGCCGCGCTCCGTCCAGATGTAGATCGAATACGGAGCCTGCGCACCCACGCCGTAGGCCGCGCCGATCCCGGGCTGCTTGACCGCCGCCGCAAGCGCCGCCGCGCTCTCATAATACCCCGCGATCGTCAGCCCCGTGCCCGGCAGGCCGCGATCGCCCTGTTCGCCCTTTGCGCCCTGTTCGCCGCGCGGGCCGGGAGCGCCCGTGTCGCCCTTGTCGCCTTTTTCGCCTTTTGCGCCCGCATCGCCCTTGTCACCCTTGACGCCCCTGGGGCCGGTCTTGCCCTGCGGGATGCCGAAGATCAGCGTGCGCGCGCCGTCCGCGCCGTCCTCCGTGCGCACCTGCGCTTCCGCGCCCTGATCCAGCGTCTCTGCCCGCGCGTTCAGCCCGGTCAGCCCCGCCGCCGCGTTTTCCGCGCGCCCCGCCGCCGTTTGGGCGGAGGCGTCCGCGTCCAGCACCTTTTGCAGCCAGCCCTCCTCCGGCACGGGCAGCTCCGCCGCGCCGCTGACCAGCCCCGGCCGCACGAGCGTCTCCATCAGCACGGACTTGACCACCGCGCCCTCCCGCACCGCGCGCACCTCCAGCTGCCCCTCGCCGCACGCCTGCGTCGCCTCCGCCGGCACGCGCCAGGACAGGATCTCGCGCTGCGCCGCGCCTTCCTGCTCCGGTTCCTTCTGCGCTGCGGGATTCTCACCCGCCGCGGCCTTTTCGGGTTCCGTTTCCGCGCCATTTTCCCTTGCCGCGCCCGTTTTCTGCACCTCCGTCTCCACCGACGCGATGTGCAGCGCGCCGCCCTCCGCCGTGCGGTAGACGCATTCCATCACCGCCTCCGGCGCGGCCTTCCGCAGCTCCGTCACGTCGATGCGCACCACCCGCGCGCCGCTCTCGCCCTGCCTGCCCAGCTCGATCCTCCCCGGATATTTCGCGTTGTACATCCTCTTTCCGCTCTCCTTCCTCCGTCTTTCCCGCCGCCTTTGCGCCTGCCGTCCCGCCGCTCTCCCCGCCTTTTCCCGTTTGCCCGCCTTTTCCTGTTTGTCCGCCTTTGCGCGCCTTCCGTCCTTCCCCGCCATTCTACCATCCCCCTTCCCCGCCCTTCCCCCCGGATTCCCCCGCAAAAACCCGCGTTTGCCGAATCCCCCACACCCCCCCTTCAGGCGCTCTGCGCCCGCTCCCCCCTGCGCACCGAAACGGCTTTTCAAGCCGTTCCGGTGTTACGGTCGGCTTATTTTCCGCAAAGAGTACACAGTACTCTTTGCTCCAAAACGCTCGACCTCCAGGTTCGCTGCGCTCACCCTACGGGTAACTTCGCACCGAAACGGCTTTTCAAGCCGTTCCGGTGTTCCGCATGGCTTATTTTCATTCCGCACCGACCCACCTTCGGTGCGCCGGTGTTTCGCTCGGCTTATTCGGCAAGCCGAAACGCTCGAGCTTCAGCCGCATTCGTGGCCTCCATCGAAGCGCACTGCGCTGTCTGTAGGGAATAAGCACATGCTCCAGGTTCGCTGCGCTCACCCTCCGGGTACGGGGAGCCTTTCCGAAATCCCACATGAGGTGTCCTTTCTTGAGCTATATCCTGCGTAAAAGGACAACCCTTCTTTCAGACGTCCTTCGTCCTTCTGCCACCTCCCTCTTCTCACCACCTCGCCTTACGGCGTGCTGGTGTTCCGTTCGGCCTTTGGGGCTGACTTCGCACCAACCTCCGTCTATCGAACCCATCTGAGGACTCACCCCTTCCCCAGCTCGTCCAAATCGGTATACAGCAGCGCCTCCAGCTCCGCGTCGGTGTACTCCCGCTGGGAAAAGTTGTGCGCGCCGGTGCGCTTGCCCAGGTACGCGGGCGCGGCGGGGGCGCGCTCCCTTTCCGCCTGCGCGCGTTCCTCCGCATCGCTTTGCAGCCATTTTTCCAGCGTCGAGAGCGGGTCGCGGTAGTGCTGCCCGCTGCGCCGCAGCCACTCGTCCATGCGGCGGACGCAGCTGCTCACCGCGCTCTCGCCGTAAGTTTCGACCAGCCGCCGGTGATCCGCCCGAAGCAGGCGCACCCGTCCCCCCGGCCCGAAGCGCCCCGGCGTCTCCCGCGCCGCCCCGGTTTCTCCCGTTCCTCCCGTTTCTTCCCCGGCCGTCCCCGTTCCGTTCCCTTCCATGAAAGAGTTCTCTTCAGGGACAGACCCCGCAGGGGCGGACCCCGCAGGGGCAAACGCCGCAGGCGCGAACGGCGCAGCCGCCTCCCTCGCAGGGGGCGGGCTGTCCTGCTCTTCCTCTGTCTCTGCCTTTGGATTTATCTCTTGTTTGGTTTCGGTTTTCTTATGACTTTGGTTTTCTCTCCTTTGGGGGATAAGTCTCAGACAAATTCCCCCGTCCGCGCGGCGCAGCGCCATCCCGGCGGGGCGGCGGCTCTCCCCGCAGATCAGCTCTGCGATCTCCGCGCCGTCCAGCAGCAGCCCGTCCCCGTTTAGGCGGATCTCCCCGTCGCGGCTCAGGCGCTTGAGCAGCCGCTTGCCCACGGCGGAAAAATAGCGCCGCTGGATGTCCCGGCTGGTGAGCAGCCCGCGCCGCAGCAGCTCCTCGTCAAACAGCCCCGCCCGCGCGCACGCCGCGGCGGCCTGCTCCACGCGCTGCGCACCCGGCTGTTCCGGCATCCGCGCGGCCAGCAGCGCCGCCTCCCGCTCGCCCCACGCGCAGGCGTACCCCGTCTCCCCGCGGTAAATGCGGCACAGCAGCCGCAGATACACCCCCAGCGCCAGCGGGTCCTCCCCCGCCGCCAGCAGCGCCCCGTCGCTCTCGAAAAAGTCCGTGTCCATCGGGAAATAGTCCAGCCCCTCCCGTCTCGGCCTCGCCATCCGCCCGCCCCCTTCGCCTTTGCTTCGTCTTTTCCTTCTCCATTGTAGAAAAACGCCGCCCGCCGACCGCCCCCGATTCCCCCGCACGCATCCCCGCCGCAGCGTGACGGAGGGTTTGTCCCTCTCCCGGGGCGCGCGTCACTTGTTTCCTGCTTGCCGCACCGCATCCGGACGCGCGCAGCCCGTTTCCTGCTCCGCCGCGCACCGTTCTCCCCCCTCTTGCCGCAAACGCGACGGCGCGGACTGTGCGGTGTGCACGCCCCCGGACCGCGCGCCGCGCCTGCCGTGCGGCGTGTGCGCACCCGGTCGGCGCGCCCCCCGTCTCTCCCCGCCGCCCTTTTGCTTCTTTTTCTCAATCATGGTATAATACCGGGACGAAAGAACTTTTTCCCGCACCTTATCCAAGGAGGATCAAACGCCATGCCCATCTACACCATCATCGGCGGCGTCAACGGCTCCGGGAAATCTTCCCTGACCGGTATACTAAAAGCGCAGCGCACGGATCTGGGCGTCATACTGGATGTCGATAAGCTCGCCGCGGCGCACGGCGGCTTTCTGGAAGCGGGGCGCATCGCCCTGCGCACCATGGACCGCCTGATGCAGGAGCGCGCTTCCTTCACGCAGGAAACGACCCTTTCCGGCCAGCGTCCCGCGCGCATGGCGCGCCGCGCCCGCGACGCCGGTTATTTTGTCCGCCTGTATTATGTCGGTATTTCCGGCCCGGAGGAGGCGCTGCGCCGCATCGCCAACCGCGTCGCCAAGGGCGGGCATGACATTCCCGAGGAGGACGTCCGCCGCCGCTATGCCGAGCGCTTCACCGCGCTGCAAGCCGTGCTGCCCTATGTCAACGAAGCCGTGTTTTTCGACAATGAAAACGGCTTTGTCGAGGTCGCGGAGTACCGCAACGGCGAACTGCTGCCCAAGGGCAATTACCGCCCCGCCTGGCTGGAAGAGCTGCTGCGCGCGCTGCACTTCTGATTTTCCCCCCGAAAGGAGCCTCCCCCATGCCCGATCGCCCCGCCTATGCGCCCCTGCTGCTCCGCCCCGACGCCCCCGCGCCGCCGGTGCTGTCGCTGCCGCACAGCGGGACGCGCGTGCCGGAATTTCTCGCCTGTGCGCTGCGTCCGGGCGCGGAGCAGCGCCTGCCGGGGTGCGATGCGCATCTGCCGGAGCTGCTCCCGGACGATCTCCCCATCGCAGCCGTCGTCAACCCGTATGTGCGCGCGGCTGCCGATGTGAACCGCTCCCCGCAGCCGCAGCCGGGCGGGCCGAGGACGAACTGCCTGTTCCCGCTGGACGGAACCGACGGCGCGCCGCTCTACCGCCGCCGGCTCACCCCGAAAAATGTCGAACTGCGCCTTGCCCGCATCCACCGCCCCTACCACGCCGCGCTGGAGCAGATGCTTTCCGACCGCGTGCGCGCCCACGGCTACGCGGTGCTGCTCGATCTGCATTCCTTTCCCGCCGACGCCGCGCCGGGGATCGACGCCGTATTGGGCGATCTTTGCGGCCGCAGCGCCCCGCAGGAATGGACCGCCCGCCTCGAAGCCCTGCTGCGCGCGGAGGGCCTGCGCACGGCGCGCAACGCCCCCTTCCCCGGCGGCTACATCCTCCGCCGCCACGCTTCCGAGCGCGTCTGTGCCGTGCAGCTCGAGCTCTCCCGCGCGTGGTACGGCGCGCCCGGCACGCCCCGCTTTGCCGCCGCCTCCGCCGCCCTGCGCCGCGTGCTGACCGCGCTCCTTGCCGCCCTGCCGGAAATGCGCAGACAAAAAGACCGATGATTCCGTTTGAATCATCGGTCTTTTTTAAGTTTCTCGCGGAAAGGGGATAACCCCTCAGGCGCTGCGCGCCAGCTCCCCCCTTCGCATCGAAACGGCTTTTCAAGCCGTTCCGGTGCGAAGGGTACAGGGGAGCCATACGGCGCGCCGTCTCTTTGGCTCCCCTTGCTCGTCAAGGGGAGCTGTCACGCCTATGGCGTGACTGAGGGGTTGTCCCCGTCGTACCCATCCAGGAAGCTGATTTTTTTCCCGCCCTGCTTGTAGGCGATCACGGTGTCGAGGCAGACGTTTTCGACGCTGCGGAAGATGTGCTGCTCCACGTCCGGGTTGGTCTTTTTCATCGTGCGGATCAGCTCCTTGACCTCGGCGCGCTTGGAGCGGGTCTCCTGATTGCCCTCGCCGCGGCAGGTCGTGCAGCTGTCGGTGAATTTGCACGCGCACTGGATGAAGTGCAGCCCGTTGTAGTCCCGCCACGCCTTGATGTCGTCCTCGCGGATGAGGTACAGCGGGCGGATCAGCTCCATGCCGGGGAAGTTGGTGGAATGCAGCTTGGGCATCATGGTCTGTACCTGCGCGCCCCAGAGCATCCCCATTAGGATGGTCTCGATCACGTCGTCGTAGTGGTGTCCCAGCGCGATCTTGTTGCAGCCCAGGCTCCTTGCGTCATTGTACAGATGCCCCCGCCGCATCCGCGCGCAGAGATAGCACGGCGATTTTTCCACATGATAGACGGAGGAAAAGATGTCGCTCTCAAAGATGTGCGCGTCCACGCCCAGGTTTTTGAGGTTTTCCTCGATCACGCGGCGGTTTTGCGGGCTGTAGCCGGGGTCCATGACGAGGAATTCCACCTCGAAGGGCACGCGGGTGTGCCGGTGCAGCTCCTGCATGAGCTTGGCCAGCAGCATCGAGTCCTTGCCGCCGGAGATGCACACCGCGATCTTGTCCCCCGGCTTTACGAGCTGATAGTCCTTGACCGCCTTGGTGAAGTTGCTCCATATCTTTTCGTGGAACTTTTTGCGCAGGCTGTTTTCCACCTTGTTCTGCAATTCGCCCGCGGCGGCCGCCGCCTGCTCGCGCTCCATCTTCTGCCGCAGCCATTCGATGTAGCCGCCGGCCAGGCTCCGGGCCGCAATGCCGCTCTCGCGCAGCTCCGCCGCAAGGTCCAGGCTCACCTCGCCCCGCGCGCAGTACAGCACGATCTTCCGCCCGGCAAGCTCGCCCGCGTCCAGCATCTGCCGCACCTGTTCCTCGGTTCTGCCCGCCGATCCGGGGATGAAGCCGTATTCGCGGCTGAATTCCCCGCGCAGGTCGTAAAGCGCCGCGCCGCCCTTGAGCGCCGCGTCAAGCTCCCCGGCAGAAATTTCCAGCTCGTCCGGTTTTTCCCAAGTTTCTTCCATGCTCTTTTCCTTTTCCAAGATGATTCCGCAGCTCATTCCGTGACGTGGATCAGGCCCTGCTCGAACATCCGCGCAACGTGGTCGTCGTCCAGCGTGTAAAACACGCTCCGCCCCTCGCGCGTGGCCTTGACCAGACGCGCCGAGCGCAGCACCCGCAGCTGGTGCGAGATGGCGGACTGGGTCATGTTCAGCGTCTCGGCGATGTCGCACACGCACAGGCGCGTGTCGTGCAGCGCCTGCAAAATGCGGATGCGCGTCGGGTCGCCCAGCACCTTGAACAGCTCGCTGAGCCGGTCAATGATCTCCGGGTCGGTCAGCAGCGTCTCCCGCGCGTGGGAGATCGCCTCCAAATGCAGCTCTGTCGCCTCGCAGCAGCCTTCGCGCTCCTCTTCCCCTTCGATCGCCGCGATCTCCGGCTCCGCGCCGCGCTCGTTGTCGTTGTTCATGTTATTCTCCTTGTCCTGGTCGTGTGTGTCTTTCTGCCTATGGGTTTGGGTGGGCAGGAGTGCGCACCCCGCCCCTTTGCGGGGCGAAGTCCGCACTCCTGCCGGGAGGCGCGCCTGCGGCGCGCCTCCCGGCGTTCTGGGGGTAGGTTCTGCAAAAGGGGTAACCCCTCCGTCAGGCATTCGCCTGACACCTCCCCTTACACAGGGGAGGCATAAGGACGCGCAGTTTGGCTCCCCTGTCCCCGCAGGGTGAGCGTTTTGGAGTGAAGAGCACGGTGTGCTCTTCACGGAAAACAAGCCATGCGTAACACCGGAACGTCCCGAAGGGTCGTTTCGGTGCGAAGGCCCCCGCAGGGCGAGCGCAGCGAACCTGAAGCATGCGCGTTTTGGAGCAGAAGCCCCGGTGGGGCTTCTGCGCAAAATAAGCCATGCGCAACACCGGAACGGCTTGAAAAGCCGTTTCGGTGCGAAGGGGGGAGCTGGCTGGCGCAGGCGGACTGAGGGGGTGTCGTTCCTAGAGTTATCTCCCGCGAAAGGAGCAACCCCTCCGTCAGACGTCCTTCGTCCGTCCGACACCTCCCCTTATACAGGGGAGGCATAAGGACGCGCAGTTTGGTTCCCCTGTACCCGTAGGGTGAGCGCAGCGAACCTGGAGCATGAGCGTTTTGGAGTGAAGAGCACGATGTGCTCTTCACGGAAAATAAGCCATGCGCAACACCGGAATGCCCCGAAGGGACGTTTCGGTGCGAAGGGGGGAGCCAACCGCCGCAGGCGGACTGAGGGGTTGTCCCCCGTTCCACCTCTTATTGGGAAGATTCCAAGGCTCCCCTTGAGGGGAGCTGGCGCGCAGCGCCTGAAGGGTGGGCGTCCCCCCTCCCCGCTTTACTCCCCCTTGCCCTCGCGGATCAGCGCGCGCAACTCGTCCTCGGTAAAGTCGTACTTGCGGTTGCAGAACTGGCAGCCCACCTGTGCGCCGTGCTGCTGGGCGATCATGTCGTTCAGCTCCGCTTCGCCCATCGAGAGCAGCGCCCGCTCGATGCGCTCGCGGGAGCAGTCGCATTCGTATCGGGGCTGCGAGCTGCCCAGGATCTCGTAGGACACGCCGTCCAGCGCCTTTTCCGCCAGCTCGCGCGCGGTTTTGCAGTCGTGCGCCATGGTCGATACGGCGGTCAGCTTCGGGGCCAGCGCCTCCAGCTTTTCCATCACATCCTCCGGGCAGTCGGGCATGGGCTGGACCAGCACGCCGCCCGCGCCCTGGATGTGCCCGCCCTGCACCATCACGCCCAGCGCCACCAGCGAGGGCGTCTGCTCGGAAACCGTGAGGTAAAACGCCAGATCCTCCGCAATCTCGCCCGAAACCATCCGCGTCTGGCCCACATAGGGGTCGCGCAGGCCGAGGTCGCGCACGACGGTGATGTGCCCGGTCGATCCCACCGCGCCGCCCACGTCGAGCTTGCCGTTGGGCTTGGGCGGCAGCTCCAGCTGCGGATCGCCCACATAGCCCTTGACCGCGCCGTCCGCGTGCGCCACGCACACCACCGGCC
Source organism: uncultured Christensenella sp. (assembly GCA_905193155.1). Taxonomy (GTDB): domain Bacteria; phylum Bacillota; class Clostridia; order Christensenellales; family UBA1750; genus Spyradocola. Next base: position 9,427 of record CAJJNQ010000059.1, read on the forward strand.
CGATCGGCCCGCCGCCCCGAATGCTGACGGTCAGATTGTCGGTCGGGTTCTTCATCATCACGCCCAATATCGCGCCCGCCGTCAGCGTACGCCCCAGCGCCGCCGAGGCCACCGCGGAAAGACCGTGCGTCTGTCGCGCCTTTTCCACCAGCCCGGTCGTCACCGCGACCATCGCCCGCGCCGCGCCGCCCTCCAGCGTGATGTGCAGAATCTCATCCATATTTCCAAATTCTCCTTATTTTTCTCGTCCGTCCGGCTTAACCGCGCGGAAGTGGATGCGCGCGTCGTCCGGCCTTGCGGGCTGATCGGTCAGCCCCGAAAAGGTTTCGATGTTTTCAAACCCCGCCTGCCGCAGCGCGTCAACCAATTCCTCCGCCTCGTGCGCGCGCTGCACGTGCTCCTCGTCAAAGCGGCGGTAGAGCCCGTTTTCCTGCCGGACGAAGAAGGTCAGCGCCATCTTCAGCAGCCGCCGGGACGGATCGCCCTGCCAATGGTTCATCCAGACGTAGGTCACGTTTTCCCGATCCTCGCCGTACATCTGCCCCGCCATGCCCTTGAGCTTTGCCGGGCCGGAGATGTCGAAGGCGAACCGCCCGCCGGGCTTGAGGCTCTCAAACACCCCGGCAAAGCAGCGCCTCACCTTGTCCGGGCTCGTCAGGTAATTGACGCCGTCGCAGGCGCAGAACACGGCCTCGACCTTGCGCGGCAGCGCAAAGCGCTCCATGTCCATCACCGCGAACTGCACGTCCGCGCCCGCCTCCCGCGCGCGAACCTGCGCCCGCTCGATCATCTCCTGCGACAGGTCGGTGGCGACGAGCTTTGCGCCGTCCCGCGCCAGCCGCACAGAAAACGCGCCCGTGCCGCAGCCCATCTCCGCCACGCGCATGCCGGGGCGCAGCCCGATCAGCCTTTCATAGCGCTTGGCCCACTCGTCGTAGGGGATGTCGTCCATCAGCTCATCGTAGAGCGCGGCAAACTCGCGGTACGCGCTCACTTTTTGTCCTCGCCGCGGTCGGGGTCGAGGTCGTCATAGCCCTCCATTTTGCGGCTCCTGCCGGTGACGCGGCTGGCCCAGCTCGCCTTGCGCTCGGCCTCCTCCTCGTCGTCGTCGAATTCATCCTCCTCCGCCTTGCGCATGCCCTGCCCCACCTGCGCGCCCTCGATGCGGCTGTTGAAATACTTATCGAACGCGGAATTGGTGTAGGAGCAGTTGACAAACGACGCCAGCGCATAGCCGATGATGAAATACCAGATCAGCGCGGGCATCCAGAAGCCCGCCACGATCAGCGGCAGCGCCGTCAGCAGCCCGAAGCCCACGCTCAGCGGCAGCCGCCCCAGCGCCAGCACCAGCGAATTGCGGTAGATCTGGGAGAGCTTGAGGTCATAGGTCACCATCATCGGCCAGGCGTAGAGGTTCATCATCATAAAGATCGCGCCCATCACCACCAGCAGCACCTGCAAAAACAGGTACATCGTGCTGCCCGTGGCGCCTGCCATGTTGTTATAGAAGATCAGGCCGTAGAAGAACAGGAACATAAACACCCCGGTGATGACGCTCATGGCCAGGCCCTGCTTCCAGTTGGTCTTGAATGCCGACCAGAAATCCGACCACAGCCAAACGTGCTCGTCCCTGGCGTAGTTGCGGGTGATATATTTCATCGCCGCCTTGGCCGGGCCGGTGATCGCCACGCACAGGCACGCGCCGATCAGGTAGATCGAAAAATACCCGCTCTGCACAAACGCCTCCATGCTGTCATACTGCATCAGCAGCATTTCCAGATTCAGCCACGACCAGATCCAGAACGGGATCCAGAACACGAAATACATCAGGTTCAGCTTCAACAGATTCAGGAAATTCAGCCGCAGCATCTCGAAGAACAGCTCCCAGCGGTTCTTCGGCATCATGTCCGGCGTGTAGTCCGGGCGGTTCCCCTTGCCCATAATCATGTTGGAAAAAAGACCCATTTTGCTCTCTATCCTCTCTTAAAACTTGTGCCTTCGGGCGACCGCCCTTTGCGCAGCGCTTTTCTCGTGGGAAGGATAACCCCTCCGGTGGGCGGGGGGGAGCTTCGCTCCCCCCTGCACCCCCCTTTTCCCGCCCCCGCCGGGGAAACGGGCGGGCGGACGCGATCACCTGCCCAGCGTTTCCAATATTCCCCGGTACCACGCCAGCGCAGGCAGCAGCGCGCGCTCGTCGAAGTCGAATTCGGGGCTGTGCAGCGGCGCATTTCGCTTCTCGTCCCCGCAGCCCACAAAGGCGTAGACCGCCGGGCGCTCCAAGGCGTAGTAGGAAAAATCCTCCGCCGTCAGCAGCGGCTGCTGCGCTTCCCACTGCGGGATCAGGGGACGCACCTGCTCCACGAGCTGCCCGTCGTTGATCACCGCGGGGTAATAGCAGTGCAGCGCGTAGTCCGCCGTGCAGCCCTGCGCCGCGGCGCAGCCCCCCGCGATCTGCCGGAACTCCGCGATCAGCCGCTGCTGCATTTCATTGTCATACGACCGCAGGATGCCCTCCATCACGGCTCTTTCCGCCACGACGTTGCGCGCCGTGCCCGCGGACATCCTGCCGAAGGTCAGCACCGCCGGCTCGGTCGGCGGCACCGCGCGGGTCATGCGCGTTTGCAGCGTCAGATACGCCGCCGCCATCGCCGCGCCCGCATCCGCGCCCAGGTGCGGCATCGCCCCGTGCGCGCCCACGCCGTGAAAGGTGAGGTCAAATTCCGTGCTTGCCGCCATCACGCCGCCCGCCGACAGCGCGATGCGCCCCAGCTTCACCTGCGGCATCAGGTGGAAGCCGAACACCGCGTCCGCATGCGGGTTTTCGAGCGCGCCGTCCGCGATCATGCGCGCCGCGCCGCCCGTCGTCTCCTCCGCGGGCTGGAACAGCAGCACCACGTCGCACCCCAGCTCCCCACCGTCGCGCATCCGCGATGCCTCGTGCCCCAGCGCGATCAGCGCGGTCATGTGCCCGTCGTGCCCGCAGGCGTGCATCCGCCCCGCGTTTTCCGACGGATGGGGATAGATGCTCTTCTCCGTCACCGGCAGGGCGTCCATGTCCGCGCGGAACGCCAGCGCCTTGGCGCCCTTTTTTCCGCACCGGTAGACGAAACGCAGCCCCGTCTGCGCCATGGCGCGCACCTCGTCCGGATGCGTTTCCTCCAGCATTTCGCGCACGCGCCGCCCGGTCTGCACCTCCTGCCCGCTCAGCTCCGGAAACCTGTGCAGCTCCCGCCGCCAAGCCTTCATGCTCTCCAGCATTTTACCTTCTCCCGTCGCAGATATTTACTCTATTTTATTATATCATCCCAACCGCTTTGCTGCAAGAAGCCCTGCGGGCTTTCGCAGAAACCGCCCGCCCGATGGGCGGGCCGTCCGCAGCGAGGGCACGCAAACGAAAACGACCGTGCGCACGGTGTACTGG
>CAJJNQ010000060.1 GCA_905193155.1 uncultured Christensenella sp.
GGGCCTGCGGCCCCTCCCCCCGCGCCCCCCGCTCCCCTTTGCCGCAGCCCCGAAGGGGCTGCAGCAAAGGGGAGCCTTTCTATCGTTTCTTTCTGCTCGACGGGTTACTGGATCTCGGCCTCGTGCAGCTCCTTGTCCTGCGGGTGCTTGCCGGTGCGCAGATAGACGCTCCACTCGCCGATGTTGGTGGCGTGGTCGGCGATGCGCTCCAAATACTTGGCCACAAACAACATATCCACCGCCTGGGGCACCGCCTCGGCATTCTCGCGCATGATGTTGGTCAGGCTCAGCACCACGCGGTCAAAGGCCGCGTCCACGATGTCGTCGCGCAGGGTCACGCCGCGCGCTTTTTCAATGTCCTTGTCGATGAAGGCGTCGAGCGCGTCGTGCACCATGCTGCGGGCGGTATCGGCCATCAAGCGGAAATCCGCCATCGGGTGGATCTGCTTGGCGCCCAGCATGTGCTTGCTGATCTCGGCGATATCGGCGCACTGGTCGCCGATGCGCTCCAGATCGGAGATGATGCCCATCGCCGCGGTGACGGAGCGCAGATCGATCGCCACGGGCGAAAAACGCGCCAGGATCGTCAGGCACTGGCTCTCGATGCGGCGCTCCATGTCGTCGATCTGATCGTCGCGGGCGATGACGCGCTCGGCCAGCTCCGCGTCCGGATGCACCACCGCCGCCAGCACCTCGTCGATTCCCCTCTCGCACAGGCCGCCCATTTCGAGCAGCGCCTCGTGCAGGCTGTCCATCGCGTTATTCATCATGATACGGTTCATGTGTTTCTCTCCCCTTTCAAAACTTCTCCGCTGCGTTCGCGTGCCCGGATCATCAGCCGAAGCGGCCGGTGATGTAGTCCTCCGTGCGCTTGTCCGCAGGCTTTTGGAAGATCTGCATCGTGTCGCCGGCTTCGATGATCTCCCCCTTGAGGAAGAAGGCGGTGCGGTCGGCGATGCGCGCGGCCTGCTGCATATTGTGCGTGACGATGACGATGGAATACTGCTTTTTGAGATCCACCATCAGATCCTCGATGCGCTGGGTGGAGATGGGGTCCAGGGCGCTGGTGGGCTCATCCATCAGCAGCACCTCCGGCTCCACGGCGAGCACGCGCGCGATGCACAGGCGCTGCTGCTGGCCGCCGGAAAGGCCCATGGCGCTCTTTTTGAGCCGGTCGCCGACCTCGTCCCACAGCGCCGCGCCGCGCAGGGCTTTTTCAACGATCTCGTCGAGCTGCTTTTTGCGGTGGATGCCGTGGATGCGGGGGCCGTAGGCGATGTTGTCATAGATGGACATGGGGAACGGGTTGGGCTTTTGAAAGACCATGCCCACGCGCTTGCGCAGCTGCGCCACATCATAGCCCTTGGCGTAAATATCCTGTCCATCCAAGCAGATGCTTCCCTCGATGCGGCAGCCCTCCACCAGGTCGTTCATGCGGTTGAGGGACTTGAGGAACGTGGACTTGCCGCAGCCCGACGGGCCGATGAGCGCGGTGACCTGGTTGACCTCCATGTTGAGGGAGACCCCCTTGAGGGCATGGAAATCCCCGTACCAGAGACTGACGTTTTCCGCTGTCATTTTCATATTGCTTTACCTCCCGTAAGGCGCCGGCTCAGGCGCTTGGCGATGAAGCTGGCCAGCGCGTTGAGGCCCACGATGATGACGATCAGGATCGTTGCGGTGGCGAACGCTTCGCCGGAATTGAGGCCTTCCTTGACCAGCAGGTACAGGTGCACGGCCAGCGAGCGCGTCGAGGAATAGATGCTCTGCGGCGCCTTGGCCATGGTGCCGGCGGTGTAATAGACCGCGGCGGTCTCCCCCATCACGCGCCCCATGGACAGGATGATGGCCGAGAGGATGCCGGGGATGGCGCAGGGCAGCACGACGCGGAAGAGCGTGGTCAGCTTGCTCGCGCCCAACGCCAGGCTCCCCTCGCGGTAGCTGTTGGGGACGGTGAAGAGCGCCTCCTCCGTGGAGCGGATGATGACGGGCAGCACCATGATGGCGAGCGTCAGCGCCGAGGAGATCAGCGAAAAGCCGAGCGCGCACTGGATCACAAAGAAAGTATAGCCAAACAGGCCGTAGAGGATCGAGGGAATGCCCGCCAGCGACTCGACGCAGAAGCGGATGGTGGAGAGCACCTTGCCCTTCTTGGCGTATTCGGCCATATAGATGGCGGCGAGCACGCCCACGGGCACGGCGATGAGGAGGGTCAGGCCGATCATCGCCAGCGTGCCGACGATGATCTCGCGGATGCCGCTGGAGCCGAGGCCGGGCTTATAGACCGTGGAGAGGAACGCCCAATGGATGTTCGGAATGCCGCGGGAGAGGACGTAGATCAGGATGAGCAGCAGAAAGCCCACCGCAATCGCGCCGCAGAGCCACAGCAGCACGAGCTGCAAGGTATCAATGAACTTGCGCCTGGTCAGCTTGTTCATTTACGCGCCCTCCTTTTTGCCCCGCAGTGCGATGTGCGCGGTGATGTTGATGAGCACGATGAACAGCAGCAGCACCACGCCCGTGGCATAGAGCGCCTTTTCCTGCAGGCCGCTGGCGTAGGAAAGCTCCAGCGCGATGTTCGCGGTCAGCGGGCGCACGGGGTCGAGGATGGAGTGCGGCATGGCGACGCGGTTGCCCGCCACCAGGATGACCGCCATGGTCTCGCCGATGGCGCGGCCGATGGACAGCACGATGGCGTTGAGCACGCCGCTCTTGGCCGCGGGGAGCGTGACCTTGAACAGCGTCTGCATCCTGGTCGCGCCCAGAGCCAAGCTGCCCTCGCGGTAGGCCTGCGGCACGGCGCGCACGGCGGTTTCGCTCAGGGAAACCATGGTGGGCAGGATCATGGCCGACAGGATCAGGATCACCGCCAGCAGGCTGTTGCCCGTGCCGCCGAAAGTCGCCGTGATCCACGGCACGACCACCATCAGGCCGAAGAAACCGTAGACCACCGAGGGGATGCCCGCCAGCAGGTTGATCAGCGGGCGGATCACATTGCCCAGGACCTTGGGCGCCACATCCGCCAGCAGCAGCGCGCACATCAGGCCGATCAGCCCGCCGAGCAGCGCCGCGCCCGCCGTGGCCAGCAGCGACGCCGCGATCATCGGGGCGATGCCGTATTCATCGGCGGAGGGCTGCCAGGTCATGCCGGTGACGAACTTCCACACGCCGATCTCCTCAAAGGCCGGTATGCCCTGGATCAGCAGGAAGATCACGATCACGGAAAGCGCCAGCACGGCGGCGGCTGCGCAGAGGAAGAAGCCGCTCTCCACGACCCATTCCATCGCTTTTCTCATTTTTTTCATCCGATTCCGTCTCCCTTTCTTTGTTGAGAGATGCTCTCCTCAAGACCGCCCGAAAGGTGCGGGCTGATGCAGCCCGCACCTTTATTTTCCCTATTCGGACGTTTTGTCGCTTCCGCCGTGCTTAGGCGACGGGGATGTACTTGTGCTCGGCGACCACGGCCTGGCCTTCTGCGGACATTGCGTAGTCAAGGAACGCCTTGGCCACATCATCGGTAGCGGGGTCGGAGATCAGCAGGAAGGGGCGGGCGATCGAGTAGGTGCCGGCCACGATGTTCTCCTGCGTGCAGGCCACGCCGTCCACATCCAGCGCCGTGACCAGCGAGGAATCATAGGAGCCGAGGGAGATATAACCGATGGCGTTTTTCTTGGTGGAAACCGTGGTGGAAACCGCGTTGGTGGAGTCGGCGATGATGGCCTTGCTCTCGTCCACGAGGGAGACCTCGTTGCCGTCGGCGTTCTTTTCGGTCAGCTTGCAGATCTCTTCAAAGGCGCCGCGGGTGCCGGAGCCGGCTTCGCGAGAGACGAGCAGGATCTCCTCATCGGGGCCGCCGACGTCCTTCCAGTTGGTGATCTCGCCCTTGAAGATCTGAGCGATCTGATCCTTGGTCAGGTTGGCGACGGTGTTTTCCTTGTTGACGACCACGGCGATGCCGTCCATGCAGAGCGTGGTGAGGGTGATGCTGCCCTTTTCCTCCTCCTTCAACTCGCGGGAGCTCATGCCCAGCGCGGCGCTGCCGTCGGTCGCGGCCTTGATGCCCGCGGAGGAGCCGTTGCCCTGCACCGCGACGGTGACGCCGGGGTTCTTTTCCATAAACAGATCGGCCAGCGCGCTGACCAGGGGTTCTGCCGAGGTGGAGCCGGTGACCATGATCTCGCCTTTCAGTTCGGTTGCCGCGTCGGCGGGCTCCGCAGGGGCAGCGGTCTCTTCCGCCGCAGCGGTGGCCTGTGCCGTAGCTTCCGCCGAGGGGGCGGCCGTCGCGTCGCTGCTGCTATTGTTCGTTGTGCAGCCGGTCAGCAGCAGCGCAGCCGCCGCAACCAGCGCCAGGGTTTTCATAAGTATCTTTTTCATCTTCTACGTCCTCCTTCATTTGAGTACGGGTACAGAATACCAACATTCTTTCAAGGTTTTTTCAGCCTTCTGTAAATCCGCCGTTAAGCCGCGGGGTTCCCGGAAAAGGACGCTGTGAGGGGCGCGTGGCTTCCGATCGGGGCCGAGTGCTTCCCCGGGGGCGGGCGCGCGCACGGCTCCGCCGTGCCGGCGGTCCGCGCCGCAGGCGCGGGCCGCTGCCGCCGCTTCGCGGCGGGCGCGCCCTTTCGCCGGACAGGAAGCCGAGTGCGCGGGCGAGCCGCAGCCTGCTGCTTCCTGCGCAAAGAGAAGCGGCGTGCGGCAATCGCCATGGAATCCACTCGGCAGGCAACACCTTTGCCGCACCCTGCCCCCGCCCGGCGCACAGCGCAAAAAACCCCCGCATGGTTTCCCATGCGGGGGGCGCTTCTCCAAACAAAATCAGCGCGCTGCGGAGCAATACACCGCGACGCGCGTTTTGCCGCCGGGTGTGCAGGTGTAGAGCGTCAGCGCCGCGCCGCTTTCGGTCACGGCGGCAACGTCCTGCGGCTGCACGTTTTCCACCCGATCGACGCGATAGGCGTATTCTGCGCCGGAGAGGTCGGTGAAGGTGATGCCGTCCCCTTCTTGCAGCTCCTTCAGCCGCCCGAAGTGGGTCTTGTAGTTGTGTGCGGCGATGACGAGATCACCGCCTGCTGCCGAGCCGAACTGGCGGCAGGGCGCAATTTTCAGCCGGGCGTAGCTCCAATCCTCCATCACGGGCAATTCCAGCTCCAAAGACGGGATGCGCAGCACGCCGATGTAGCTCTCCCCGTCCCATTCGACCGCAGCCGGTTTTGCTGTTTCCTGCGGGGCGGGCGTTTCCTGCGGCGCAGGTGAAGCGGAAAAGGGCGCGCCGACCGTTTCATGCGTTTCCGCCGGGCTTTCGATGAGCTGCTGAAGCGCGGTCACGGCCTGCCGGGCGGTGCGCCCCGCCTGCTCGTCCTGCCGGGCATGAAGAAGCGCCGCGCCGCCGGAAGCCAGCAGCAGCAGCGCTCCGAAGATCAGCAGGGCAGCGCCGATGCGCCGCCTCACGCCTTTTTCCTCTTTTTGAGCAGCACCGCCCCCGCGATCACCAGCAGCGCGCCCGCCGCAGCCAGCACCCAGATTAGGGCGTTGTTCACGCCGGTCTGAATCAGGCGGTCGGTGTTGGTGACGGTGACGGTGGAGCCGTTCTTTTCGTAGACGGGGGTATAGCCCTTCGGCACGCTCTGCTCGATCACCTGCCAGTTGCCCTGGGGGTCGAGGTCGGCAAAGGTGTGCGCCCAGCCGTTTTCATCGGAAAGCTCGACGGTTTTCACCCGCTCGGCGCCGTTGTAGAGCGCCATGGTGACGGAGGACGCACCGCGCTTGCCCTCCCACTTTTTGACGACGGTCAGCTCCCTGTCGCCGTCGTAATCGGGATAAACGCCCCTGGCGGTGTTTAGGATGGTGACGAGGTTGCCCTCGGTTCGATAGGAGGCGGTGTAGCCCGCGGGAACCTCGGCCTCCTCCACCGACCATTCGTGGCCTTCAACCAGCCGCTCGAAGACATAGGTCCACTGGTTGGCGGCGTTCAATTCCTCGGTGCGGACGGTTTGCCCGTCGCGCAGGAGGTTGACCTTCACGCTGTCGTTTTCGTGCCAGCCGTTGCCCTCGGACCAGACCTTGCGCACGGTGATCTGGCTTTCGTTATAGGTTTCGACGTGGAACACCCAGTCGATCTCGCCCGCGCGGGAGGCATAGGCGTTGTCCATCTCCTTCGGGACGGAGAGCACGACGTGCAGGCCGATCTGCTCGCCGGTGCGCACCGTGCCCAGCGCGACGCCCGCGCCGAACATCGCGTCGCTGCCCGCCGGGCCGTCGTAGAGGGTCTGCCCGCCGGAGGTGACGGTGAGGGTCATCCGGTTCAGGAAATCCTTGGCGGATTCCACGGTTTCGCCCGCCGCCGCGACGCTTTCGGAGAGGGGATTTTCCGCCCCGTGCGGCTCGGCGGTAAGGGTCAGCACCGCAAAATCGCAATCCGTCGCGGCGTTGACAAAGGCGATATCGCAGGCGCGCACATCGCCCGGCATCACGTCCTTGAGGCCGTCAAAAAGGTCGGCCGCCGTCCATGCGGAGCCGGGATTTACGTCAAAGCCCTGCTCCCTGCCGTGGTAGGTGAGGGTGGAGCTGCCGTCCGCCCGCGCGGACACGGGCAGGAAGCTCAGCAGCAGCACGGCGGCAAGCAGCAGAGGGAGCAGCTTTTTCTTATTCATGGCTCACGCCCCCCTGCACCTTGATTTCGCCGTTTTCCACGGCGACGCCCCAGCTTTCCGCCACCGCTTCGGGCGGGTCGGCCTGCACCGCGTCGGACAGGATATCGACCGAGAGCTTGTACTTTCCGTTCTCCGGGCCGGTCACGCCGGGGATCTGGCGCAGCGAATCAATCAGCTTGCCGGTCTCCGCGCCGGGCGCAACAGGTTTTTTGTAGTAGAAATACGCGCCGACGTCGTTCTTCTCCACCACCCAGTCGGTCAGGTTCAGGTTGAGCAGGTAATCGTTGCCTTCCTTCGGCTTGTTGGAGAAGATGTTGCCCGCATCGTCCTTCCAGGTGAACACGAGCAGCACGCGGATGTAGGCGTCGGTATTGCCGGTGTTTTGGACGCGGACGTCGCGCTTGACGGAGTTGCCGCTTTCCTGGCCGAAATCCTCCAGCACCTGGCAGGCGACCTTGCCGGGGATGAAGTCATTTTCCACCGCGGCGGGCTTGGACACCAACCAGGCGGAGGTCGAGCCGACGGTCGCGGTCAGCAGCACGGCAAGCGATGCGATCAGCAGCAGTGCCTTCGCCCGGCCGGGGCGGTGATTTTTCAAGTGTTTCATGTGTTTCAGCGCCCCTTTCAATCTTTAATGCTGTTTTCGTCCCCGCCCTCATCGCCGGGGACGCCGCCGGAGGAGGAACCGTCCTTCCAGCGGTTGTCAATCCAATGCTGGCCGTTGAGCCATTTCCACTTGTTGCCCTCATCGCCCTCATGGGCGCGGTTCTGGGTGTATTCGACGACGGTTCCGTTCGCATTGAGCGTCACGCTGCGCGCCGTCTGATTCGGCGTATAGCGCCACGACCAGGTGTTGACCTGCGTCACCTTGTATTGGCCTGAGGGCAGGTTTTTGACCGTGGCCTGCCCGTTCCCGTGGATGGCGACGGTCAGGTCGATCACCTTCGTGTGGGCGTCGGTGCCGCGCACGCGGTAGATATAGGTCTGGTTTTCGTCGATGGCCTCTGCGCCGCTTGTCTTGATCGTCAATTCAAACAGGTGGAGCGCATAGGCGTTGGTGACGGTGACGCTGCCGTTGGCGTGCTCATCGGTGGTGAAAGCCCCGTCCGCACTCGGCTCATAGGTCGTCGTCAGCCCGTAAGCGAAGAGCGGGGTCTGCGCGCCGCCGTCCACCTCCTTCACCCAATAGGCGGTGTTCGCCTTCGGCTTGTAAGGTTCTTTGGAACCGTCGGAACCGTCCGGGTTCAGCTGCATGAACTGCGCAACGCCGGTCTTTTGCGACTGTTCAATCAGGTTGATGGAGACGGAGGCGCTGGCGACCTTCTTCCCCCCCGCGCCGGGCGCGCCCTCGTAGAGTTCAAAGTTGGCGACATAGGGCTTGTCGTAGCCCAGCTCCTTGCGCTCGGCGTCTGTCAGGTCGTCCCAGTTCTCAATGGTGACGACCTTGCGCACGGTGATGGCGCCGGTGACGAAGTAAAGCCGCAGCACGTTTCGGCAGTCCGGATATTGCGCATCGGTCTCGGGGCGGGGCAGTATGGTCATCGTCACGCCGCCGTAAGACTCGCCGTTGATGGTGGAATCGGTCAATATCGCGTTTTCCTGCTTCATGCTTTCCAGATGCGCGGGGGAAACGGCGGTGTTGACCTCCGCCGTTTTGATCTCGGTGAGCTCTTTCACCTTATTTTCCACGTTTGTGCCGTTCAAGTAATATTCGATGACATAGCGCTGCTCCTGGTTGAACGTCACGTTGTCGATCAGGTTGCCCGTCGTCGTGCCGGTGGCGGAAGCGAAGAAGAAGCGCGTGGCATACTGGTTGTCCGGCACGGTATAGGAGCCGAAATGGTTCTCCCAATGATAGACGTCGGCCTCCATCTTCCACAGGGTGTAGCTGCCGCCGCCATAGGAAACCGTTTTGCCGTCGGCGGTGTAGTTGCGGATCAGTTCGTTGATCTGAGCCTGCGTATCAATCTTTGCACCGTCCTTGGAGGATGCGATGATCAGAAACATGGTGTTTTTTCCCGTGTACTTGCGGCTTCTGTGGGAGAAGCCCCAGGAAAGCTCCGCGCCGGGGGCAGTCAGCACGTCCTGATAGAGCGTGCCCGTGGCCTCGGCGTTCAGCTCGGCATACTGCGCGCCGTGTGCGGCGGAACCGTCCTGCAAATAGGGGTTGCCGGCGTTACCGTTGCCCAGCTCCACGTCCTGGCCGAGCATGTGGTCCGGGCCCGGCGCAGTGGTTCGCCAGAAGAGCTGGTGCGTGCCGTTGGCAAAGGCATAGTTCGTCGAGCCTGACGGAATGGCAGGGTATTCAAAGCTGCCGTTCAATACGTTGCCGCCGAACTCGACGCGGTGGCTGGCCTTGCCCACTTCGTTTTTGTTCTCGTCATAGGCCGTGACGGTATAGGTCGTGACGTGCAGCACCTCTTTGCCGTTTACATCGGTTTCCTCGCGTATGCCGCCGTTATCGATGGCGACGTTCAGGCTGCCGTCGGCATAGACCGCATCGAGGTCGATGGAGCTGTCCTCGTTCGTGATCTCGGTCTCGCCGCCGCTGTTATCGGTATGGAAGAACTTCGCGCTCCAGACATAGGTAAGGTCCTTGCGGATACTGCCGTCCGTTTCTTCATAGACGGGCGTGAGGGTGCCGTCCTTGACGATGTTGTTGACGATGCGCAGGCCGGTGGGCTCGGTGACGTTGATGGTGAAGGCAATGCTGCCGGAGTCCGTCTCGGTGGGATGCCACCAGTCTGTGCCGTTGTAATAATAGTAGTTGAGCTTGACCGTGACCGTTCCCTCGCGCAGGGCGTCCACGGAAAGCCAGGGGTACTGGTAGCGGTTGAGGCTCTCCGTCAGGTCGCTCATGGGCGTGGCGTAGCCCTTGACGATGTCGTCGTTGCCCTCGATGGTCCAGGTGTAGCGGTGGTAGGTATATTGGCTGTACTGATCGTCCTTATAATAGAACACCTTGCTGCTCTCGACGGGCATTTCAATCGCGCTGCCCTCGGCCACGGCGTCGCCCTCGGTATCGTGCACCTTGGCCACGGCGTAGATCGAAAAACCGTCGGCAGCCAGCTGCACGGACGCGCCGTTTGCATCGGCGGGCATGAACTGCACGGGGGTCGCGATGTAGCCGCCCTCGCTGTTTTCGGTCAGGTGATAGACCATCCAGAAGCCTTCGCCCTCCATCGCGCCCGCGGGCACGGTCACGGTCATGGGCACGGTTTCGCCCGCGGCGGGCTGGTGTGCGCTGCCGTCTGCGCCGATAAAGCTCACGTCCGAGGCCAGCACCTCCGGCTCAAAAGCGGAGCGCGTCAGCGCATCGCCCGTCGTCGGCTGCGCGTTGCAGATCGCCTGCTCGACCAGCGCCTGCTCGTCCTCGCTGATGGCGGAGATCGTTTTTTTACACGCAAGCAGCGCGCTGCCCTCCTCGGGCTGTACGTCGATTTGGAGGACGCTCAGCATGTTCCACTGCGCAACCAGCGTATCGTTGCCCTGAATTTTATAGCTTTCGCCCGCGGCATACTGCTTGCCGTTGAGGGTGGATTTCCATCCTGCAAAGTCGCGGTCGGGCTTGACGGGCGCGTTCGCCAGCACAATGGTCTGGCCGCCGTTGCCGGAAACGGATTCGGCTGCGGGCGCCGGAGCGGCGTTCTCACCGCCCTGCTCGGCCTTCAGCACAAGCTGCGCACCCGCCGCGCCGCCGTTGTAATCATAGGAAATGGTGAATTCCCCCGCAGGGGTCTGCGCGGGGGACTCTTTCGGGCTTTCCGCAGGAGACTCTTTGGGAGATTCCGCGGGAGACTCTTTGGGAGATTCCGCAGGAGACTCTTTCGGGCTTTCCGCAGGAGATTCCGCCGGGGTGGTTTCCGGCGATTCGCCCGCCGCCTGGGATTCCTGCGGCGCGGGGGTTTCTTCCGCGGTTTCCCCGCTTGCTCCCTCCTGCGCAGCGGATGCTGCCGGGGTCTTACTGAGCACAACCTCATTCTCCGGGAGGGTTTCCCCCTCGGCCAGCGCGGCGGGGCTGATGAGCGTCAGCAGCACGGCGGCGCACAGCAAAAGAGAAAGCAGCTTATGACCTTTGTTCATTTTTCATTTGCTCCTTTCGCTTCAGGGTTCTTCGGTGGGTACCGCGGTGGGTTCCGGCGGATTGGTGGGCACTGCGGTGGGTTCCGGCACTGCGGTGGGTTCCGGCAGCGCATCGGACGGCCAGCCCTCCGCGTTCAGGGGATCGTCCCCGTTGTTGGCGGACTGGACGGCATAGGCGCTGACTTTCACATAGGCCGTGGCGTTCTGATATTCGTTGCCCATTTCGGCGGCAAAGGTGACGGCGGTCAGCAGCGGCACGGTGGTTTCGCCGGGCTTCAGGCTGTGGGCGTAATAATAATAGCCGTCCCGATGGATCCAGTCGGTCTGATTGAAGTCCAGGCGGACGTGCTTGGGATCCATCTTCTGCCCCTCGGCGCTGAGAACCTCGGTTTCCACGCGCAGGCGGACAAAGGCCGCGCCCGTGCCGGTGTTTTTGACCTCGACAATCTTGGTGACCTTTGTGCCGGGCATCACGCCTTGCTTATCCTTAAAGGGCTTGGTGCGCGCCTCGTCCGCCCATTCGAGCAGGTCAATATCCACCTTTCCGGAGGTGATGACGTTGTGCGTGCGGGCGCTGTCGGTATAATAGGCCAGGGTTCCGGCTGCGGTCAGCGCGGCAAGGATCACCAGCAGCGACAGGATCAGCAGTTTCCGCTTCATAGGGTTTCTCCTTTCCTCAAGGGAGCCTGTTTGCAGGCCATGCGAGAGCATCCGGAAAAAACCGGGTGCTCTCGCATGGCTTGCACCCCCTGCGGGGCACAAGCCGTGTTTCTGATGTGCAGTTGATTCTACTTATTACTTGAAGGCAGCCCAAGCCGCAGCGGCATCGGTAAAGCCTTCCGCCTGGATGGCGTCGGCCTCGACCAGCACGTTCAGGGTCATGGTGTCGTCCGTTGCCTTGATGGCACCGGCGTCGATGGCCTTCTGGATATCGGCGCTGGTCGCATCCTTGTTGATGCCGATGAAGTTCCAGACGTTCCACTCGGTCATAGCGCCGGCAGCCAGAGGCTTAACGCGGGTGAAGGTGTAAACGTCGTAGGTTACGCCGTCCTTGGTAACACTGGCCTTAGCAATCGCAGGAGCATTGTTCCAGTTGCCGCCCTTGCCATCGATGAACTCGCCGGTCGAAATGCAGGAGCTGCACCACTGGTTGGTGATCACGCCGCCGTCCTTCACGGCAACAAAGTCATTGTTGGCTGCGGAGGG
>CAJJNQ010000061.1 GCA_905193155.1 uncultured Christensenella sp.
AGTTCATCGCCGGATTCCATGAAAAGCCTGTCGTGTAAAACGACAGGCTTTTCTTATATATTTTCAGGAAGAGGTGAGGGCAGTGCCGATTGCAGGCGTAGTTCAACCCGAGATGCGATTGATTGCAGAAAATCTTCGGTTGAAAAAGTTGGAAGGCGAGGACGTTGCCTTTGCAAGAGAATGGTATCTCGATCCGGATATCCTGCTCCCGATGGACGGCGCAGTGAATCCCTATTCTCTGGAGAATATCAAAGGGATGTATCAGTACCTGCGGAAACACGGAGAGCTGTATATCATTGAATATTTGGAAAACGGCGAGTGGAACCCGATTGGGGACGTGACGTTCTGGCGGGAAGATATGCCCATTGTGATCGGGCGCAAGGATCTGCACGGTCGCGGAATCGGGAAGCGTGTGGTTCATAGCCTGATCGAGCGCGCTCGAGAAATCGGATATAGCGAAATCTATGTGCAGGAAATCTACGATTTCAACCTCGCATCGCAGAAGATGTTTGAGGGATGCGGCTTTCGCAGAATGGAAAAGATGGAAAAAGGATGGCGCTATGTTTGCCGCCTGAATGACATAAAGGATAAATCCAATGCATAATGGATGACCTCGTTTCCGAACGGGGTCATTTTTCTGTGTAAACATTCATCGCCGGCATTGCATTGACAGGCAAACTGCGGTACAATGTGCTGGAGAATCTCTGGGAGGACGATCTTAGGCATGTACCAGGAATTGGTTAAATATCCCGCGGGGACAAAAAAAGAAACGGTGCTCTATATATTGCTCATCGTGTTGGGCGTATTTCTGGTCAGCATACTTTCCTGGTTCCTGAGCGAAGTGACCGGGCAGGGCTGGATGGAATTTTTGGCCTTCGCTGTGCTGGTGCTCTGGGCGTTCCGCATCTATTCCAAGAGAATTGTGGAATACCGCTATTCGCTGATGGATACCGAGCTGATTATTGCGCGCAAGGTCGGTTCGCGAGAAAAAAATATTTTTACGCTGGAAATTACGGATATCACCCGCATCAGCGCTGTGGAAAAGGGATGCAAGTTGCACACCGATCGCTTTACGCTGCCGACGCGCCGTCTGAAACCGGTGCAGATCATTTATCTGACCGATGGCCAGGATAAGCGCGTGATCTTGCAGCCGAGCGATCACTTGTTGCAGCTCATTCGCGTGCGCGCGGCCTTCAAGGAACCCAAGACCAGCGCGGAGTAATTGATTCATCACCGCTTCGTTCTGGAGCGGTGATTTTTGTATTCAGGAGGAAATATGACGATTGATCAAATGCTACGAAACATGCACGGCCGCGTGAGTTTCCATATGCCCGGCAACAAAATGCGCTTCGGTGATGGAAGCGCGTGGGATGTGACGGAATTGGGCATGACCGACAATCTGCATCACCCGGAAGGGCCGTATCTCGAGCTGGGCAGGCGGCTGGCGGAGCGCAACGGCGCGGCGATCAGCTTTCCGCTCGTTGGCGGCTCGACGCGCGGGATGCAGCTGATGATCCTTTACGCCGCAAGGGGCGGAGAGATGATCCTTGCGCGCAACGCGCACCTTTCCGCATGGTCTGCCTGCGTGCTCGGCGGCATCCGGCCAATCCCCGTCGATCCCGTTTGGGACGAGGAGATGAAGTTGACCGATATCCGCGCGGAGGACGTTTGCTGCGCCATCGAGCAGCATCCTTCCGCCAAAGCGGTGCTGATGACCCGGCCGGATTTTTACGGCAGAATGACCGATATCCGCAAGGTCGTCGAAACGGCGCATGCGCACGGAATGAAGGTGCTGATCGACGAGGCGCACGGTGCGCACTTCCCGTGGGCGGGTCTGCCTTCGGCAGGGGATTTGCGCGCGGATTTCTGGATGCAGAGCCTGCACAAAACGCTGCCTGCGCTCACGCCCTGCGCCGTGCTGAACGCTGCGGACGCCAAATGCGAAAGTGAGATCCGCCGTTTGCAGCGGATGATTGAAACGTCCAGCCCTTCTTCGGTGCTGCTGCATTCGTCGGAGGAATGCGTGGATTACATGGAGAGCACCGGCGCGCATCAGCTGAAAAAGCTGGAAGAGATGTGCGCGGAGCTGCGCAGAGAGCTTTTCGCAGACGAGCGCTTTGCGATGACGGAGGAGTTTTATGCGCGCTATCCTGTGGATCCGGCGCGATTGGTGATCGACGTGCGCGGCACAGGGTTGACCGGCTTTGAAGTCAGCGACCGGCTGGCCGAGCAGGGCGTGGATGTGGAGATGGCGGATTTCTGCCGCATCGTCGGCATCCCGTCCGTGATGACGACACAGGCGGATATGGACGCGCTGAAAAAGGCGATGCTGGAGCTTCCTCACGGGAAAGCGCCGAAGGTGGAGGAGCCCGGTCTGCATTACGGCGTTCGTGCCGCATGGCCCAGAGAGGCGGCCTTTGGGCAGACGGCGTATGTGAAGCTGGAAAACGCTGTGGGCGCCATTGCGGCGGAAAGCATCGGCATTTATCCGCCGGGCATCCCGCTGTGCGTGCCGGGCGAAATCATCGGACAAAACGTCATTGACGCGATGTGCGCGGCGCAGAAGGCGGGCGGTTCGCTCTTCGGCTTGAATGACGAGGGCGAGGTCGCTGTCGCTGTGCGACGCTACGATGTGGTGATCTTTGATCTCGACGGTACGCTGATGGATACTTCCGACGGCGTGATCCGCTCGGTGCAGTATGCGCTGGAGCAGGTCGGCTATCCCAGCGACGATCTCAACCGCATCCGCAAATTTATCGGCCCGCCGCTGCACGCCGCGTTCAAGGAATATTACGGCATGGATGACGCGATGGCGGAGGAAGCCGTGCGGCAGTACCGCGTGCGCTATCAGAGCACAGGAGTTTACGAATACACACCCTATCCCGGCATGAAGGAGCTGATCCGCGACCTGCATGCGGCAGGGGTTCATGTGGCAGTGGCGACGGGCAAGCCGGAAAAGTTCTCCCGTCTAATCCTGGAGCGCGAAGGGCTGATGGACTGCGTGGAGATGCTGGTGACGCCCTCCTTGCAGGACACCAAGGACAACAAGCCGGACATGATCCGTCAGATTGTGGAAAAGCTCGGCCGCAATGCCGCCATGGTGGGCGACCGCCGGTTCGACATGGAAGGTGCGCGCGCCAACGGCGTGGACGGCCTGGGCGTGACGCAGGGCTTTGGCGGCGTGGAAGAGCTGGAACAGAGCGGCGCGGCCTTTGTCGTGCGCGGTGCGGACGAATTGAGGCGGCTGCTGTTGTGAGGAGGAAAAAGCATGTTTATCACCTTTGAGGGTGGGGACGGTGCGGGCAAGACCACCCAGATCGAGCTGCTGAAGGCAGCGTTGGAAAAAGAGGGGCGCTCCGTCGTCGTGACGCGCGAGCCGGGCGGGAATGCCGTGGCGGAAAAGATCCGCGAGCTGCTGCTCGACCGCGCCAGCGTCATGGAAGATATGACGGAAGCGTATCTTTATGCTGCGGCGCGCGCCGAGCATGTTCGTGCGGTGATCCTGCCGGCGCTGGCGCGCGGGCAGGTGGTGCTGTGCGACCGGTTTATTGATTCCTCCGTGGCCTATCAGGGCTACGGGCGGCAGATCGGCGCGGAGCGTGTGGAAGCGCTGAACCGCGAGGCGGTGGACGGTTGTATGCCGGAGCGCACCTATCTTTTGACGCTTTCGGAGCAAGACGCGGCACAGCGCGTGAAGAACCGCGGCGAAGTCGACCGCATCGAGAGCGCGGGGGAGGCCTTTGCCCGGCGCGTGCAGGAAGGGTTCTTGCGCATTGCCGCCGAGCACCCGGAGCGCGTGGTGGTGATCGACGCGGGGCGTCCGGCGGAAGAGATCGCCCGCGACATTGCGGAAGATGTTGCCAAATTGAAAACATAACACCCGCCGCCGCGCGATGTGATTGCATATTTTGGGTGCTTGCCCTATAATGGAGAAGTAAGTTTGTATATTAAGGAGGCAATTTTTATGCCCAATCAAATCCTGATCCTGCTCGTCATTGCGGGCGCAGGCGTTCTAGGCAGCATTGCCCTGATGGTCTGCAACGCTGTGATGGGGAAGAGAAACCCTGCGCCGGAGACAGACGACGACTTCGACTTGACGGAAGAAGAGGACGGCGGAGATACGGATGCTGCGGCCGATGTGCCCGCTGCGGCGGAGCCTGCGCAGGAGGTCAAGTTCACGCCCCTGGGGCAGGATGACGAACCGACGACGGTTTCGCCTGCGGCTGATGCGAAGAGCAATGCGGAGGATGACGAGCCGGTTACGGTGGGCAAGCCCCCGCTGCGCCTGGTCAAGCCGGAGGATAAAGGCTCCGGCAGCGCGGCTGTGGGCGGGCTGACGCTGCGCATCGGCAACGCACAGGATATCGGCAAGCGCCCGCAGCAGCAGGACGCCTTTGCCATCACGCCCCTGGAAGAAGAGCTGGTTGTGCGCGACCACGGCGTCATGGCGGTGGTCTGCGACGGCATGGGCGGCATGGAAAACGGCGCAGAAGCCGCCAATATGGGAGCGATTCAGTTCATGCGCGCCTATCTTGCCGTGGATAAGGTGCAGGAAAATACGCTGGTGGATGCAGTCTATGCCGCAAACAGCGCGGTTTATGGCGCGTTCCAGGGCAAAAACGGCGCGATGGCGGGCACAACGCTGATCGCGGCGTCGATTCTGCCCGACGGATTGCGCTTTGTCTCCGTGGGCGACAGCCATCTGTACCTGTTCCGCAAAGGCAAGACCTACCAGCTCAACCGTGACCACAACTATTTCTCCGAACTGATGGAGGAGGTCAAGGCCGGACGGATGACGCTGGAGGAAGCGCAGCACCACCCGGAGCGCGCGCACCTGACCAGCTTTGTCGGCATCGAAAAGCTGGAGCTGGTGGATTACAACATCGAACCCGTGCCGCTCAAGCCCGGCGACCGCGTGCTGCTTTGCTCGGACGGTCTGTTCAAGACACTGTCCTTGCAGGAGATCAACTCGATCATCGCGTCCTCTCAGGGCTGCAGCGCGCAGGACGAGCTGCTGCGTGCGGTGCTGGCCAAGGATAAGCGCAAGCAGGACAACGTGACGCTGGTCATGCTTTACTGCGACCCGGTGTAATACAGGAGAGATCGGTTTATGAATAAAATCAGACGATTTGCCGCATTTGCGCTGGTTCTGGCGCTCATGCTGCTGACCGTTTTTGCGCCCGCGGTGCATGCGGAGGAAACCCTTGGCCCGGACGAAGCGAAGCATTCCGTGTTCCGCGTGGTGACGAAGGACGCTTCCGGCGCGGTGATTTCCTTCGGCAGCACGTTTGCCGTGGGCGAGCAGTCGCCGGTGACGTATCTTTTGACCAATTATCACGTCGTTTCCGAAAACGAGAACGGCGTGTATATTTGGATGGATCAGGACAAGGAGATCAAGTGCGAGGTCGCCATGGCGCTGACCGACCGCGACCTGGCTATCCTCAAACTGGAAACGCCGGTGGAAGCCGAGCCGCTGCCGCTGGGCACTGAGAATATGGTCAAGACCGGCGATGATGTGTACGCGCTGGGCTATCCCACCAACGACATCAGCAATACGCTGACCTCCTACCCGGAGGATGTGACGGTTACCAAGGGAATTATCTCCAAGACCGCCAACTGGAACGGCGTTAGATATTATCAGATTGATGCGGCTATCAATCAGGGAAACTCCGGCGGCCCGCTGCTGCACAAGAACGGCTATGTCGTGGGCGTGGCGTCGATGAAGATGAACGATACCGAGGGCATCAACGGCGCGATCCGCATTGAGGAAGCGCTGGACGCGCTCGATTCTCTGGGCATTCGCGTCAAAATGGCGGTGCCCACCGTTGCGGGCACGACGCAGACCCCGGAGCAGACCGAGAGCGCAACGCCGGAACCCTCCGCAACGCCGGAGGTCACGGCAACCCCGGAGGCACAGCCCGCCAGAAGGACTTCCGCCTGGGGCGTGTTCTGGCTGGTGGTGTTCATCCTGGCAGCGCTTTCGTTTGCGGGCGTGCTGGGATATATGTTCGTCAAGCGCCGCGGCGGCGTGAGCAGCTTGAAGCAGAGCTTCCTGCCGAAAAAGGAGCAGGGCTACATCATCGGCATCAAGGGAACCTATGCCGGCGCGGTGATTGCGCTGAACGGCGAAACCGTGTTCTTCGGCCGCGATCCGCAGCGCTGCCAGCTCGTGTTCGACGAGAAGGACGATACCGTCAGCCGCGTGCACTGCTCGGTGCGCTACGACGCGGAGCGCGATTGTTTCACGCTGGAAAACTATTCCGGCAACGGCACGTTCCTTGCGGACGGGCGCAGGCTGGAGGACGGCGACGCGGCGGATCTGCACAGCGGCGACCGCTTCTATCTGGTGGATCAGCATATTCTCTTTGAGGTAAACGATCAGGCCCCGGAACGCGGCTGATGGAGGAAGAGAATCATGAAAAAATATGTCAGATGCGAATTCGGGCACTATTACGACCCGAGCAAATATGAATCCTGCCCGCACTGCTTTGCAAGATCGGCGGGTCTGGGCGAGGAAATGACCGTGGCCAAATCCCCAATCGATGAAAAGGTGGATAAGGCCTATGGCTTGAACGATGCGGATGCGGAGGAGCCGATCCAGGCGCCTGCCCGCCGCCGCGCGCCGGATGTGCGTCCCGCTTATGCGGAACCAGCCGCGCCGGTGGAGAGAACCGCGCCGGTCCGTGCGGAAGAACCGGTCAGAAAACCGGCGGCTCCCGTGCAGGACGAAATGTTTTATGCCCCGGCGGAGCCCGCGCCGCAGGACGAGGATCCCGTCACCGTGGCCAAGCTGGAGCAGCAGACCGGCGTCAACCCGCCCGTGGGCTGGCTGGTCGAAATCGCAGGCCCCAATAAGGGCAAGACCTTTGAAATTCACGCCGAGCGCAATACGCTGGGGCGTTCGTCTGCGATGGACATCTGCCTGAAGGGGGACGTGGGCATTTCCCGCGATACCAACGGCGTGGTGTCCTATAATCCCCGCAACCGGGATTTCCACATCATTCCCGGCGAGGGCAAGGCGATTATCTATCTCAACGGCAGAGAGCTGATGGGGCCGGAGGAACTGTGCCCCTATGACCGCGTGGAGATCAGTGATACGGCGCTGGTGTTCGTGCCGCTGTGCGGCGAACAGTTCTGCTGGGAAGAGGTTTGAGTTTGCTTTTCTCCGACGCATGGAGCGGGCGGAGCATTTCGGCAAGTTAGGGCGGTGTAAGACTTTTGAGCAGATATTCAATCTGTCTTGGCTGTATGCAGGAAAAGGGGGACGCGGAAGTCTGCCCTTATTGCGGCTATCGCGAGGGTACGCCGCCTTTGGCCCCGCATTATCTTCGTCCGGGAACCGTGCTGGCGGGAAAATATCTCGTCGGGCGGGGCCTGGGTCACGGCGGGTTCGGCACGACCTATATCGCGAGGGATCAGGTGCTGGGCATCAAGCTTGCCATTAAGGAATATCTTCCACAGGACTGCGCTTCCCGCGCGCCGGGCAGCAACATGGTGGTTCCTTTTTCCGGCGATGGCGCCAAGCGCTTTGCCGACGGCTTGGAGTCCTTTTTGCAGGAGGCGCGCACGCTGGCGCGCTTTGACGGCTCCCCTAATATTGTCGGCGTGCGCGATTTTTTCACCGAAAACGGCACGGCCTACCTGGTGATGAACTACCTGGAAGGCATCACGCTCAAGCAGTACCTGGTGCGCAGCGGCGGCAAGCCCGTGCCTTTTGAAAAAATGCTGGGAATTTTGCTGCCGGTCATGGATGCGCTGCGCACGGTGCACGCCGCAGGACTTTTGCACCGAGACGTCAGTCCCGACAACATTTTTTTGACCACGTCGGGGCAGGTGACGCTGATTGATTTCGGCGCGGCGCGGCAATCGATGAACCTGAATGTGCAGAATGTGCAGCAGCAGTCTGTCTCCGTCATTTTGAAGCCCGGTTATGCGCCGGAGGAGCAGTATCGCTCACACGGCCGTCAGGGTCCCTGGACCGATATCTATGCGCTGGGCGCGACGATGTACCGCACGCTCACCGGACGCATTCCGCCCGAAGCGCTCGACCGCCTGGAGAACGATACTTTGGTGCCGCCCTCCAAGTTGGGCATCCGCATTCCGGCCTATGCCGAGGAGGCCATTCTGCGCGCCATGGCGGTGCATGCCGAGAATCGCTTCCAGACGGTGGATGAATTCCGAGCGGCGCTTCTGAAAGGCGCGCAGCAGCCCGCAAGGCCGGTGCGCGACCAATCCGCGCAGGAGCCTGTCCGCCGCAGAGAGCCTGCCCCTGCGCCCTCCCGCGCGGAGCGCGCACAGCAGACGCAGCAGAAAAAGGCAAAGAAGAAAAAGCGCGCCGGGACAGTGGTGCTGCTGGTGCTGGTCGCCCTGCTGCTGATTGCGGTGCTGCTGTTTGTGTATTACATGACGCAAGTAGCGGGAAATCCGCAGATTTCGTTGCGGTCGGAGGAGCCTTCGTCTACGCAGCAGACCGAAGCTACGCCAACCCTCACGCCGTCGCAGACGGAAGAGACGCAGCCTTCGGTCACGCCAAGTCCGTCCCCCAGCCCCACGCCCATTGACCCTGCGTTGCTGCCCTTTATTGAGGGGACGACGGAACAGAGCGCGGCGACGGATTTTGTACCGGCGAAGAATCGCCGCATCGTTGCGGAAGAAGAGGGACAGCAGACCATTTGGATCACCGGACGGGCACCGTCTGCGGCAACGAAGATACTGGTTGCACAGTTTGTCTATGACGAGGTCAATCAAGCCGCTGTGGGTGGCGTTTACGGATATTATCAGGATGACCAGGGGAACCTTCGCTATGCTTCGATGGAGGAGGGCGGCTCCGATCTGCTGATGCTCCCGGCGGAGTGCGTCGTGGGCGCAAAGTTCAGCGGTATGCTCGGCGCCAGTCGGGTCTATGCCGTTAATTACTCCGGCACGATCAGCGGTGTGAAGATGAAGGACGCCGTCGTCGTCAGCTGCGAATCGGGCTATGCCTTCTACGAAAAGGGCAAGGGCCTTGTGCTGATTCAGAGCGATTTTGACAGCGGAGATGTGCTTTACCGCATTGTTTCCGATGAACCGGACAATAAGGGCATTTATTCGGAATATGTTGACTGATCCTGTGAGACGGAAAGAAGGATGGTTCAGATGAAGATTGCGGAAAGTGCGCTGGAACTGGTTGGCCATACGCCGCTGGTGCGCCTGCATAAGATAGCGGCGCTGCACGGGAGCGAAAATCCTGTCGTCGCCAAGCTCGAACGTTTCAATCCCGTAGGCAGCGCCAAAGACCGCGTTGCGCTGCGCATGATTGAGGATGCAGAGCGCTGCGGGGCGCTCAAGCCCGGTGCACTCATCATCGAGCCCACCAGCGGCAACACCGGCGTGGGGCTGGCCATGGCGGCTGCCTGCAAGGGTTATCCGCTGGTGCTGACCATGCCCGCCTCCATGTCCGTCGAGCGCCGCGCACTGCTGACGGCGATGGGGGCACAGATCGTGCTGACCGATGCGACTCTTGGCATGAGCGGTGCGGTGAGTAAGGCGGAAGAGTTGATGCGGCAGCACCCCGGCGCGTTCATGCCCTCTCAGTTTGACAATCCGTCCAACCCTGCCGCGCACGAGACCACGGCGGAGGAAATCTGGGCCGATACCGAGGGGAAAGTGGATGTGTTCGTCGCCACCGTCGGCACCGGCGGTACGGCCTGCGGCACGGGCCGGGTGCTTAAATCTCATAAGCCCGGCGTTCGAGTCGTCGCGGTGGAGCCTGCGGAATCGCCGCTGCTCTCCGGCGGAAAGGCCGGTCCGCACGGCATTCAGGGCATCGGCGCGAACTTTATCCCCGGCAACTACGATCCGTCGGTTGTGGATGAAGTGATGACGGTTTCCACCGAAGAAGCCTATGCCTTCGGCAGGGAGCTGGCGCGGGAAGAGGGAATGCTGTGCGGCATTTCCTCCGGCGCGGCGCTGGCGGCGGCGGTTGAGTTGTCCAAACGCCCGGAAATGACGGGCAAGACCATTGTCGCGCTGCTGCCCGATACGGGCGAGCGCTATCTTTCCACCCCAATGTTCAAGGAGTAAATGAAATTATGGCAAAGCGCATCATCGTCGGCATGTCCGGCGGCGTCGATTCGTCCGTTGCAGCCCTGCTTCTCAAGGAGCAGGGTTACGATGTATTGGGCGTTTTTATGAAAAACTGGGAGGAAAAGGACGATTCCGGCCTCTGCACGGCCACGCAGGATTATGAAGACGTGCGCGCCGTCTGCGACGAAATCGGCATTCCCTATTATACCGTTAACTTCACCCGCGAATATTGGGATCGCGTTTTTTCACATTTTTTGGAGGAATATCAGCGTGGGCGCACGCCGAATCCCGATGTGCTCTGCAACCGCGAGATCAAGTTCCGCGCCTTCCTCGATTTTGCGATGAAAAACGGCGCGGACGGCATTGCCACGGGGCATTTCTGCCGGTTGGACAAGACGGACGGAAGGATGCGTCTGCTGCGCGGCGCGGACAGCAATAAGGATCAAACCTACTTTCTCTATATGCTCTCACAGGAACAGCTGCGCAACGCCATGTTCCCCGTGGGGCACCTGACCAAGGCCGAAGTGCGTCAAATCGCCCGCGAGCACGGCCTGGATACCGCAGAGAAGAAGGACTCCACCGGCGTGTGCTTCATCGGCGAGCGCAATTTCAAGAAATTCCTGAGTGGTTTTCTGCCCGCGCAGCCGGGCGATATGGTTACGCCCGAAGGCGAGATCGTCGGCCATCACGACGGGCTGATGTACTATACCCTCGGCCAGCGCAAGGGGCTGGGCATCGGCGGAAGGGGAGACGGCCGCTCCTGGTTTGTCATCGACAAGGATCTGGAGCACAACCGCCTCATCGTCTGCCAGGGCGGGGACGACAGCCATCTGTTTACCAATGTGCTGCACGCTTCGCAGATGACCTTTATCGCGGGAGAAGCGCCTGCGCAGAGCTTTGAATGCACCGCTAAGGTGCGCTACCGCCAGCCGGATCAGCGCTGCCGCGTGGAAATGCAGGGCGACAATGCGACGGTTACCTTTGAAAATCCGCAGCGCGCCGTGACTCCGGGACAGTCTGTCGTGCTCTATCAGGGTGAAGAATGCCTGGGCGGCGGCATCATTGAAACCACGGAAATGGCTTGATTCAGGCGCTTTCTGTGGACAAATCGGGAAAGAGCCCACAGAAAGCGAAAAAAACTTCAAAAAAGGTGTTGACAAAACAAGCGACATTTGGTATGATGAATAAGTCGTCAGCGATGAGGCAAACTTCTTAACGGGCGATATGCGAACCTTGAAAACGATACATAAAGAATGACAAGGAACTTAAAGTTTTAAGTCAATTCCAATACGGACAAGAAATAAACGCAAAGCGAAAGCTTGAGCGAATAGAGATCAAATATGAGAGTTTGATCCT
>CAJJNQ010000062.1 GCA_905193155.1 uncultured Christensenella sp.
TCGCTCACGCGCCGAGGTAGGCGTTCTGCACGACATCGTTTCCGCGCAGATTCTCTGCTGTATCGCTCAGCACGATCTTGCCGGTTTCGAGTACATAGCCGCGATTCGCTACCTTGAGCGCCTTATTGGCGTTCTGCTCGACGACAAGTACAGTAATACCGTTCTTGTTTAGATCATGGATGACCTTGAAGCAGGTGTTGACCATGATGGGCATCAGGCCCATAGAGACCTCGTCAATCAGCAGCAGGCGGGGTGAAAGAGTCAGCGCACGGCCAATCGCAAGCATCTGCTGCTCACCGCCAGACATTGTGCGGGCCAGCTGCTCACGGCGTTCACCGAGACGCGGGAAAATGTCATAGACCATTTCAATGTTCTTTTTTAGCTTTTCCTTGTCCTTGGAGCTATAAGCGCCAATGGCAAGGTTCTCCTCCACTGTCAGCCGTCCAAAAACATGACGTCCTTCCGGCACATAGCCAATACCCATCTCCGCGCGCTTATGGGCAGGAATATGGGAGATGTCTTGTCCGTCATAGAGCACGGCACCGCTCTTGGGCTGAACAAGTCCCATAATGGTCTTAATCAGTGTGGTTTTGCCCGCCCCGTTCGGGCCAATGACGGAAACCAATTCGCCGGTTTGAACATTCAGGCTGATACCGTGGAGGACTTCCATCATTCCGTAGGACACAAACAGATCTTTGATCTCCAGCATGGTTATTCCTCCTCTTCGCCAAGGTAGGCCTCAATGACCTGCTTGTTGTTCTTAACTTCTTCCGGCGTTCCTTCGGCAATCTTCTTGCCATAGCTGAGCACCATAATACGGTCACAAACCTTCATCGTAATGGGTAGGTTATGCTCGATGAGGACGATACTCTTTTTCTGTGCTTTGAGCTTCATCACAAGCTCCGTCACTTCGTTGATAGCGAAGTTGGAGAGTCCCGCACAGGGTTCGTCAAGCATAATAAGTTCCGGCTCAGTAACAAGCACACGGGCGATCTCAAGCCGACGGAGATAGCCAAGCGACACATCGCTCGCCTTTTTATCCCGCAGCTTGATCAACCCAGTCTCTGTCAGCACAGCCTCCGCCTTATCCACTACCTCCTTGGTGTGGCTTTTGCGGAAGTAGGAGCGCATTCCGGTGTACTCGTGCACACCGGCAGCGGCAATTACGTTGTCGAGAATCGTCAGATCCGCCAGCGGTTTGGAAATCTGGAAGGTGCGGGCAATGCCCATGCGCGCCATCTTGTGCGCAGGAAGGCCCTGCACCTCCTGCCCCTTGAGAATGACCTTGCCGTCGGTTGGCTTATAAACGCCGCAAATGGCATTGAACAGCGTAGTCTTACCCGCGCCGTTTGGGCCGATGATGCCGAGGGTCTCTCCCTCATTAATGGTGAGATCCAATCCGTCAATAGCCTTGAGACCGCCGAAGTACATCTTCAGCCCTTCAATACGCATTAGTTCCTTCATTCCTTATCCGCCTCCTTTTTTGCTGTGATCCTCTGCAGGAGTTTCCGGCAGCCGTTTACAATTGGGCTGTTGTCGCCGATCAGGCCGCTGGGCATGAAGCGCACCATAAGTACCAGCAGCGTGCCATATACAAAGGAGCGGTAGTTGTCCGCAAAGCGGAGTGCCTCAGGAAGGAATGTCAGCAGCAGCGCGCCGAAAATCGGTCCGCGAATGGTCCCAATACCGCCGATAACAACCATCGAGAGAATCTGGATAGAGATGACGAACGCAAAGTCGGACGAACAGATATAGCCCATACGGTGGGCATAAATGCCGCCAGCAAGCCCTGCGATTACCGTACCGATAATAAATGTAAGGATCTGATAGCGACTCACATCAATGCCGAACGAGCGGGCCGCTGCGGAATCATTGTTGATGGAAGCCAGCGCCATGCCGAACCATGAGCGGCGCATCTTGATGATCAGCAAACACACAACGACAATAACGACAAATGTCAGCCAGAAGAACTGGCGGTTGCCCATTTTTGTGCCAAAAAGCATCGGCTTGAGGATCGTGAGACCGAGCGAACCGCCGGTAATGCTCATGTTGTTAAAGAGCGCGACCATAACAAAGTTGATGCCGATGGTCGTGATGGCAAGGAAGTCAGCCTGCAATCGCAGGGAGATCAGGCCAAGCAACGCGCCGCACGCGCCGGTAAACAGCATGGCAATAAGCAGCGCAAGGAAAAAGTTCACATGGTATGTCTGTGTCAGAATGGCGGCTGTATAGGCGCCGATACCGAAGAAAGCCGCATGACCCATCATTGCCTGTCCGGCGTAGCCAGTGATAATGTTCAGAGACAAGGCAAGCAGAGTAAAGATAGCGGCTGTTGCACCGATAGAATATAGATAAGCACTCATCGTTACCCCTCCTTTAAACCTTGTTGCGCTGACCGAAGAGACCGGATGGCTTGATCAGCAGCACGATAATCAGGACAACGAATGCGATGGCGTCCTTCGGAATGGGAATTTGGGTATAGGTCGAAAGCATGACCTCGGCAAAACCGATAATCAGTCCCGCGACCACAGTACCGAGCGGATTGCCAAGGCCACCGAGCACAATGATAGCCAGCATCTTATACGACGGAACCTCACCGAGCGCAGGCGTGATGGAATTGTAGAGAATGCCGGTCATGATACTGGCGGCCGCGGCAAAACCGTAGCCTAAAATGTAAGATAGTGCCATTGCGGAATTCGTATTCACGCCGCAGGCGCGGGCAATATCAGGGTCTTCTGCTGTGGCACGCCACGCAAGCCCCATTTTCGTTTTGTTCAGGATGATCCAGAGAATCACAAGCAAAAGCGCCGTAAGGGCAAAAATCAAAATCCAGTTCGTCTGGATTGAGACGCTGCCAAGGTGAATCACATCCACTGGGAAACGGAAGTTATATGCCTTGGTGCCGGCGCCGCAGATTAGACGCACTGCGTCGCTGCTGACGGTAAAAAGGCCGACCGCCGCGACCAGCGGAATGATAGAAAGTGTACGCGGCTTGGCAAGAATAGGGCCGTAGATCGTGCGGTGTAAAACCACACCGAGCAGTCCGATAACTGCCATTGCCACAAGAAAGGCAAGCACGAGGCTGCCGGTCGCCGTGTAGACATAGTAACCCACATAGGCTCCCAGCAGATAAGCGCCTGCATTGGCAATATCCAGTATGCCGAGAATGCCATAGATCAGCGTTGCACCCATCGCCGTAAGGGCGTAAAGGCTGCCGATCATCAGGCTGTTGATGACTTGCTGCAGGAACATAGGACGTTCCCTCCCAATCGTTGGAATTAGAGAAGGGCGGAGGCGCCGTTATGACGCCTCCGCTCCTTTGGCTGTGCAGGAGAGGGGCATTTCCCCCTGTAACTTAATAAGTGACCTTTTCGACCTTGTCGCCGTCGATGATGTTGATGTCATCGATGATGCCATAGCTGTGGAAGAGGATATCATCGCCGACCTGCTGGATCTGAACAGGCTTGACGGCAGAACCCGCACTGGTGTAGTACATCAGCGTACCGGTAACCGTGTCAAAGTCCTTCAGACCCGCAATGTAGTCGCGCATAGCGGCAGGATCGGTGCCGACATTTTCAAACGCGGCAAAGAGGACCTGGAACGCATCATACACAGAAGCGCCGACCATATCGGGTTCCATCTTATATTCCGCCTGATAGTTCTTGATGTAAGCCTGCGTGCCTTCGTTGGCGTCGTCACGGTTCATGTTTGTGGTGATGTAGAGGCCCTTGGCATATTCGCCGGCGGTTTCAAGCAGCTGCCAGGAGTCAGCGCCCTCGCAGCCGAGGATCTTGACGTCGAGACCCTGAAGGGCGACCTGACGGCAGACCTCGGAGGCGTGTGCATAGTAGTTGGGCATATAGATGAGATCGACCTTCTCGTCCTTGATCTTGGTAATGACGGAGGTCATGTCATTATCGGAGATCGCAATGTAGTCTTCGGAAACGATCTCCGCGCCAAGCTTGGCAGCCTGTGCCTTGAAGTAGGCAGCCTGCTCCTTGCCGAAGTCGAGATCAACGGCAACGATGGCAATGCGGTTGGCTTTCAGCTCGCCGACAGCAAACTGCGCGGCAGCGGTGGCCTGAACCGCGCCGGGGAAGGACTGGGAGAAGATATAGTCGCCCGCGTTAACGACGTCCGGGTGAACGGCATAGGCGGAGACCATCACGATACCGGCATCCTGGCAGATGGGAGCGGCAACCTTGGTGGGGCCGGAGTAGGAACCGGATACGATAGCGTCAACATTATCCACGGTAGTAAGCTTTTCCAGAATGTTGGCAGCTTCCGCCGTATCCAGACCGTCATCGTAGTTGACAAGCTCGACCTTGCGGCCGTTGATGCCGCCCGCTTCATTGATCAGCTTGACCGCAAGTTTGGCGGACTGCTCGGCGCTCTGGCCGTCCGCGGCAGCAGAGGCGGCAGAAACAGGGGCAAAGAAGCCGATGCGAATGGGGTCGGCATCAGGGGTATCACCGTTGCCGGTCGTACTGGGATCCTCGGTGGTTTTGCTGCCGCAGGCAACAAGGGCAAGGACCATAGCAAGTGCAAGAATGAGACTCAACAGCTTTTTCATGGGTGTTCCTCCTCATAAAATAGTTAATTACACAGGCGCATACGCACCTGAATAATCCAAGAGAGTTTCCCTGCACATACGCTCCCTGCCCGGTCGTCATCAGAACAGGATCAATGCCGCCGCACCGGCAAGCAGGACCGAGAGGATCACTCGCTCGACCCAGATGAAGAGCATCTGCGGCACCTTGACAGGAATGCTGGTGGAAAGAATGCAGGGAATGACCGCCGAGAAAAACAGCAGCTCCGAAATGCAGCCTACTGCTACAACATAACGCGTGGCCAGCGAGCAATCCATGACAAACGCACACGGCAGGTACATCTCGGCAATGCTGGTGGCCAGCGCCTGCGCCGCCGGCAGAGCTTCGGGCAACTGCACGAGAGCGGCAAAGGGATAGAAAAGATAACCTATGATCCGAAAAAGCGGAGTATACATTGCCAGCAGCATTCCGATCAGGCCGACCGAAAGGATACTCGGCACGATGGTACAGGCCATCTGCAAGCCGCTCAGGAAGGTTTTCCAGATGCTTTCCGGCAGGCTGCCGCTCTGTTCCGCAGCGGCAAGAGCCGTATCCAACGCCGTATGTATTCGGCGTTCCGTGACCGGACACTCGGGCTGCGGCTGCACGCCTTCCCTGTATTCATCAGGAAAGCGGTTTAGCGGATACATCCGCACCGTGACCGCCGTAACAATAAACGTGATGAGCAGCGTGGACCAGAAGTAGAGATTCCATCGGTCCATCAATCCCAGAGTGCTTGCCACTGTGATCATAAAAGTGGACGACACGGTGGAAAAGCCGGTCGCAATGATAGCCGCTTCCTTTTTTGTGTAGGCGCCCTTCGTGTAAAGCTCATCGGTGATGAGAAGCGCGACGGAGTAGCTGCCGACAAAGGAGGCTACCGCGTCGATGGCTGAGCGCCCCGGTGTTTTCCAGATCCGCCGCATGAGCGGGCGGACAAACACGCCGACAAATTCCATCAGCCCGTAATTCGTCAGAAAGGCAAGGAAGATAGAGCCAATGGGGACCAGGAATGTCAACGACTGCCCCAGTGAAAAAAGAAAGGGCAGCAGCGATCCGTTCTCCAGCCATTCCTTTGGGCCGAAGCCGAAAAGATACATAGCCGCACAGGCCGCGCCGAAAAGCTTGAAAAGCGTGAAGATCGTGCTTGTCGCGCTCCTGTTCCAGTTCTTTTTTGCGAACGGAAGCAGCGCCCCTGCCACACATACACCCAGCACCAGCCAACGCTGAGCCGGCCCAACCAGGGCAGCGGCAAGCTGGCAGAACACATCCAGTGGAATCGTATGCGTCCCATGAAAGGGTACTGTGACAAAAAAGACGAAAATGCCAACCAGATTGCACAAAACAAACTTGGCCCATGCAAGGCGGCTGTATGCCGCGGCACGGTGTTCTATGTTCTTCATGCTCCATCCGGGAAGCGCAGCAAGCGCTTCCGCCCTCCATCATCAATTTACATAGTAAGTGCAAACTTCAAAAACCTTCAAAAACCTTCCAAAAAATTCGGCGTCAGTCTTCCAGTTTTAGTAAAATTCCCTCAAAAAACTTCTTGGTGTTGATTTTTCCAGACTGTGAACCCTTTCCCTGCAGCATTCGCATCTCCTGCTGCACCTGCCCGAAATCGAAAAGGCGCGAGGCATACTCGGTGAATATCTCATCATAAAAGTCCTCGCTGCCGCGCGCAGCCAAGTGGCTCTGTGCTTTCTGGATAGCGCGGCGGATCTTTTGCTCAATACCCTTCTGCCGCGCGGCATCGCATTCGCTGCCATATAATTCATAGCCAATATGCTGATATACGTCGGAGAGCTGGTATTCCTGTCTCGTATGGCGGCGACGGCTGCGCAGATAGCGCACGGCAGCGGCGATTTCCCTGCTTCCCGTCATGCCGAGTATCCCAATATCTGCGAAAATCTCCCGCAGGCGCTGCTCGCTGTCATCCGCAGCAGGTCCAGCGGCGGCAGGCGTCACAGCCTGCCGCACAGCGGAAAGCATCCGCTCCATTTCCATGATCTGAATGACATTTTGCAGCACCTTGCGGATCTCCAGCACGTTGATGGGC
Organism: uncultured Christensenella sp.; assembly: GCA_905193155.1. Taxonomy (GTDB): domain Bacteria; phylum Bacillota; class Clostridia; order Christensenellales; family UBA1750; genus Spyradocola. The sequence continues at coordinate 6,646 of CAJJNQ010000062.1, forward strand.
TTATGAACGAAAAAGTCGATTCCTTCCTTGTAGGCCATTTCCTCCATGTTCTTATCATGCGCCTGCGAGATCATGATAAAATGGCTACCGGCGCCGCGCGACATGGCTCGTTTCATAATGCGTATTCCATCGGTGTGCGGAAACAGCAGATCAATCAGTACAATGTCGGGCTGGTAGAATAAAATCTCATCCACTGCCTGCTCTTCATCTGTTACTGTTGCAACCACCTCGCCAAGCTGCTCGCGAGCAATGACAAATTTGAGCATCGTGCCGACAGAACTGTCGTCATCCACAATCAGAATTCGTTTCATATTCATGTGGCACTCTCCTCTCAAAGTGACGGAATGTCCACGCGGAAAGTTGTCCCCTCAGGGACGCTGCTCTCCACGCTGATCTGTGCGTTCCATTTGTTTACAATATCTCTGACATGACATAGCCCCAGCCCTGGGGATGGCACACCAGTCTGCTCATCAAACTTAGTGGAAAAGCCAGGCTGAAAGATATGAGGCAATATGTCGTCGGGAATGCCCCCTGCATCGTCAGCCACGCGCATGACGATGCTGCGGTTTTTGGCAGTAAGCTCGGCTGTAATTTGATGCGCGCCCGCCTGTGCAGCATTGATAATAAGATTATTGAGTACGATAAAAAAGTCGTAGTATCCCTCAATCAAAATATCACCCTCCAAATGGATGTGGAGACGTGCGGGGGCAATCGTTTCACGTGTGCCGGCCTCCAATATCCGGCAAATCTGCGAGAGCAGCATGGGTGATTCCTGCTGTGTGACCTGAATGGCTTTGGCAAGTCCGCTGACAATGTTGCTGTAGTCTTTCATCACCTCATGGCCCATGTTAGCCAGCGAAAGGGCCTGCTGGCGCAGTGGGCTTTCATGCGGCAGTGTTTGATAGATTGAGAAACTGCGTGCGGTCATCTCATCTAGCTGCTTTTTTGACTTTTGCAGGAAAAAGATGTCGGCATAGATGTTGGCCGCAAAACTTGTAAGCTTTTCGTACTGCACCTCGCGATTTTTCTGTGAGATCGCAAGTACGAGCGCAGAACGAATCGCCGCAATAACGAGCAGCCACGCCGCGCGTTCGTCGCTCATTTTGTTGCAGATGGCCAGCGAGACAAGGTTCGAGATCAAGTCCGCCATCAGCATGGTAAAGAGCATGTCCGGCAGATAATCTTCTCCCATCACGCCGCTGAGGAATTGATAAAGCGCCGCATAGAGGATATAAATGACCAGACTATCGAGAATAACAGAGATAACATCCGCATTGTTGCCTGAGTACAACATCATTATCAGCCGCAGCACAGCGGCAAATACTCCCGCAATAGCAGCAAGTATTACCGGCTTTTTTATCAACTCATCTCGTATCGTAATCCCAAGCAATACCAATCCCAGCGAAAGCGGTGCCACAAAATTCTCGTGCGGAGCGAAATAAATCTGTGAAAGTACAGCGATCAGCGCGCCATATTGAAAGTAAAGCTTCATTTTTCTCCCCCAGCACTGCTTTTCCTGTAAAATTTAACTCTTTTTGTCAGTATATAATGCTTTTCTACAGAATTCAACGGAGAACTGGGAAAATTCCCGATTAAAAATTGACTTTTTTCCCCGCCGGGGCTATAATTTTTTTCCGATAGATAGGCCGCGCACGGAGGCCCACAGCAGAAGGAGAATATTATATCATGAGAGAAGACCTTGCGCTCCGGCTGGAGCGGTTCAAAGAACAGTGGAGCGTGGATGCGGCCGCGCAGGGACGCGTTGCGCGCCCGATGGTGAAGTTTATCGGCGAAGAGGTGCTCGATACGGCGGTCGCCGCGCTGCTGCAGGGGGAGAATCTCCTGCTCGCAGGCGGAAAGGCGACGGGCAAGAACGTCCTTGCGGACAACCTTGCATGGCTCTTCGCGCGCCCGGTGTTCACCGCCTCGTTCCATGTGAATACCGACAGCAGTATGCTCATCGGCACCGACACCTTCACCGGCGGCGAGGTGCGGCTGCGCCGCGGTCCCATCGCGCTTGCGGCGCAGTACGGTGGGTTCTGCGTGCTCGATGAGATCAATATGGCGAAAAACGACGCGGTCGCGGTGCTTCATTCGGTGCTGGACTACCGCCGCCTCATCGACGTGCCGGGCTATGAGTGCATCCCGCTGCACCCGGCGACGCGTTTCATCGCGACGATGAACTACGGCTACGCCGGCACGCGCGAGCTGAACGAGGCGCTCGTCTCGCGCTTTACGGTCATCCGGATGCCGACGCTCGACGAAGCGCAGCTTTGCGAGCTGCTGCGCGCCGATGTGCCGGCAGCGGCGGAGGAGAACATCCGCCGCTGCGTGGGGCTGTTCCTTGATCTGAACGCAAAGGCCGTGAACGGCGAGATCTCGACCAACTCTGTCGATCTTCGCGGCATGATCGCGGCGCTGCGATTGATGACCGACGGCATGGCGTCGAACGAGGCTGTCGCCGTGAATATCACGAACAAGTGCTTTGACGAGTACGAATATGCGCTCGTGCGCGACGTGGTGATGACGCGCTTTGCGCAGTAAGGGGACGAGAGTGTGAGCATTGGCAGAGAAGAGAGCCTGTTTCTGACCGTTTCCGAGGATCACAGGCAGCGAGCCTATCCTGAATATGTGCAGCGCATGAGCGCGCCCTTTTCGCGCGCGGGCGGTATGGTCGCGGCTTACGAGGGCGTGCTGCTCGGCGGAGCGGACAAGCGCTTTGGGCTGGATGAACTCAATTTATGGCTGCGCCGCTATCGCTACGCCGCCTATGATATGGACGTGCTGCTGCCTGCTGCGCACCTGTGCCTTGAGCGCGCGGTGCGCGCTGACCTCATGGCGGAGCGCCCCGGCGTTTTCGCGATGGCGCGGCAGGCGGCGGGGGAGATCCTGCGCGGCGATCTGCTGCAATACCGCCGCAGCTCGCGCGGCTGGCTCTATATTTACGACCTTGCAAAGAGGTTTCCCGGCGCGGAAACGGTCGAGGATCGCCGGTTGCTGAAAAACCTTGCGGGTTTTGACGAGATGCTCGACCTGTTCGAAGAAATCTCGGGGCGCAGCGAAACCTGCGCCGATGCCCGCGCGTTGGTCGATCTTGCGGCGTTTTTGTACTACAAAATCCTGACGCGCTACTTCGCGCCCGGCCACGACCAGGATGTTTTTCCCGAGCGGGAGACGGACGAGGCGCAGGAGCTTGCCGAACCGGGAGAGATCGAATGGACGCAGACCGAGGAGCAGGAGCTCAAATATGAAAGCGCGGGAGCGGCTTCGGCGGATGGCCTTACGCTGCCGGAGGATGCGCTCGCGTCGGTGCCGGAATATTTGCAGCGCAACTTTGGCCCGAGCTTTCGCACCGAGCAGGCGATGCGCGAGATCGAGCGCGCCGTCTGCACCGGCATCCACGAGGAGAGAAAGCTTCTCTTTACCGACGGGCTGGCGCAGGAAGCCTACGAGGGCACGGACCCTCGCGCCCAGTCGCTGCGCGCGAGCTACGAGAAGAATCTTGAAATGCTGCGCACGCACGAGGACGCGGCGCGGCAGGGCAGACGCAGCATCGAGCAGGCCTTCCGCAACGCGCTAAGCCTGCGCAGCGAGCCGGAGATCTACCGCGCCGACCACGGCACGCTCGACAATGCGGCGCTGTGGAGGGTCGGACGCTGTGAGTTTCCGCTGCTGTTTGAAAAGATCGTGCGGCAGGACGAGTCAAGCGTTGTGGTGGAGCTTCTTATCGACGCGAGCGGCTCGCAGTCCGTGCGGCAAGGCATGGTGGCGCTGCAAAGCTACCTTTTCAGCAGTGCGCTGAGCGGTATCGGCATCCCGCACCGCGTGATGAGCTACTGCACCTACGGCAACCACACGGTGCTGCGGCGCTTTCGCAATTATGACGACCGTCCCGAGGCGGACCAGCGCATCCTTGAGTACCGCGCGACCTCCAACAACCGCGATGGCCTTGCGCTGGCGGCGGCGGGACTCGACATCAAAAAACGGCGCGAGGAACATAAGGTGGTCATCGTTTTCAGCGATGGCCTGCCGAATGATATGATCAGCGGCCGCAAGCGCAGCGGTATGCCGGAGCGCTATGTTGGCGACGCCGCCATCCGAGACACCTGCTTTCAGGTGCGAAAGCTGCGGCGCGAGGGTGTGCACGTGCTCGGTATTTTCCTCGGCGAGGATGGGGAACTTGAAAATGAGCGTATGATCTACGGCGCGTCATTTCTGCGCATCCGCCGCGCGGAGGACTTTGCGGGCAGCGCGGGACGCAAGCTGAGTGAGCTGCTTTTATCGCTGTAAGAGAAAAAGGAGCCTCGATTTTGCAAAATCGAGGCTCCTTTTTGAGAGGGCCACATTTGGTGTTTGCAGCGGCGACACATTACAAAATAAGGTAAATGCAGGGGATTTGTGGGTGAGATGCACAAGCGGAAGGGGAGATTTTGAGGTGCAATTGAAAAATAAGACAAAGGAAGAAAAAATGATAAAAGCGATATTTTTTTGGAAATTATCTTGACAAATTTTGTCAAGATTGATATGATGGCACTAACAAGCAAGCGAAAAGAGGATGCGGAGCATGATCATCACCAAAGAGACGGACTACGCGCTGCGCATTTTGCGGGTGCT
>CAJJNQ010000063.1 GCA_905193155.1 uncultured Christensenella sp.
CGAGGGGGTCCGGGGGAGCCGCAGCGCCCCCGGTTTGCCCCGCCGCGGGAGCGGCAGGGCAAACCGACCTCCGGTAAAACCAACATACAGACCCCGCACCGAAACGGTTCCGTTTTCGGTGCGGGGTCCGGCTATTATTTGTGTCAGAAATAATCGCTGAAATAGCGCTCCTTGCGGGTGAATACGGCGCTCAGGGTTTCCCGATTGCCGTGGATCGTCACATCCTTGCGCATCGCCAGCGTCTTGAGGTCGGCATAACCCATCATCAGCTGCGCAAGGGTCGTCACATCAACTTCGAGGTCGGGGGCTTCCTCCGTGCGCTGCACCAGCACCGCCGCGCCGTTTTCGTATTCCACGGCGTAGGTTCCGTCGTTTTCGGGCAAAAAAGCGTCGGCAGTTTTCAAAACGTAACGGCCGCAGCCCTGCGGGTGACGCATCAGCGCCAACGCACGCTCCACATCCACCACGCGGAACATTCCGTGAAAAACAACCTCCTGCGCGACATGATAGGGTTCGGTCACCAATGTGCGGAAGTCGATCTCGTCTGGGAATACGCCGCTGATAAAGGCATATTGTGCGCCGAGGCGGTAGAGGAAGCCGAGCAGACCGTACAGCGCCTCCCGGCTGTCATAGGCCAGGTCGCGAACGACGGCCTTTCGCCCATCGCCATCGCCTTCGGGTTTAAAGACGATGTAGGCGTGCGCACCGGTTTCATCGCTGAGCAGATAGCGGTAGACCTTCTCCTTATAGGGGTCGCCCGAGATCCAGTCCCACTGACGTTCGGAGCGGACGATGGCCATGTTCTTGCCGAGGATGAAGCGCTGGTAGACGTCCTTGAAAGGCTGAATGCACTCGCCCTCCTTGTGCATCCGCACCTCATAGGGACAATCGTACCCGGCCAGATCCGCCGTTCGAACGGTCTGGCGCATCGGGCAATAGCACAGCTCATAGCCAAATTTACGGTAATATTCATGCGAGAAGGGATAGAGTGCGGAAAAAACGAAGCCGCGCTTTCTCATATCCGCAAACTTCTCGGCAAAAATCGCACGGATGCCGCCCTTCCGCCTGTATTCGGGGAGGGAGGATACATTGCCCACGCCGCCGCAGAGCACGATGTGGCCGTCGAAGAGAATATGATAGATATTGTTGATCATGTGTGACGTCATCACGCCGTTTTCATCGAACGCACCCCAAAACTCCTCCGAGCCCTCGGTCTCCCTCAACTCTTTTTCCGCCTGCGCCGCAGCCTTTTCCGGATCCATCGAGCCCACGAAAGCGATGGTTGAAATTTTCGCCGCTTCCAGCGCCTCCTGCGCCGTAGTCAATTTTCTTGCTTCCACGTTCTTTTCCCCTCCCTGTTTTCTCTTTTTTCAGGTAAATTCATGGTATCAGCCGCCCGGCGGTCTGTCAAGCGGCGAATCCCCCCTGAAAATTTGTTTCAGCTACTGGTAAAATTGTAACAGATGTGTCATAATATAACTACTCAAATTTGGAGGTGTGACCTGAAGTCATGAAGAAGCTTTTTTCTGCTCTACTGGTTCTTGTGATGGTGCTGGCGCTGCTGCCCGCAAGCGCGCTGGCCGCCGAAACGAATGTCTGGGATGCGATCGAGCCCGCTCCGACCGCGCCCCAAAAAACCAACGTCTATCCCGCTTACGGCGAGACACTGACTACATCCGGCAATGTGGAGACCTCTAAGGGCTCCGACGCCAACGCAGGCACTGAAACCAAGGTTGCCGACAACAAAAAGGAATCGCTTCCCGGCGCTACCGACGGTTTGAGCCTTCCTTATGACTACTCGATGCCCTACGCCGTAAAGGTGGACCGCACCAATCAGATCATCACCGTTTTCTCCGCGTCCTCTTCGGGCGTATACAACGTCATTGTCAAGCAGTTCATCTGCTCCACCGGCACCTCCAAAAACCCCACGCCGGAAGGCGAGTTCACCCTGCCGGACACCGCCCGCAAGGAATGGCGTCTGTTCAAGACCTACAACACCTACGTCCGCTACGCCGTTCACATCAAGGGCAACTACTTCTTCCACTCCCTGCTCTACAGCAAGCCCGACATCAAGACCCTGAGCCGCACCTCCCTGCGCAAGCTGGGCTCCCCTGCCTCTCACGGCTGCATCCGCATGCTGGACGAGGACGTGCAGTGGATGTATGAAAACGTGCTGGCCGGCACCAAGGTCTTCATCATGGACTGCGAAAAGGACAAGGCTCTGAACAAGTCCCTGCTGCCCGACACCAAGAACTACCGCAAGTAATCTTCTATAAAACACGAACCCGCTCTGCGCCGCCCGGCGCAGAGCGGGTTTTTCTTTCCCCCTCAGGTGCTGGACGCCAGTCCTCTTTACGCAAGGGAGTCCAAAGGCCGGCACTTCACAGCAGATTTTATCGTTTTCTGTCTTTCGATGTCGATTGATTGTCGTTTCATCATCGAATAATCTGTGATGTAATCTAGCAAAGCAAAACAGGATTTCTTGAAACGATCGCCAGAAAATCAGAAGCGCTTTGTTCAAATCGTCGCATCATCCGGCGCACTGCAAGAACTGCGTTCCATCCTATCCCCTTATCTGTAAACGGGTTCCTTCTCCGCGTCCATGCATACAGGGCGGCTGTTCTCCGGTCAGAACAGCCGCCCTGTGTATTTCTGCGTTATGCATCGAGCTTGCGGGTGAGTTTGATGAGGGAAATCTGCGGGGTGTTCCACAGGCGGAAGCGGAAGGGCGTGCGGTGCGCCGCGCCAAGACCCGTGCTGACGTATTGATAGGTGGCGTTGACCTCGTGCAGGCCGCTCAGGTATTCCTCTGCGGGGAACCAGCCGCCGCGCGGCAGCATGTCGTTGTCCGCGTGCAGCGCGCCGATAAACGGCAGGCAATACTGCCCGCCCAGGTTGTGGCCGGAGAGGATCAGGTCCGCCTCGCTGAAGATCGCCGTGCTGCTCTCGGATTGCAGCGACGCCTCCAGGCACGGCATGTGCGACAGCATCACGGTCAGGTCGTTGTGCTGGCGCTTGGCCATTGCGTCGGCAAAGGCTTCGTAGCGCGCCTTGCGGTAGAGGATGGACTGCACCGCGCCGTCGCTGAGCTGCTCGTCCTCCAGCCGCGCGGCCAGGGAATCGAGTGTGCTCTGCGTGTCGAGCACCAGCGCCGAGGCCGGCATCAGCCAGAGCGCCGTATCGCTGTCGCCGCCCGCCAGCTGCACCGGGATGTCGAGCAGCACCGCGCCCTTTTGCTGCGCCGTGCGCGCCCACTGCGTCAGGCCGAAGCTGCCGTCCTCCGCAATCTCGGTGATCTCCGGGTCGTCTTCGCCGGTGATGTAATACACCGGCTTGCCCTGCGCGCCGAAATAGTCCAGCGCCTGATAAAAGCCCGTCGCATCCTTGTTCGGCGCGACGAGATCGCCCGTCATCACCACCACATCGTAGGACGTGTTTTTCAGCACCTCGTCCAGCGCCGCGCCGTCCTGGCCGAACTGCTTGGAGCGGATGTCGGAAATCTGCAAAATCGAATAGCCGTCCAGCGCCTTGGGGAGCGTGGGCATCGAGAAGGTCTGCTCGTCGAGCCGGATGCGGGAGTTGTCGTAAACCACGCTGCACACCGCCAGCAGCACCAGCAGCAAAGGAAGAATCACCGCCAGCGGGCTGAGCTTTCGCTTGACCTTGAAAAGCCGCTTCGTCTCCCGCGTCATTCGGATCTTCATTCCCCGCACGATTTACTTCCTCCCGAAAAAGCAGATTTGATGTTTCATTATATCATGTTTGGCGCGCGCAATTCAAGTCTGCGGCAGAAAGCCGTTCTTCCAGGCTGTAATCATCGCGCTGGCGATGGAGATGCCGGAGGCGGTTTCGGGCAGCTCGCCCACGCGGAACCAGCGCGCGTCGGCCAGCTCCTCCTCCTGCAGCACGATCGGCTCGTCCGGGTCGCCCTCGGCGAAAAAGCCCACCATCTGCGTATCGGTAAACGGCCAGGGCTGGTTGCCGAAATAGCGAAGATCGTGGACGTGCACGCCCGCTTCCTCCAGCGCCTCGCGGCAGACCGCCTGCTCCAGGCTCTCGCCGATCTCCAGATACCCCGCGATGAGGGAATAGAAGCTGCCCGCATAGTGCTTTCCCTGCGCCAGCAGAATCCGGTCGCCGGAGTGGATCAGCACGATCACCGCAGGCGAAATGCGGGGATAGACCGTATTGCCGCACTGCGGACAGACCATCGCGCGTTCGATTTTGCTGTGCTCCATCCGCGACCCGCAGCAGCCGCAGTACTTCGTCTTGCGGTACCAGTCCCAAAGGTGCTGCGCGGTGCCGCCCAGGAAAGCATCGGGCTGCGCCATCGAGCGAATCGCGCGGAAGGGGCGCTTTTCCGCGCCCTCCGGCGGCCGGTCGGAAAGATGCACCGCCGCGCCGTCGTAATCGAAAAGATAGGTCGTGCCGCACTCGGCCGGATAGTCCGAACGACGGGGAAATTCTCCGTTTTTGAGGTAAACGCCGTCCTCGCAGAAGCACAGCGTCACATCCCCCGGCTGCGATGCGCGGGGGTGAAAGGCGTTGGAATAGACATGGGGTTCAATATCGTGAAGCATTGCGGAAAGATAAGTCCTTTCTAAACGGAAAACTCAGTGCAGGAAGAAGCGCACCAGCTTGTCCTTTTTGTCGGTGTAGGGATGATAGCGCATGGGCAGATCCATCCAGGTGGATTTCCACACCACGCTGCGGAAATGCGTAAAGGTTTCAAAGCTCTTTTTGCCATGATAAGCGCCCATGCCCGACGCGCCCACGCCGCCGAAGCCCATGTGCGGCGTGGCAAGGTGGATGATGGTATCGTTGACGCAGCCCCCGCCGAAGGACAGCGTGTCAAAGACCCGACGTTCTGTCGCCTTGGACGAGGTGAACAGATACAGCGCCAGCGGCTTTTCGTCCCCGCGCACAAAGGCGATCATGTCGGAAAGTGAATCCATCGTGAGGATGGGCAGGATGGGGCCAAAGATTTCCTCCTGCATCACGGGTTCATCCCGCCCGGAGCAGGCGACCAGCGTCGGCTCCAATTTCAGGCCGTCGCCCCTGCCGCCAAAGAGAATGTCCGCGTGCTCCAGCAGGCCGTGCAGGCGCTGCGCGTGCTTTTCGTTGACGATATGGGGATATTCCGGATTGGCGAGGGGATCGCCGCCCAAAGCTGCGCGGATTTCCTGCTTCACGGCCTCAATCAGCCGCTCCCGCGCGCCGGGCTGCACCAGCACATAATCGGGCGCAACGCAGGTCTGCCCGCAGTTGAGGAGCTTGCCGAACACGATGCGCCTGGCCGCAAGGGGGATGTCCGCATCGTCCAGCACGAGCACGGGGCTTTTGCCGCCCAATTCCAACGACACGGGCGTGAGATGCTGCGCGGCCTTTTCCATCACAAGCCTGCCGACGGTGCGCCCGCCGGTGAAGAAGATATAGTCGAAACGGCAGTCGAGCAGCGCTTCGTTTTCCTGCCGGCCGCCCAGCACCACGCGCGCCCAGCCCGCAGGGAGAGCCTCCTCGATCAGGCTTTGGAGCGCCTGCGCGGTATGGGGCGCATAGTTGGAGGGCTTGAGCACCACGCAGTTACCCGCGGCAATCGCTCCGACCAGCGGCTCCAGCGAGAGCTGCACGGGGTAGTTCCACGGCGCCATCACCAGCGCAAGGCCATAGGGCTCCGGCACCTCGCGGGAGACGGCGTGGAACTGCGTCAGCGGCGTGGGGACGCGGCGGGGATGCATCCATTTTTTCAAATGCTTCAACTGGAAGCGAATCTCGTCGCGCACCAGGCCGACTTCCGTCATATACCCTTCAAAACGCGATTTGCCAAGATCCTCCTCCATGGCGCGCAGCAGTGCTTCCTCGTGGCGGATCACACCGGACAGCAGACCTTCCAGCGCCGCTTTGCGCGCAAAAAAGCTGCGGGTCGCACCGCTGTCGTAAAAAGCGCGCAGGTCGGAAAAATCCATCTTCCCGCTCCCCCTTTTCCCTTCTTTTTCTCCCATTATAACGGCTTTGCGTGGGAAATCAAGAGCGGTTCCGCTCTTGCCAGCGTCGAAATTTAGGCGTATAATGACCCTTGTATACGTGAACATTTCAAAGAAAGGAGGTAAAACACCCTTGCGCACCAAGATCTTTACCGACACCACCTGCGATCTTTCGCCGGAGCGCCGCGCCGCGCATGACATCACCGCGCTGCCGCTGCACGTCTTCTTAGGCGAAACCGACTACCTGGACGGCGTGGACGTGACTCCCCAGCAGCTCTTTGACTACGCGCTGCAAAACAAGCAGCTGCCCAAGACCGCCGCTGTGGGCGAATATGACTTTGAAAACGCCTTCCGCGAGGCGCTGGACGACGGATACGACGAGCTGGTCTACACCGGGCTTTCCTCCAAGCTGTCCTCCACCTATCAGAATGCCTGCCTGGCGCGGGATTCCCTGATTGAAAAGGGATATGACGCCAAGCGTTTCCATCTGGTGGACTCGCTTCAGCTCTCCTCCGGCACGGCACACCTGCTGCTGCGCGCGGCGGACATCGTGGAAAACGGCGGAACGGCCCAGCAGGCAGAGGACGACATGCGCGCCACGCTGCCGCGCCTTTCCACCCACTTCATCGTGGATACGCTGCAATATCTGCACATGGGCGGGCGCTGTTCTTCCATCGCGTTCCTGGCGGGCTCCATGCTCAAGCTGCACCCGCAGATCAACATGATCGACGGCGCGATGATCGCGGGCGAAAAGTTCCGCGGCAAGCTCGACCGCTGCATCGCGCAATACGAAAAAAAGACGGTTTTCGACATTCTCGATCAGATCGAGCCGGAGCGCATCTTCCTGACCCACACGCTGCCGGACGAGCCGGTGGAAGCGCTGGCCGAGGAGATCCGCAAGCTGGGCTACTTCAAGGAAGTGCTCTGCGAGCGCGCGGGCGCGACCATCGCCAGCCACTGCGGCCCCGGAACCATCGGCTTTCTCACCATCCACAAGGCGTAAGGCAGCGCCCAACCTCTTATTCATTCGCCATCATTTTTCTCATCGCCGCGAGCCTCCGTCCCGGAGGCCCGCGGCTTTGTCGTTTCCCGCCCCGCCGTCACAGGCCGGGGGCGGCTGCGGCCTCCCCCGGACCCCCTCCCTTTGCGAGGAAACCGTTTTGCCAAACGCTTTCCGCGCAAAGCCAAACCCCTCTATCCTTCCCTTGCCGACCCCGCACAGGGAGCCGCGTGCCCGGCTTCGCCGTGCCGGCGTCTGCGGCGCATCCGCCAAAGCGCCGCCCGCGGCGGCGCGCGCGTCTCTCTCCCCCAGCCGGGTTGCCCGCTCACAGCCAGTTTTCTACGGATTTTCATAAAAATTCATCAATCTTTTTTTAGAAAAAAGCCCCATGCCCCATGGGCAAGCGCCGTTTGGTCTGGTATAATAGAGAATCGGAGGGATGCAGATATGTATTTTGAGAAGCAGATTTTAGGCGTTCTTCGGAACGAGGTCGGCCCTGACGCCTGCGATAACGTAGTGCTGGTCGGCGATATGAACAACGATGGCTGGAACGATATCGTCCTTTGCGGACACAACGGAACCCTTGCGATTCTGCGCAACGGCGAGCTCTATCGCCGCTGGGATCGCGTCGTGATCGACGAAAACGTATCCGGCGTGAGCACCGCCGCCGCGCTGTGCGACCTGACGGGCAACGGTCTGCCCGACATCCTCCTTTCGGGGGACAGCACGTCCGACGAAGTGGTCTGGTATGAAAACCCCGGCGATCTGGAAGGTCAGTGGACCCGCCATGTCGCCTTTGCAACCGGCAATCCCGGTTTTTCCGATATGGTGCTGGCCGATAACCTGCTGGGCGACGGCCGCCGCTGCCTGCTCGTCGTCAATCAGACCGAAAACGGCAGCCGCGTGCTCTGCGCGCCCCTGCCCGCCGACGCCGCTTCCCCCTGGGCCGAACCCATGGTGCTGGCCGACGGCCTGATGGACGAAAACGCGGAATGCGGCATCAACGCGCCTTCCACCGGCCTTGCGGTGGGCGATCTGGACGGCGACGGCCATCTCGAATTCGTCTGCGGCAACTACTGGTTCAAGCGCGAGGGCAGCGCCTTTGCACAGCACCGCTACTGCACCGGCAAGGTCTCCTGCCGCATCGCCCTGGGCGACGTGGACGGCAAGGACGATCTGGAGATCGTGGTGTGCGAAAGCGCGGCCATCTCCGAATACGAGCTTTCCGGCGCGACGCTCTCCGTGTTCCGTCAGGGCGTGGACATCACCCAGCCGTGGGAGGAGCAGGTGCTCTCCGATTCCATCAACGACTGCGGCGCGCTGCTCGTCGGCTCCTTCACCGGCAATCGCCTGCCCGATATTATCGTGGGCGAAATCGGTCAGGAAGGTCTGACCCGCGGCCTTTGCACCTTCAAAAAGCCCGCGCACCTGGGCGGCTTCGCCTTCAGCGCCGATAAGACCCGCTATCTCAGCCAGGGTGACGCGCCTGTTATCCGCCTGTTCACCACCGAAAACGGCGCGGACTTCCGGGAGCAGCTGCTCAGCGCGGATACCGGCATGTTCGTCGGCACGCTGGCAGACGTGCTGCACACGCACACCGACCGCCTTTCCCTGATCGGCATGCCCAAGATCGGCGCCGAGCGCTGGGGCCTGCACTGCTTTACCGCGCTGGACCGCTGAGAAAATCAGGCGTTCCCTGCGCTGTCTGTATACAAATAATAAAAATGGCAGGGGGTAATTTCATGAAAAAGAACGCAATTGTGCTGCTGGGCGACTATTGGCACCCGGCCGAGACCATCGAGCCGCTGCTGCCGATGATTTTCGACGAGAAGGAATGGAACGTCAAGGTGACGGACGATCCCAACTACATCGGCGCGACGATGGTGGCGCCCGACCTCATCATGAACTTCAAGGACGGCATCGCCAACACCTCGATCCCCACCACCAACTGGTACACCAACGATACCTGGCATCCGTTCACCTGCAAGATGCTGATCGAAGGCGGCGGAGCGGGCTATATCGCGGTGCACTGCGGTCTGGCCAACATCCCGGCGGACAACCCGGTCTACACCGAGGTGCTGCACGGCCGTTTCCTGAACCACCCGCCCAAGTGCCCCGTCAAGGTGCATATCACCGCCCAGCACCCCGTGACCGAGGGCGTGACCGATTTTGAAATCGAGGACGAGCACTACCAGATGGAAGGCGAGTGGGACAAGACCAACGTCCTTGCCATGACCCAGTCCGAACACGGCCAGCAGGTCGGCGTCTGGGCGCACGAGTGCGGCAACGCGCGCGTCGTGGGCATCACCCCCGGCCATACCACCGAGGTGCTGACCGGCGAGGGCATGCTCAAGCTCCTGCGCAACGCCGTGAACTGGGCTGCCAGAAAGTAATTTCCTCAAAAAACACATCCTGCCCTCCCGAAAGCACTTTCCGGGAGGGCTTTTTCTTCACAAGGAGGCTTTTGATGCGCATCACCCGCTGCACGCCGGACGATTTGGACGATCTTGTGTGGATCGCCCGCAAAACCTTTCGCGAAACCTTTGCCGAACAGAACACTGCAAAGAACATGGTCGCCTATCTCGCCTCCGCCTTTTCCCCGGAAAAGCTGGCCGCCGAACTGCGCTGTCCGGACAGCGCCCTGTTCCTCGCGCGGGAGCTGGGCGCGCCGGTCGGCTATCTCCAGCTCAACCGCGGCAGGGCGCAGACCGAGCATCCGCCGGAAAACGCTGCGGAGATTCAGCGCATCTATGTGCTCTCCGGGGCAAAAGGCCGCGGCGTCGGCTCTCAACTGATGCACCTGGCGGAGAAAACCGCGCGCGAATGGGGCTGCGGCATGCTCTGGCTGGGCGTCTGGGAACACAACCTGCCCGCGCAGCACTTTTACCGCAGCCACGGCTTTGAGCGCTTCTCGCAGCACATCTTTCAGCTGGGCAGCGATGCGCAGACCGATTTTTTGCTGAAAAAGGAACTGCCGCCGCTTCCCGCCCGGCGGGAAATCCGCATCCGCCCCGCTGCGGAATCCGATTATCCCGCCGTCGAACGGATCATGCAGCAGGTGCAGGCGCTGCATGTCAGCCTGCGCCCGGATATCTACAAGCCCTATAAGATCGCACTGCCGCGCGAGGAATTCGACCGCGCCGTGCGCGAAAACCGATTCTTTGCGGCGGTTTGCGATGGAGAGGTTGTCGGTATCCTCCATCTCCAACTTCATTCTGTCGGCAGCAGCACGCAGGTTTCCCGCCGCGTGCTCTTTGTGGACACGCTGGCTGTGGACGAGTCCCTGCGCGGCAAGAGTATCGGGCAGGCGCTGCTGAATCATGCCCGTTCGCTGCGGGACGAGCTGAAGCTGGACGGCCTCGAGCTGCAAGTCAACGCCCGCAACCGCGCCGCCCGCGCCTTCTACGCCCGCTGCGGTTTCACGGAAAAGTCCGTCAATCTGGAACTGCGTTGAATTGCCGGAAGGGAGGACGCTCTTCATGCACATCTCCGACCTTTCGCTTTTCCATTACTACGAACGCGCCGCTGGGCCGTTCCGCAGCCTGACATCGCTGCCCGAAGCGGAAGCGCAGGCGGTGCAGGCTTCCCTGACCGGTTTTGCAGCGCAGCGAAGTGCGGACTATCTGTCCTGCCGCCGCACGTTGGAAGCCGAAATGCGGATTCTCTTTCTTCAAGCGGGCGGCCAACCGCAGCGCACGGCCCCGCATTACCTCGTCATCGGGGAATGCCCCTTTCTGGCAAGCTGGTATCACGATCCCGCGGTTTTCCGCCTGTCGCTGAATTCCGTCGATCCATCCGTGATCTCCTTTACCTACGGCGACTCCTTTCCCACCTTCAGCGACCGGGTGCAGGATCGCCGCGAATACCGCCGCCGAATCTATACGCTGCCGGAAATCCTTCACCTGATCGAACAATACGGCCTTCCGCAGGAAATCTGGCCGCAGGAGCCGCATTTTTTCGGTCAACCCGCCTATGTGGAAGCCCAGCTCTGGTCGGACGATCCGCTGCGTACACTTCCTGCAACTCTTCAGTCGTAAATTGAAAATCCCGTTTGCTGTCGGCGGGCGGCCGCCGTGTGCATTTTTGCGCAGAGCGCAAAAATGCACACGGGGCGTGGGGGGCGGGGGAGGCCTTCGGGGGGATCCGGAGCGTTTAGGTTT
>CAJJNQ010000064.1 GCA_905193155.1 uncultured Christensenella sp.
CGCTGTGCGAACCCTACGGGTAACTTCGCACCGAAACGCCCCTTTGGGACATTCCGGTGTTGCGGTCGGCTTATTTGTAGAAAAGGCCATACCATGGCCTTTTCTACAAAACGCACGACCTTCAGGTTCGCTGCGCGAACCCTACGGGTAACTTCGCATCGAAACGCCCCTTTGGGACGTTCCGGTGTTGCGGTCGGCTTATTTTCCGATTCCGCACCGACCCACCTTCGGTGCGCCGGTGTTCCGCTCGGCTTATTCGGCAAGCCGAAACGCTCGAGCTTCAGCCGCGTTCGCGGCCTCCATCAAGCCATACTATGGCCTTTGCTCCAAAACGCTCGACCTTCAGCCGCTTTGCGGCCTGCGAAAGGGAGCCGAGGGCAACCCCTCAGTCTGCTGCGGCGACAATTCTCCTTGAGAAGGGGAGCTAATTGAGAAAAAATAACCCGGCGTGACCGAAACGGTTACGTCGGGTTGGCGTTTTGGGGGATGAAGGGAATAGGGGGGATCAGAAGCCGATCACCGAGCCGTCGGCGCGCGGTTCGGTTGCGCCGACCCAGCTTTCGCCTTCGCCTGCGCGGGCGATGATCTGGCCGCGGCCGTACTGCCCGCCGGTAATCACGCTGATCTCGTGGCCGCGGCGGCGGAGCGCGTCCACCACAGCGGGGTTAAAGCCCGGCTCCAGGTCGAACTTCAGACCCTCGTTCCAGCAGAAGCGCGGCGCGTCGAGCGCGGCCTGGGGGTTCAGCCCCTCGTCCAGCAGATGCACCATCACCTGCGTGTGCGCCTGCGGCTGCATATAGCCGCCCATGATGCCGAAGGGGCCGACCGGCTGCCCGTCGCGGGTGAGGAAGCCGGGGATGATCGTGTGGTAGGGGTATTTGCGCGGGGCGGCCTCGTTGGCATGGCCGGGCTGCATCGAGAAGCACGCGCCGCGGTCCTGCAGGCAGATGCCCGTGCCGGGGATGGTCACGCCGGAGCCGAAGCCCTGATACAGGCTCTGGATCATCGAGATGCTGTTGCCCTGCCCGTCCGCGCAGCAGAAATACACCGTGTCGCCCTTGAGCGGCGAACCGTGGGCGTAGACCTTTGCCTCGTCCGTGATCAGCGCGGCGCGGCTCTTGGCGTACTCTTTGGAGAGCAGCTGCTGCGCCGGGATGCGTAGGAACGCCGGGTCGGCAATGTAGTGCAGCGCGTCGGCAAAGGCCAGCTTGACCGCCTCCATCTGCATATGTACTTTTTCCACGGGGTCCGCGCCGTGCAGCGGCAGCGCGTCCAGTATGTTCAGCGCGATCAGCGCGGTCATGCCCTGCCCGTTCGGCGGCAGCTCCCACACTTCGTATCCGCGGAAGGATGTGCCAACGGGCTCGACCCAGCGCGGCGCGTAGGCCGCCAGATCCTCCGCCCGCAGCGTGCCGTTCGTCCGGCGGCTGTAGGCGTCGATGGTCATGGCCAGTTCGCCCTCATAAAGGTCGCGGCAGTCGGATTCCGCCAGCCTGCGCAGCGTATCGCCCATCTGCACGGGGGCAAAGAGGTCGCCCGCACGGAATATCTTCTTGTTCGGGTTGAACGCCTGCACCCATTCGTTCAGCAGGGGCTTGCCGTCAAAGACCTTGGTGAAGTGATTGAGGAGGGGCGCGTTGTCGGGAGAAAGCGCATAGCCCTGCGTCAGCTCTATGGCCGGGGCGAACAGCTCAGCCATGGGGCGGGTGGCATAGCGCTCGTGCAGCGCCGCCCAGCCCGCGGGCGCGCCGGGCACCGTCACCGGCAGCCAGCCCTGGTTGGGGATGCGGTCAAAGCCCTCGGCCCTGACGCGCTCCCGCGTCAGCAGCGCCGGGGAAAAACCGCTGGAATTGAGCCCCGCCAGCTTTTCGCCCTTCATCGAGACGATGGCGAAGCAGTCGCCGCCCACGCCGTTGTTGGCGGGATCGACCACGGTCAGCGCCGCGGCGGTCGCCAGCGCCGCGTCCACGGCGTTGCCGCCCTCGTGCAGAATCTTCAGCCCCGCCTGCGTGGCCAGCGGGTGGGACGAAGCCACCATGCCGCGGTGGCCGTAGACCAGATGGCGGCGGGAGGCATAGGGATAATACTGCGGATCAAACATTGTCCTTTCCCCCTGAATTTCTCTCTTTATGCGGGCGTCAGGACTGCGCCTGCTCCCATTCTTCGTAAAGGTCTGCAATTTTCTTTTGCAGGTCGTTGTATCGCTTGTTCATGCTCTGCGCCCGGGCGTTGTCCTGATAGGCCTCCGGGTCGCTCATCTCGATCTCCAGCTTCGTCATCTGCTCTTCCAGATCGGTGATCTGCGTCTCCAGGTTGGCGATGCGCGCCTTTTCGCGCCGCGCAGCCTCGATGGCGGCCTTTTCGCGCTTTTTCTCCTCGCGCAGGGCGGTCTTGGTCTTTTGCGGGGCAAGCTCCTCCTCCGGCGCGTTTTTCTGCGCCAGCTTTTCGAGGTAGTCGTCGTAGTTGCCCAAATATTCCGTCACGCCGTCCGGCTCCATCACCAGCACGCGGTCAGCGATGCGGTTGATGAAATAGCGGTCGTGGGAGACGGTCAGAATCGTCCCCTCAAAGCCGAGCAGCGCGGTTTCGAGCATCTCGCGGCTGTCCATGTCCAAGTGGTTGGTGGGCTCGTCCAGGATCAGGAAGTTATCCTGCCGCAGCATCAGCTTCGTCAGCAGCACGCGCCCACGCTCGCCGCCGGAGAGCGTCGAAACCGGCGCCAGCACGTCGTCCCCCGTGAACAGGAAGCCCGCCAACGCGTTGCGGATGGGGGTCTGCTCCATGCGCGGGAAATCGTCCCACACCTCGTCCAGCACGGTCTTATCGGGGCTCAGGCCCTCCTGCTGCTGGTCGTAGTAGCCGACCTCCACGCCGGAGCCGAAGCGCACCTCGCCCGTGTCGGGCCTCTCCCGCCCGGTCAGAATCTTGAGCAGCGTGGTCTTGCCCACGCCGTTTGCGCCGAGCAGCGCGATGCGCTCCCCCGCGCGGACATGGAGGTTCAAATCGTGAAAGAGCTGCCGCGCGCCGAAGGACTTGGACAGGCCTTCGCACATCAATACATCGTTGCCCGTGCCGCGCCCGGCGTGGAAGCGGAAATAGACGTTGTGCTCCTCCACGGGCTTGTCCACGCGCTCGATCATGTTCAGGCGTTTTTCGCGGCTCTTGGCCTTGATGTGCGCCGCCTCGGTGTTGTAGGCGCGGAACTGCGCGATGATGGCCTCCTCGCGCGCGATTTCCTTCTGCTGGAGGGTGTATTCCTTCATGCGGCGCACCATGACCTCCTCGCGGAGCTTTAAGTAGCGCGTGTAGTTGCCCTCGTATTGCTCGATGCGCCCGAAGGACAGCTCCGCAATCGAGTTGCACACCGCATCGAGGAAATAGCGGTCGTGCGACACGACGACGACCGCGCCCTTATAGGCGCGCAGATAATCCTCCAGCCACTGCATGGAGTTGAGGTCGAGGTGGTTGGTCGGCTCGTCCAGCAGCAGCAGGTCGGTCTTGGCCAGCAGCAGCTTGCCCAGCTTCAGCCGCGTGCGCTCGCCGCCGGAGAGGGAGGCAACCGTCTGCTCATACTGCGCGGAGGTAAAGCCTAGGCCGGTCAGCACGCCCTGCAGGCGGGAGCGCCAGGCGTAGCCGTCCTCTTCCTCAAAGCGGTCGGTCAGGCGCGTGTATTCCTCCGAAAGGCGCGCAAAGCCCTCCGGGTCGCTCTCATGGGTTTCGCCCATGCGCGCTTCCATCTCCCGCAGCTTTTCCTCCATGCGGAAGGTGTCCTCAAAGCAGGTCTCCATCTCCTGCCAGACGGTCAGCGGCGAGGTCAGGTCGTCCAGCTGCGTGTGGTAGCCGATGCGCAGCCCGCGCGTCATGCTCAGCGTGCCGCCGTCATAGTGGTCCTTGCCCGCGAGGATTTTCAGCAGCGTGGACTTGCCCGATCCGTTGCTCCCCACCAGGCCCACGCGGTGGCGGTCCTGCACGGTGAGGTTGATTCCCTTGAGCACTTCGTTCACGCCGAAGGATTTGGTCAGTTGGTTGGTTTGCATCACGATCATGGCGGGGATTCCTTTCCGTATGACAAGGCCCGCGAAAAAACCGGGCGGGCCGCAAAAAACAAAGATCTCTTTTCTATTTTATCATATCTGCCCCCATCCCGCCACGGCTTTTTTCGGGCTTTCTCTTTGGCAGGCCGCAGGCGTGAGAAAGAGCTTCCCCCCCTTGCGCTTGTGAAAAATTTGGCGTATGATACAGTTATATCCTTGGAAACAACGGGTATAAGGAGGAAGAACGACGATGCGCACGAGAGTCGCGGTCATGGCCATCATTGTGGAAAAGCCGGAAGCGGTGGAGCAGATGAACACGCTGCTGCACGGCTACGCCCCCTATATCATCGGCCGGATGGGCATCCCGCACCGGCAGCGCGGCATCAACCTGGTGTCCGTGGCGCTGGACGCGCCGCAGGACGCGATCTCGGCGCTGGCCGGAAAACTCGGCAACGTCGAAGGACTGAGCGTCAAAACCGCCTATTCAAACGTGTTTGAGGACGAATAAACAAAAAACGTCCTAAAAGCGAAGGAGACGGCGGATTGACCATAAAAAACCCCCTCTGACCGGAAAGAGCGATCTGACCGGCAAGAAAGGAGCAAAAAACATGGCGATCTATAACCCCAAATCCCTCAAGGCGGAGGAATTCATCCACGATCAGGAGATCCTGGACACCATCGCCTATGCCGAAGCCAACAAGCGCAACGTCGAATTGATCGACGCGATTCTCGACAAGGCGCGCCCGCGCAAAAGCGGCAATGGCGTCACCTGCGCGGGGCTTGACCACCGCGAGGCGTCGGTGCTGCTCGCCTGCGACCTCCCCGACAAGATCGAGGAGATGTACAAGCTCGCCAACGAGATCAAGCTGGCGTTCTACGGCAACCGCATCGTGATGTTCGCACCGCTGTATCTTTCCAACTACTGCGTCAACGGCTGCGTCTACTGCCCCTATCACCTCAAAAACAAGCACATCGCCCGCAAAAAGCTCACGCAGGACGAGGTGCGCGCCGAGGTCATCGCATTGCAGGACATGGGGCATAAGCGCCTGGCGATCGAGGCGGGCGAGGACCCCGTCAACAACCCCATCGAATACATCCTCGACTGCATCAAAACCATCTATTCCGTCCACCACAAAAACGGCGACATCCGCAGGGTCAACGTCAACATCGCCGCCACCACGGTGGAAAACTACCGCAGGCTCAAGGAAGCGGGCATCGGCACCTACATCCTCTTTCAGGAAACCTATAAAAAAGAGAGCTATCTGCAACTGCACCCCACCGGCCCCAAGCACGACTACGATTATCACACCGAGGCGATGGACCGCGCCATGGAGGGCGGCATCGACGATGTGGGGCTGGGCGTGCTGTTCGGGCTGGAGAGCTATCCATACGAATTTGCGGGGCTGCTGATGCACGCGGAACACCTCGAAGCGGTGCACGGCGTGGGGCCGCACACCATCTCCGTGCCGCGCATCAAGCACGCGGACGACATCGACCCCAGCGCCTTCGACAACAGCCTCTCGGACGAGCTGTTTGCCAAGATTGCCGCCTGCATCCGCATCGCCGTGCCCTATACCGGCATGATCATTTCCACCCGCGAGAGCGAAGCGGTGCGCAAAAAGATGCTGGATCTGGGCATTTCGCAGATCAGCGGCGCGTCGCGCACATCGGTGGGCGGCTATACCGAGGAGGAGCGCCCGCACGACACCGAGCAGTTCGACGTTTCCGACCAGCGCACGCTGGACGAGGTCGTGAACTGGCTGATGCAGATGGGCTTCATTCCGTCCTTCTGCACCGCCTGCTACCGCGAGGGGCGCACCGGCGACCGCTTCATGAGCCTGTGCAAGGCGGGGCAGATTCAGAACTGCTGTCACCCCAACGCGCTGATGACGCTGACGGAATACCTCGTGGATTACGCAAGCGACGAGACGAAGCAGGTCGGCTTTGACCTGATCGCGCGGGAGCTGGAAAAGATCCCGAAGGAAAAGGTGCGCGCCATCGCCCGCGAGAACATCGAAGCCATCAAGGCCTCCAACCGCCGCGATTTCCGGTTCTGATCCTTTCGCCGCCGCAAGCGGAAGGGAATCCTCCTGACGGGGGAATTCCCTTCCGCTTTTTTGCCGAATGATGTATAATGAGAGCAACCGAATCTTTTTGATCTGTTTTTGAAACAGAAAAAAGAAAATGAGGTGACTCAACCATGAGACTCGGCATCTCCCACGTGACCCCGCATGAAACGCCGGAGCAGTGGGCGGCGGAGCAGCGCGCGCTGGGGCTTTCCGCCGTGGTGTTCCCGGTGGATTACACCGCGCCCGATTCCGTGATCGCCGCCTATGCCGACGCGTGCAAAAAGAACGATCTGCTCATCGCGGAGGTCGGCGCGTGGAGCAACCCCGTGGCCGAAAACGCCGCCGAGCGCGAGGCCGCGCTGCAAAAATGCAAAGGCCAGCTGCGCCTGGCGGAGGAGCTGGGCGCGCGCTGCTGCGTCAACATCGCGGGGGCGTTCGCCGGCAGCCGCTGGGACGGCTTCCACCGCGCCAACTACACCCCCGAGGCCTTCGAGGCCACGGTCGCTTCCATCCGAGACATCCTCGACGCCGTCCGCCCGACGCGCACGGCCTACTGCATGGAGGCCATGCAGTGGATGATCCCCGATACCCCGCAGCAGTACCTCGACCTGATGCACGCCGTGAACCGCGACGCCTTCGCCGTCCACATCGACGTCACCAACTGGGTCTACTGCCCGCGCACGCACCTTTACAACCGCGAGTTCATCGACGAGGTGTTCGATCTGCTCGGCCCGCAGGTGCGCAGCTGCCACCTGAAGGACTCTAAGCTGCACGAGGGCATGACCTGCCTGCTGGAGGAGGTTCCCGTCGGCTTGGGCGGGCTGGACATTGCGCACTACATCGCCCGCGCCGAAGCCGTGAACCCCGAAATGCCCATGATCATCGAGCACTTGAAAACCGACGAAGAATACCGCAGGGCCATCGCCCGCGTGCTGGCCCTGCCGCACCGGTAAAGGGCAGAGGGAGGAATCCGGCGCTCCCATGCGGCAACCCCTCCGTCTCGGCTGCGCCGATCCACCTCCCCCCCTTCGCACCATCCCGCCTTTCGGCGCGCTGGTGTTCCGCTCGGCTTATTTGACTACGTCAAAACGCTCGAGCTTCAGGTTCGCTTCGCTCACCCTTCGGGTGCACAGGGGGGCACCATCCCGCCTTTCGGCGCGCTGGTGCGAAGGGTACACAGGGGAGGCATACAGCGGCACCATCCCGCTTTTCGGCGCGCCGGTGTGAAGGGTACACAGGGGAAGCATACAGCGGCACCATCCCGCTTTTCGGCGCGCTGGTGCGAAGGGTACACAGGGGAGGCAAAAAGCACATCGTTTCTATGGCTCCCCCTTCGTAGGCCGCGAAGCGGCTGAAGTCCGAGCGTTTCGGCAAAGCCGAATAAGCCGGACGGAACACCGGGACATTCCAAAGGAATGTTACGGTGCGAAGAATGTAAGGGGAGCTGGCTGCCGTGGGCAGACGGAGGGGTTGCTCTTTCTGGGAATAGGCTCTGCGAAAGGGGCAACCCCTCCCCGAACCACTCAACCATCATTCTCCATAAAGGAGGTTCTCCCATGATCCGTCTGGGTATCTGCACATCCATTGACCATGCCGCCGTGATGAAGGAAATCGGCTATGACTATGTGGAGCTGGGCATGACGCAGGTCGCACAGCTCTCCGACGCGGATTATGCCGCGCTGCGGGATCAGGTCAAGGCCGCCCCGCTGCCCGTGGAGGCCATGAACGGCATGATCCCCGCCGAATACCCGCTCTGCTGCCCCGAGGGCACCGGCAAGCGCGTGCAGGACTATCTTGCCGGGGCGTTTGCCCGCGCGCAGGAGCTGGGCGTGCGCGTTGTGGTGTTCGGCTCCGGCGGGGCGCGCCGCGTGCCCGAGGGCGTGACGCCGGCGCAGGCCTATTGCTATCTTGCGGATTATCTCGCCCTGGCGGGGCGCATGGCCGCGCAGTACGGGCTGTCCATCGCCGTGGAGCCGCTGCGCGCCGCGGAATGCAACATCATCCACCACGTCGCCGAGGCGCAGTATCTGGCACAGCGCTCCGGGCAGCGCAACGTCTGGGCGCTGGCGGACCTTTACCACATGATGCAGGGGAATGAGAACTGCGCCGCCATCGAGGAGCGCGGCGTGATCCACTGTCACATCGCCGACCGGGCGCGCCGCTTCTATCCCGCCGCGGGCGACGGCAGCGAAGGCGATTACAAAGCTTTCTTTGCGGCGCTCCAAAAGAGCGGTTACGACGGCCGCGTCAGCATCGAGGGCCGCTGCGAGGACTTTGCGCGCGACGCCGAGGCCTCCTTCGCCCTGCTCGACGCGCTGCGCCGCGCGTAAAACAATTTATTTTATATAAAACATAATAGAATCGAGGACAGAAACATGGCTCTTCACGAAGAACTGCTCCGCGGCGTGGATCGCCGGGGCACGCATTGCTTTAAGTGGGACTCCACGCCGGAGGGCGTGATCCCGATGTTCGTCGCGGACATGGACTTCCCCTGCGCCGAGGGCATCATGGATGCGCTGCGCCGCCGCCTGGAGCATCCCGCACTGGGCTACACCATGCACGATGATGCGGACGACACCGCGCTGATCGACTATTATTTCCGCCACCACGGCGTCTCCGTCAAGCCGGAGGATCTGGTGTTCACCCCCGGCGTGGTGGATTCGCTGCTGCTGGCCGTGCATGCGCTGACCGGTCCGGAGGACAAGGTGCTGATCCAGACCCCGGTCTACGGCCCCTTTTACAGCGTGATCCGCCGCGCGGGCCGCGAGATCGTCGAAAACCCGATGATCGAGACGGCATCCGGCCGCTGGGAGATGGATCTGGACGATCTGGACAAAAAGCTGGAGGGCGTGCGGCTGATGCTGCTCTGCTCGCCGCACAACCCCACCGGCCGCGTCTGGGAGCGCGAAACGCTGCAAAAGGTCGCAGACCTGTGCAAGGCGCACGGCGTGTATCTCGTCGCGGACGAAATCCACTGCGACTTCGCCTTTGACCGCAAGCACACCTCCGCCCTGACGCTGGACGGCGCGGAGCGCGGCGTTGCGGCGGCGGTCTCCGCCACCAAGACCTTTAATATTGCGGGCATGAAGCACTCCACCTTCCTGCTGCCCGACCCGCAGATGCGCGAGATGGTCAAAAAGAAGGCCGACGAGATCGGCATGGGCGGCGGCAACCTGCTGGGCGTGATCGCCACCAGCGCGGCCTATACCACGGGCGATGCATGGCTCAAGGAGGTGCGCGCCCTCATCGTGCGCAACCGCGACCACGCCGCAGAAGCGCTGCTTGAGGCGGGCGCGAAGGTCTATCCCAATGAGGGAACGTATCTGATGTGGCTCGATCTGCGCGCGTTCGGCATGGATTGCGAAACGCTGTACCGCCGCCTGATGGACGAGGCGAAGGTGCGCCTGAACAAGGGCACCGATTTCGGCGCGGCGGGCGAGGGCTTCATGCGCCTGAACCTGGCCACCACGCCCGACCTGTGCGACGAGGGCGTGCGCCGCATTGCGGAGTTCCTGAAATCCCTGAAGGCGCAGAAGGCCTGAAGGACGCCCATGCGCGTGATCTTTCTGGACACGGAGTTCACCTCCGCCGGCGAACTGATCCAGCTTTCCTACCTGATGGACGACGGTGAGCGCTGCCGGGCGAAGAACTTCTATTTCCGCGCCAGCGAAATGGACGAAGGCTCGCAGCGCGTCCACCATCTCACCAAGGAATTTCTGGATCGCATCGGCGTGGACCGGAACAGCGTCCGGGACGAAATTCTTGCGGACTTTTCCGGCGCGACGCTGGCGGCGCACAACTTAAACAGCGACCGCCGCGTGCTGGAAATGGCCTTCGGGCCGCTGCCCAACCGCTGGGGGCTATGCACGATGTACCGCTTTGCGCGGGTGCTGAAGCTCCCCGGCGGGCGGCCGTATAAGTTTCCCAGCCTGCGGGAGCTGACGGCGCACTACCGCGTCACGGATGCGCTGATCGGCTCCTGCGTGCGGGAAGCCTTTTTGTGCGCCGCCGCCCCGCATGACGCGCGCTGGGACGCGATGGCCGTGCGCCTGTGCGTGCGCGCCGCCATCGCCCGCGGCGATTGCCGCAATCTATTTTTGAACACAACGGAGGATTAATTTCCCATGGAGACTTTCTGGAAGGTCGAAGCCCATGCGCACACCGCGCAGGTGAGCCTTTGCGCCAAGATGCCCGCCGAGCAGATGGTGCATCAGGTCAAGGACGCGGGCTGCGACGCGGTGATCGTCACCGACCATTACACCCCCGAATTCTTCCCCGACAACCAGCGGAACTACGCGCAGCGCCTGCACGATTATTTCGAGGGCTACCGCTGCGCCAAGGCCGAGGGCGACCGCATCGGTCTGCACGTATTTCCTGCGCTGGAGGTGCGCACCGCGGCCGGGATGGAGGATTACCTGATCTACGGCGTCACGCCCGAAGAGCTGGAGCGCATCGGGTGCCTGGCGCATCTGTCGCTGCCGGAGCTGCGCGAGGCGGTGCATTCCGTGCCCGACGCGATCCTCGTGCAGGCGCATCCCTACCGCGGGTATCTGCACTGCATGCCCGCCGGGCTGCTCGACGGCGTGGAGGTTTGCAACGAAAACCCCCGCCACAACAGCCATAACGACCGCGCGCTGGCCTACGCCAAGGAGCATCACTTGCTCATGACCGCAGGCTCCGACGTGCACGAGCTGGGCGACGCGGGCGGCGCAGGTCTGCTTTGCCCCGCCTTTTCCGATATCAAAGCCTTCGCGCGGCACGTCCGGGACGGCCAAACGCTTTGGTTCCAAAGCCGCTGACGCCGGCAGAAGGCGTGCAGTCCCGTGAGCCGCAGCCGGAAGCGCCGTTCTTCTATCCCGCGGAACTGCGCATCGCCATGGCGCACCCACCCTTCAGGCGCTGCGCGCCAGCTCCCCTCAAGGGGAGCCTTTGAAGCTGTCCGTCCCGTATCCGGAGGGCGGCGGGAGAGGGGGGTGCAGGGGGGAGCGAAGCTCCCCCCGCCCACCGAAGGCCG
>CAJJNQ010000065.1 GCA_905193155.1 uncultured Christensenella sp.
CGCACCCCATGCAGGAACA
The DNA here is from genome assembly GCA_905193155.1 of uncultured Christensenella sp. Classification (GTDB taxonomy): domain Bacteria; phylum Bacillota; class Clostridia; order Christensenellales; family UBA1750; genus Spyradocola. The sequence goes on from CAJJNQ010000065.1 coordinate 20, forward strand.
GCACCAAAGGTGCTGTTCCTGCATGGGGTGCCCTCCTCCTGACGTTATTTTCTGCGCCGTTTTCGGGAGGAACGCCGGCCGGCGGGGGTATTGTCGGCAATCTTTTCGCCGCGCAGGGCGAGCAGCTGGTCGCGGAGCTTGGCGGCGGCCTCGAAATCGAGCCGGCCGGCGGCTTCGAGCATCTGCTCCTCCAGATGCTGCATCGCCAGCCGCTTTTCCTCGTCGTCCATCACATTGCCGTTTTCCTCGTCCGGCGCGCGGGAGACCACCAGCAGGTCGGCCACCGCCTTGCGCACGGTCTTGGGGGTGATGTGGTGCTCCTCGTTGAACGCCATCTGGATGGCTCTGCGGCGGTTGGTTTCGTCGATCGCCTTGCGCATGGAGTCGGTGACCGTGTCGGCATACATGATCACCTTGCCGTCCACGTTGCGCGCGGCTCGGCCGATGGTCTGGATCAGCGAGGTTTCGCTGCGCAAAAAGCCCTCTTTATCCGCGTCCATGATGGCGACCATCTCGACCTCGGGCAGGTCGAGTCCCTCACGCAGCAAGTTGATGCCCACCAGCACGTCGAACTTGCCCAAGCGCAGGTCGCGGATGATCTCGATGCGCTCCAGCGTGTCCACGTCGGAGTGCAGGTAATTGACCTTGACGCCCAGTTCCTTCAGATAATCGGTCAGGCTCTCGGCCATGCGCTTGGTCAGGGTGGTGACGAGCACGCGGCAGTCGCGGGAGGTGACCTCGCGGATGCGCCCAACCAGATCGTCCACCTGCCCCTGCGCGGACACCAGCACGATTTCCGGGTCGATCAGCCCCGTGGGGCGGATGATCTGCTCCACCACCTGCCCCGCGGTCGCCATTTCGTAGGGGCCGGGCGTGGCGGAGACGAAGATGCGCTGACCGATCTTCTGCTCGAACTCCTCAAAGCGCAGCGGCCGGTTGTCAAAGGCGGAGGGCAGGCGGAAGCCGTATTCCACCAGGCTCTTTTTGCGGGCGAAATCCCCGGCGTACATCGCGCGCACCTGCGGGAGCGTGACGTGGGATTCGTCCACCATCAGCAGAAAATCCTTCGGGAAATAGTCCAGCAGCGTAAAGGGCGCCTGCCCCGGCTGCCGCCCGTCAAAATAGCGGGAATAGTTCTCGATGCCGGTGCAAAAGCCGATCTCGCGCAGCATCTCGATGTCGTAATTCGTGCGCTGCTCCAGCCGCTGCGCCTCCAGGAGCTTATCCTCCCTGCGGAACAGCTCCACCTGCTTGTGCAGATCCTGCTCGATGACGTCGATCTGCCGGTCGAGCTGCTGGCGGGAGACGGCGTAGTGCGTCGCGGGGAAGATCAAAACGTGCGCAAGGTTGGCCGACACCACGCCCGTGACCGGGTCGAATTCGCTGATGCGGTCGATCTCGTCGCCGAAGAACTCCAGCCGGATCGCCTTGGACTGCTGCCCCACCGGGAAGATCTCCAGCACGTCCCCGTGCACGCGGAAGGTGCCGCGGGAGAAGTCGATGTCGTTGCGGTCGTACTGGTTTTCCACCAGCAGCGCGATCACCTCGTCGCGGTCCTTCTGCATCCCCTCGCGCAGCGACAGCGTCATGTTCTCATATTCGGACGGGTCGCCCATGGAGTAGATGCAGGACACAGACGAAACGATGATCACGTCCCGCCGCTCGGCCAGCGCGGCGGTGGCGCTGTGGCGCAGGCGGTCGATCTCGTCGTTGATCGAGGAATCCTTTTCGATATAGGTATCGGTCGTGGCGATATACGCCTCCGGCTGGTAGTAATCGTAGTAGGAGACGAAGTATTCCACCGCGTTGTCGGGAAACAGCTCCTTGAACTCGGAGCAGAGCTGCGCCGCCAGCGTCTTGTTGTGCGCCAGCACCAGCGTCGGCCGCTGCACGCGCTCGATGACGTTGGCCATGGTGAAGGTCTTGCCCGACCCCGTCACGCCCAGCAGCACCTGGGTCGAAAGCCCGTCCCGAATCCCCTCCACCAGCTTTTCGATCGCCTGCGGCTGATCGCCCTGCGGCTTCATCGAGGACTTGATCCTGAACTCCGGCATGAAACGCGCACCTCCCCTTGTCTTCGTCGGCTGTTCGGTTCATCATGTCTGCTCATTATACCACGCTGCGGGGGATTCTTCACTTTCTTTCGAGATTCTTAACCCCCTGTTCGCTTTATCGCAGACGGCTCCGAATAAAACGCGCCCCGCGGCGGCACCCTATGCCCGGAGGTGATCTCTTTATGAAAAAGCAGCCCGAAAAACCGCTCCGCCCCGTGCGCGACGATCCCGAAAAATACTTAAATCCCGACCCGGATTCCCCCTTTCCCGACCGCGCGGACACGGTTTCCGCCCAGGAATGCACCGGCCTTTTCCCCACGCCGCCGCAGAGCGCCCCGGAATACGAAAGCCTGCAGCAGATGCACGGCATGGAGATCCCGAAGGAGAAACCGTGATGGATGGCGGCTACTATCCGCCCTTGTCGGCCAAAGAACCGCCCCCGCGGCGGAACGCGGATTTTCAGCCCCAGGAGATGCTCTCCCTGTCCCCGGAGGAGGTACACGCCCGTGCGCTGCGCCGCGCAGAGAAACGCCGTGCCGCCGCGGACCCGCCTCCGCCGAACGGCTGATCCGTGCCCGCGCCGAGGGGCGCGTCTGCCGGCTTCCCGCTTGCCGCACCCTCGCGTGACGCGCCGTCCCGCTTCCGTGCAGCATCGCACAGGAAAACGCCGGGGTTTGCGCACCCACGAAACGGCGTGCGCCCGTGCGGCGATGCGCTTCCCCCCCACGGCGCGCGTTTGCCGCCGTGCGGTGCGCACACACCCGGTACGCGCGCCCGCCCCAAAAGCCCTGCCGCATCGCGGCAGGGCTTTTGGGGCTCTTTTTCATATCGGGCGGAACGCGCCCCTGGGCTGACCGCACACCGGGCAGTATTCCGGCGGCTCGGTGCCCTCGTGGACGCGGCCGCAGACCGGGCAGATCCATTGGACGGGCTGCATTTTTCGGTAGAGCGTCTCCTTTTCAAGCTGCCTGATCAGCGCGCCGTAGCGCTCGTCGTGCATCCGCTCGATCGCGCCGACCATGCGGAACAGCGCCGCCGTTCGCTCGAAGCCCTCGTCCAGCGCCTCGCGCTCGAAACGGGCGTAGATGTCCGTCCATTCAAAGCGCTCTCCCGCCTGCGCGTCCTTGAGGTTGTCCAGCGTGCCGCCCAGCTTCCCCAGCGCGCCGAACCACAATTTGGCGTGCGCCGCCTCGTTGCGCGCGGTTTCCTCAAAAATTTCCGCCGCCGGCAGCAGCCCCTCGCTGCGCGCCGCCTGTGCGTAGAAATTGTACCGGCTCTCCGCCATCGCCTCGCCGGAAAAGGCCGCCATCAGGTTGGCCTCCGTGCGCGAACCTTTGAATTCCATGCTTTCGCCTCTCCTTTCCTGCGGCTCTGCCGCCTTCCCTATACCTTTCCAAAAAAGCGGCCGATTCATGCGCGGCGGTAGACAATTCCAGTCAAAATGTGGTATACTGTCTTTGCGTAATCGTTTACCAAAGAACAAGCGGGGCTCGACACCATAAACATCCGCCCCGCCGGGGGGAGGCAGACCTTGGACGTATTGAAGGGCTTTTTTCAAAAACACGGCTGGCGCTACCTGCCGGGCATGGCGTTTCTGATCCTGAACGCGGCGCTGGACGTGGTTCCGGCGCGCCTGCTGGGCGACGCGGTGGATCTGATGCGCGAAAGCGTGATCGATCAGGGCGCGGTGCTGCGCAAGCTGATTGCGATGGTGGCGGTGGCGGCGCTGATCTTCGCCACGCGCACGACCTGGCGCGCGTTCATCAACGGCAACGCGCGGCGGATGGAGATGTGGCTGCGCGACACGCTGTTTACCCATCTGCAAAGGCTGGGGCCGGACTTTTTCAACAAGCAAAAGACGGGCGATCTGATGGCCTATGCCATCAATGACGTCAACGCCATCCGCATGACCTTCGGGCCGGCGGTCGCGCTGGCGGGCACGAGCCTGTTCACCGGCCTGTTTTCCGTGATTCAGATGAGCGCGGGCGTGGATGCGCGCCTGGCGCTTTACAGCCTTGCGCCCATCCCGGCGCTGATTGTGCTCATCCTGCTGCTGGGGCGGGTGACGCGGGCGCGCTTCCGCCGGGTGCAGGAGGCGTTTTCGGCGGTGTCCGACCGCGTGCAGGAGAACATCTCCGGCATCCGCGTCATCAAGGCGTATGCGCAGGAAAAGCCGGAGGTCGCGCGCTTTGAATCGCTCAACCGCAATATGCTCGCCACCAACGTCTCGATGGTCAAGGCGTCCTCCGCCATGCAGCCGATGGTGTCCTTCGTCTTCGGCGTCAGCTTCACCGTCAGCCTGATCTACGGCAGCGCCCTGGTGCGCGCAGGGTCGATCTCGCTGGGCGATTTTGTGGCGTTCTTGGGGTATCTTTCGCTGATCGTGCGGCCGGTGATGTCGGTGGCGCGCATCACGAACATCATCGAGCGCGGCCTGGCGTCCTTAAAGCGCTATGCCGCCGTGCTGCACACCCGGCCCACCATTGCCGACGCGGCCGACAACCGCCACCCGCAGCCGCTGGGCGGGGAAATCGCCGTGCGGGACCTCACCTTCACCTATCCGGAGGGCGTGCACCCGGCGCTTTCCGGCCTGTCCTTTACGCTCAAGAGCGGCAAGACGCTGGGCATCTTAGGCCGCACGGGCAGCGGCAAGACCACGCTGTGCTCCCTGCTGGTCAAGCTCTACAATCCTCCGCGCGGCACGGTGTTCTTCGACGGGGAGGACATCCACGACGTGCCGCTGGACGTGCTGCGCGGCGGGGTCGGCTATGTGCCGCAGGACAATTTCCTGTTCTCCGCCTCCGTCAGGGAAAACATCCGCTTTTATGCGCCGAACGCGACCGACGAGGACGTTTACGCCGCGGCGAAGCTGGCGGATATCTACGACGCGGTGATGGATTTCCCCGACGGGTTCGACACCGAGGTGGGCGAGCGCGGCGTGACGCTGTCCGGCGGGCAGAAGCAGCGCGTCTCCATCGCCCGCGCGCTCGTGAAAAAGCCGCGCGTGCTGATCCTGGACGATGCGCTCTCCGCCGTGGACGCGGAGACCGAGCGGCACATCTGGGCGTCGCTGCGGGGCGTGCTCTCCTCCGGCGCGTCCGGCATCGTGATCGCGCACCGGGTCAGCGCGCTTATGCACTGCGACGAAATCCTCGTGCTGGACGAAGGCCGCGTGATCGAGCGCGGCACGCACGAGCAGCTGCTGGCGCTGGGCGGCCGCTACGCGCGCACCGCGCACGAGCAGGCGGCAGGGGAGGAGGCGAAGGCTCATGCAGACTAAACCAAAACGCAGAACCGCGGGGCTTTCCCGCCTGCTGCCCTTCTTAAAACCGCAGCTCAAAAACCTTGTGCTGTGCCTTTTGATGGTGCTGCTCGTCAACGCGGCGGAGCTGATCAAGCCCTATATCCTTGAAATCGTGATCGACCGGTACTTGACGGCGGGGCGGCCGGACAGCGGCTGGGACGCGGTGTGGTTCTTTGCGCTTTCCTATCTCTTGTGCGCGGCGCTGTCGTCGCTGCTGAGCGTGACCGAGGCGGTCAAGGTCAACCGCATGGGGCAGAGCATCCTGATGGACATCCGCCGCCGGGTGTTCACGCACATCCAGCACATGTCCATGGCGACGCTGGATCGCTTCTCCTCCGGGCGGCTGGTCACGCGCGCGACCAACGACGTCGAGACCTTGAACGAGCTGTTTTCCGACGTGTTGGTGAATCTGTTTAAGGATATTTTCATGCTCATCGGCATCGTCGCGGTGATGCTGTGGATCAACTGGCGGCTGGCGCTGGCGGCGTTTGCCGTGGTGCCGCTGATCGCGCTGATCACGGTGCTGGTGCGCGGGCGGCTGCGGCGCAACTTCGTGCTGCTCAAATCGCTCACTGGGCGCATCAACGGCTTTTTTGCCGAGAATATGTCGGGGATGCGCCTGGTGCAGATCTTCCGCAAGGAAAAGGAGAAGCACGATGAATTCTCCGCGCTGAACACGGCCTATTATCACTCCGCCCGCACGCAGGTGCGCATGAACAGCCTGATGCGCCCGCTGGTGGAGGTGGTCAATCAGCTGGGCATCGCGATCCTGATCTGGTACGGCTGCAAGCAGATCGGGCTGGGGACGCTGGAGATCGGCGTGCTGTACGCCTTCACCAACTACATCAAGCAATTCTTCGACCCCATCAACGATCTGGCGGAAAAATACACCACGATTTCCTCCGCCGTGGTTTCGACCGACCGCATCTTCGAGCTGCTGGACGACGATGCGCAGCTCGAGGACACGGTTTCCGGCCAGGATGTGCCCAAGGTTTGCGGCCGCGTGGAGTTCCGCCACGTCTGGTTTGCCTATACGGGTGAAAACTGGGTGCTCAAGGATGTGTCCTTCACGGTGGAGCCGGGGCAGTCCTTCGCCTTCGTGGGCGAGACGGGCGCGGGCAAATCCACCATCATTTCGCTGCTTTCCCGCTTTTATGCCCCGCAGAAGGGGCAGATCCTGCTCGACGGGCGCGACATCTCGCTGCTCTCTTTGGAGCAGCTGCGGCGGCACGTCGCGGTGGTGCTTCAGGATGTGTTCCTGTTCTCCGGCAGCATTTCCGAAAACGTGCGGCTGGGCAACCGGGAGATCACCGACGAGCAGGTGGATCGGGCGCTGCATCTGGCGTGCGCGCGGGACTTCATCGACAGGCTTCCGCAGGGCATGGACACGCCCGTGACCGAGCGCGGCTCGACCTTCTCCGCCGGGCAGCGCCAGCTGCTGTCCTTCGCCCGCGCCATCGCGCACGATCCGGCGGTGTTCGTGCTGGACGAGGCCACCGCCTCCATCGACACCGAGACCGAGCAGCTGATCCAGCGCTCCGTCACCAGCGTCTCCCGCGGCCGCACGACGCTCATCATCGCGCACCGCCTGTCCACCATCCGCGCCTGCGACTGCATCTGCGTGCTGCACGACGGCCGCATCGTCGAGCAGGGCAATCACGCCCGGCTTCTCAGCCTGAACGGCGCCTACGCCCGCCTCTGCCGCGCCCAGTCCGAACAGGCGTAACGAAAGAGCGGGCGGGGGGCCTCGGGCGGCCCCCCTGCACCCCCTGCTCCCGCCCCCCCTTCTTTGCCGGACGGACGGCAAAGAGAAGGAAAGAGTTATCATCGTAGAATTGTCCTTTCGAACCCGTTTTCACGCTAAAGTTCAACCCCTCCGTCTCGGCTTCGCCGATCCACCTCCCTCTTCGCACCATCACGCCTTGCGGCGCGCTGGTGCGAAGATACCCGCAGGGTGAGAGCAGCGAACCTGAAGCATGAGCGTTTAGGATAAGAGAGCACAGTGTGCTCTCTTATCCTAATAAGCCATGCGCAACACCGGGACATTCCAAAGGAATGTTACGGTGCGAAGGGGGAGAGCTGGCGCGCCGCAGCGTGACGGAAGGGTTGCCCCTTTCGCACTGCATTCCCCCTGAGGGCTTGCCCCTTCCTGCGCACTTCCCTCCCCCGCGCGGCAAAACGTTCCGACTCCACTCGCGCCGCAACACCCTTGCCGCGCCCCCGCCCAAGAGAAAGCCCCCGCCTGCCGCATTGCGGCAGGCGGGGGCTTTCTCTTGGGCCTCTAGCTTATTTTTAGAACAATCCCACGATCTCCCCGTTTTCGTCCACGTCGATGGCCTCGGCGGCGGGAACCTTGGGCAGGCCCGGCATGGCGATGATCTCGCCCGTGAAGGCCACCACAAAGCCCGCGCCCGCGCTCAGGCGCACCTGGCGCACGGTGATGGTGAAATCCTCCGGCCGTCCCGTTTTCTTGGGATCGTCGGAAAGGGAATACTGCGTCTTGGCCATGCAGACCGGGAAATTTCCGAGCTTATCCAGCTTGCGCAGCTGGGTTCTGATCCCCGCGGCAAAGGAGACGTTCTTTGCGCCGTAGACGCGCTTGGCGATCATCGCGATCTTGTTCTCCAGCGTCTCTTCCAGCGGATAGGCGTAGGTCAGTTCCGAGGGCTGCTCGCACAGGTGCAGCACCTCTTCGGCCAGCGCCAGGCCTCCCTGTCCGCCCTTGGCCCACACGTCGCACAGGCGCACGTTCACGCCCAGCGCGCGCAGCTTTTCCTCCACCAGGTCAAGCTCCGCCTGCGTGTCGCTCTCAAAGCGGTTCAGCGCGACCACCACGGGCATGGAATACACCTTCTGCATGTTCTCGACGTGCTTGAGCAGGTTGCCGATGCCCTTTTCCAGCGCTTCCAAATTCTCTTTTTCCAGCTCCGCCTTGGGCACGCCGCCGTGGCTCTTGAGCGCGCGCACCGTCGCCACGATCACCACCGCGCTGGGGGCCAGCCCCGCCATGCGGCACTTGATGTCGAGGAACTTTTCCGCGCCCAGGTCCGCGCCGAAGCCCGCCTCGGTCACGCAGTAATCGCCCATCTTCAGCGCCGTGCGCGTGGCGATGACGGAGTTGCAGCCGTGGGCGATGTTGGCAAAGGGGCCGCCGTGCACCAGCGCAGGCGTGCCCTCCAGCGTCTGGACGAGGTTGGGCATCAGCGCGTCCTTGAGCAGCGCCGCCATCGCGCCCTGCGCGTGAATGTCCTTGCAGGTCACGGCTTCGCCCGCGAAGGTATACGCCACCACGATGCGCTCCAGCCGCTTTTTGAGGTCCTCCATGTCGTTGGCCAGACAGAACACCGCCATGACCTCGGAGGCCGCGGTGATGTCAAAGCCGTCGCTGCGGGGCATACCGTTGCTCTTGCCGCCCAGACCCGTCAAAATGTCGCGCAGCTGGCGGTCGTTCATGTCCATGCAGCGGCGCCACACCACGCGGCGGGGGTCGATGTTCAGCGCATTGCCCTGCTGGATGTGGTTGTCCACCATCGCCGCCAGCAGGTTGTTGGCCGCGGTGATGGCGTGCAGGTCGCCGGTGAAGTGGAGGTTGATGTCCTCCATCGGGATGATCTGCGCCCAGCCGCCGCCCGCCGCGCCGCCCTTGACGCCGAAAACCGGCCCCAGAGACGGCTCACGCAGCGCCAGCACCGCGTTTTTGCCCAGACGGCGCAGCGCGTCCGCCAGGCCGATGGAAACGGTGGTCTTGCCCTCGCCCGCGGGCGTGGGGTTGATGGCCGTGACCAGGATGAGCTTGCCCGGCTCGCCGGAGACGAGCTTGGGGTCGATCTTGGCCTTATAGCGGCCGTAGGGCTCGATCTTTTCCGGATCCAGCCCCGCTTTTTCCGCAATCTCCGCAATGCGCTTCGGCTCCACCGAGCGCGCGATTTCAATGTCCGTCATCTGTGCCTTCCTCCTCGCAAATGGTTTTGATGCAAATTATTCTCTACCGAACCGGTTGGCCTTCCTGCCGCACACGCCGACATCCGCCACAAAAAGACTGCCCGCCTCGGGGAACTTCTCCTTGCCGAAGCCCGCGGTGGTGATGAAGAGCTTGTCCAGCTTCTCCCCGCCGAAGGTCGGGCAGGAGGTGCAGGGCGCGGGCACGTCCACCTGCATCAGCTTTTCACCCGTGATCTCGTCATAGCGGCACACGCGGCAGCCGCCCCACTGCGCCACCCAGAGCTTGCCCTCCGCGTCCACGGTCATGCCGTCCGGGCCGCCCTCTTCGGGCGCAAAGCCGGTAAAATCGACCACTGTGCGGCGGCTGTTCAGGTCGATCTCGCCCGCTTTTTCGTCATAATCGAACGCCCAGACTGCGCGGGAGGGCGTGTCGATGAAATACATGGTCTTGCCGTCCGGGCTCCAGCCCAGGCCGTTGGCGCAGCCCAGCCCGTCGATCACGCAGCGGGACGAGCCGTCCGGCGCAATGCGGTACAGTCCGCCGACCTTATCCTGTACCATCGGCATCGTGCCCAGCCACATATTGCCCGCGGGGTCGGGCTTGCCGTCGTTGCCGCGGTTCTCCGGGCGGCCGTCCTCGGGCTGAACGAAGAACTCATCCCTGCCCGTGTCGGGGTCGAAGAAGTGCAGCCCGTCCTCCAGCGCGACGATCAGCCGTCCGCTCTGCGTCAGGCCCACCGTGCCGATGCGCGAGGGCATGGGGTAGGCGGTCATCTCGCCCTCCATCGTCACGCGGTTGAGCTTTCTGCCCTCGATGTCCACAAAGAACAGGCAGCCCCTGCGGTCGTCCCACAGCGGGCCCTCGCCCAACATCGCCTGTGCCTTCAAAAAAACTTCTGCTTTCATGGTCTTTTCCTCCCGTGCAAATCCTTTTAGCCACAAAAAGGATTTTGCCTTTCTCTTGTCGTATTTTATTTTTTCAGAAAATCTGCCACTTAAAGGAGATGGTTGCATGACGCGCATGCGTGTTTTCTGGTCGGTTTACTGCATCCTGGTCGGCGTCGCGCTGCTGGTGAAGATCCTGTTCCGGCTGGATTTCTCCGGCTGGACGGTCGCCTTTGCGATTCTGCTGCTGGAAAGCGGCGTCTTTCTGGTCACCGGCGGGTTCGGCCTGCGGCGCGGGCGCTCCGCACAGGGCAGCGGGGATTATTTCTTCTATTCCGGCGAGATCGAGCTGCCCGCCTCGGAAAACGCGCCGGCGCTCACCACCGCCTTTTCCAACGCCGAGATCTGGTTCACCGGCGGGATGCCTCCCGTCACGCGCGTGACCTGCCTGTTCAGCAGCACCACGATCCACGTCCCGGAGGGCTATTCCGTGCGCGCCGCCTGCTCGACGGCCTTCGGCCAGATCGACACGCCCAAGGGCAGCATTCCCGGCTTCGGCGACCGCGTCTTTGTCGTGAGCGACGGTCTGCAAGCCCAGCTTGAGCTGCACTGCGTCTTTGGTCAGATCAACCTGCTCGATTGACCCCGCCGCTTCGCGGCCTTCGGTGGGCGGGGGGAGCTTCGCTCTCCCCTTTCTCCGCA
>CAJJNQ010000066.1 GCA_905193155.1 uncultured Christensenella sp.
GGCTTATTGGCTTCGCCAAACGCTCGGGCTTCAGGCTCGCTTCGCTCGCCCTACGTCTTCGCACCATCGCGTCTTTGGCGCGCTGGACAGACGGACAGCCTTGCAGATCAGAGCTGCATTTCTTTCATCCAAGCGAAAAGCTGCGGCGTGATGTCGGGATAGGTCAGGTTTTCCGGCAGCGCATCAAAGAGGCAAACCTCTTCGATCTCGAAGGGCGGCAGTGCACCGAGCTGTTCGATTTGGGCGGCAAAAGCACAGCCGCTGCTGCTTTCCAGCCCCACCCAATAATCAAACAGCGGCGTTAAGGTATACTTCACCGCGCCGCACTCCTCGTAAAGCTCACGGCGCGCAGCCTGCTCCGGCGTTTCACCCGGCTCGATGTGTCCGCCCTGCGTCTCCCAGGTATCCCGCCCCTCGTGGCGGCCGAGCAGAATTGCCCCGTTCATGCAGGAGAGCATCACGACAAAGCGCGGGCTTTCCATCGTGCCGAACGGCCGGCGATGCACTTCCGTTTTCATGACATACCCTCCGCTTACAGAAACAGGGAGATCAGCACGGTCATCAGCCCCGACACGCCGATGGCGATGGAGCTCATCGCGCCCTGCAATTCGCCCAGCTCCATGGCCTTGGTCGTGCCGATGGCGTGGGAACAGGTGCCGATGGCCACGCCCTGTGCGATAGGATCGGTGACGTGGAAAATTTTGATCAGCAGCGGCGCGATCATCGCGCCCAGTATGCCGGTCAGAATGACGGCGGCAACTGTCACGGGCACAATGCCGCCCAGCGTTTCCGAAACCGCCATGGCGATGGGCGTGGTGACGGACTTGGGCAGCATCGTGGCCACCAGCGCGTCCTCCAACCCAAAGGCCTTGCACAGCAGATAGGCGCTGCCCATCGAGGCCAGCGACCCCATCAGGCAGCCGATCAGCACGGGCGCAAAGTACTTTTGCAGGATGCGCCGCTGATTGTAGATAGAAACCGCCAGCGCAGCCGTTGCGGGCGCGAGAAACACCGAGATGAACTTTGCGCCCTTGCGATAGTTGTCCAGCGGGATGCGCAGCAGCGACAGCACGAGGATCACCAGCGCCGTCGCCACCAGCAGGGGATTAAACAGCGGCAGCCTGGTCTTGCGGTTGAGGAACACACCCAGCGCAAACGCGAAGATCGACAGCACGATGCCGAAGAGATAGGATTCCGTCCACGCCGTCATGCCGCTTTCCCCCTTTCCATCTTCCGCTGCACGAGCATACAAAGATGCACCGTGCCCGCCGTGACGGCAAAGGTGATGATGGTCGTCAGCACCAGTACCGCAAAGAGCGGCAGGATCTTATCCGCCACGGGCTTGTAGTTTTCCAAGATCTCCACGCCCGCGGGCAGGAAGAAAAACGCCATGTTCTTGGTCAAAAACCCCGTTACCTCTTCAATCTGCTTCAGCTTTACAATCTTCGTTGCCAACAGGATGAACAGCAGGATCATGCTGATGACGCTTGAAGGAAAAGCAAAAGGAAGGACAAGCGATATGCCCTCCCCCGCAAAACAGATCAACAGAAGCACGGCGGTCTGCATCAGGATATTCATCGGAATTTGCTTTGCCTCCGCCTTATTTTGCGCCGTAATCAGATGGCGCGGGTCACATGAGTGAGCCACCGGCGCTCTTCCTCATCAAAGTAGGGCGACAGCTTCTCGCGCACCAGCGCGTGATAGTCGTTCAGGTATTTCTTCTCTGCCGCCGTCATGTTTTCCGGCAGCACCGCATCCAGATCGATGGGCGCCATGGTCAGCACCTCGAAGTGCATAAACTGGCCGTATTCGTTGGCATTGCCCTTGACGCAGAGCAGCTCGTTCTCGGTGCGGATGCCGTGGCTGCCCTCGACGTAAATGCCGGGCTCATCGGTGGTGATCATGCCCTCTTCCAGAACGCAGCTGTCATTGCGCTCCGGCACGATGCGCCAGCGGAAGCCGTTGGGCGCTTCATGCACGCCGCCGATGTGCGCCACGCCGTGGCCGGTGCCGCACTTGTAATCCAGATCGATATCCCACATGGGTCCTCTGGCGAGGATATCCAGATTGATGCCGCGGCAGCCGTAGAGGAAGTTGGCGCGCGCCAGATTGATCATGCCGCGCAGCACAGCGGTGTAATGCTCCTTCCACTCCTGAGAGACGGGGCCCAGCGCCATGGTGCGGGTGATGTCGGTGGTGCCGGTCAGATACTGTCCGCCGCTGTCCACCAGCAGGAAGCCTTCGGGCTTAAGCTCCGCCGCCGAGCCGGGCTTGGCGCTGTAATGCATCATCGCCGCGTTGGCGTTGTAGGCGCAGATGGTGTCGAAGGAAAGCTCCAGGAAGCCCTCCTGCTCGGCACGGCGCTGCTCCAAATAGTCGCTGGCGGTGATCTCATCCATCGGGATCTTGCCCACATTTTCCTTGACCCACTTCATAAAGCGGGTGAAGGCCACGCCGTCCAGGATGTGCGCTTTTTTCGTGTTCTCGATTTCCACAGGGTTCTTGATCGCCTTGCGCAGCACAATGGACGCGGGCTTATCCACGATGTTGACGTTCTTGTCAAAGCGAGAGAAGGCCGCGAAGTTCAGCTTCGTCTCGTCTGTCCAAACCGTTGTGCCGGCGGGAACGCCCGCGATGTAATCGTAAACGCCGTCATAAGGCATCAGCTTTACGCCGTCGGCCGCCAGAGAGGCTTCCACCTCATCGCTGACCGCCTTCTTCTGCGCAAAGAGCAGCACCTGTTCCTTTTCCACCGCCGCGAAGGCCAGCAGATAGGGATTGTAAGCGATGTCTGCGCCGCGCAGGTTCAGCAGCCAGGCGATTTCGCCCAGCGTGGGCAGCAGCAGCACGTCCGCGCCGTTTTCCGCCATGTCGCCGCGGATGAGGGCGAGCTTTTCCTTCGCCGTCACACCCGCCTGCGCATCGGTCAGGCGGAACGCGGGCTTTGCGGAAAGCGCGGGGCGATCCGTCCAGATCTCGCCCACCAAATCCTTGTCAATCGCAAAGCGCGCATGGCGGCCCGCCAGCGCCTTTTCTAGGTTCTGCGCCGTGCGGGTATTGACCACACGGCCGTCGTAACCCAGGCAGCCGCCCACGGGCAGCTTTTCCGCCAGGAACTGCTCCACCGTGGGAACGCCCGGCTCCGCGATCTTCATCAGCTTGATGCCGGTGCCGCGCAGCTGGTTTTCCGCCTGAATGAAGTAACGGCCGTCCGTCCAAAGCTCTGCCTCGTCCTTGAGCACCACGCAGACGCCTGCCGATCCGGTAAAACCCGAAAGATAAGAGCGTGCCTTGAAATGCTCGCCCACATATTCCGACTCATGGAAGTCGGACGTAGGCACCATGTACGCATCCATCCCCTCCTGCGCCATCCGCGCGCGAAGGGCTTCCAGCTTCTGATTTGCCACTTTTGACTCTCCTCCTTATCCAAGGTCTGTCATTGGCCCCTATTATACACCCTTTCCAGCCTGATTTCATGTAAAGCTTTGTCGCACGGCGATCTGCATCTTTGCGCAGCGCATCCTGCATAAAAAAAGCGATCCCTCAGACCGCTAAGTTTTGCGATGCCGATCCTGTGTGCGCACAATATCTAGTGGGCGAAAATTCGTCCTCCACAAGTTTTGCACAGCCTGTGGATAACTTTGGGGATAACTTTGGGACAACCTTGGGGAGAACTTGTGAAAGCCGTGTGCGGAGTTTTCGCATCAAAAACCTGTTTTCGGGAACGAATTTTCTCGTCATGCTGAATTGTCCGCCTGAAAACGCTCGTCCCACGTTTTGTCGCATTACATGAAGGAAATCCTGCTTTCTTTACAGCACGCCGGAAAACGTGTATACTGTCTTGTCAGACACAAGGAGGTATGAGCATGAATATTTCAGTTCTGGGCTGTGGGCGCTGGGGCGCGTTCCTGGCGTGGTATCTGGGGCGCATGGAGCAACACAACGTCCTGCTTTACGGCCGGGAACGCTCCTGGCGCATGGCGCAGCTGCGGGAAACGCGCAAAAACGATTTATTGGATCTTCCTGCGCGCGTGACGCTCACCAGCGATATCCACAAGGCTGTGGATAATTCAGAAATTCTGTTGATATCTATCGGCGTACAGTCCTTTCGCGGGTTTTTAAGGGAGCTTTCCTGCTGCAACCTTTCCGGGAAAAAACTCGTGCTGTGCATGAAAGGGCTGGAGGCGGAAACCGGGCTGCGTCTGACCGAGATCGTGCGGCAGGAATTGGGCGCGATCCCCTGTGCCGTGTGGGTCGGGCCGGGACACGTTCAGGATTTCCTGCGCGGCATCCCCAACTGCATGGTGATCGACTCCGCCAACGCAGCGCTTCAAGATGAATTGATCCGCGCCTTCTCTTCCGAATTGATCCGCTTTTACTACGGCGGCGACCTGACCGGCAACGAGGTCGGCGCGGCAGCCAAGAACGTGATCGGCATCGCGGCGGGCCTGCTGGACGGATGCGAGCTGACCTCGCTCAAGGGCGCACTGATGGCGCGCGGCACGCGGGAGATCAGCCGCCTGATCGAGGCCATGGGCGGCGATCCGCGCAGCGCCTACGGTTTGGCGCATCTGGGAGACTACGAGGCGACGGTGTTCTCGCCCCACAGCCACAACCGCGCCTTTGGTGAAGCGTTGGCGCGAGGCGAAAGCTACACCCAGCTGGCCGAGGGCGCAGCCACCGCCCAGGCGCTCTGCCGACTTTCCGACCGTTTGAACGTGGAGCTGCCCATCTGCCGCGCCGTCTGTGCCGTGATCTACGATCA
The DNA here is from genome assembly GCA_905193155.1 of uncultured Christensenella sp. Lineage (GTDB taxonomy): Bacteria > Bacillota > Clostridia > Christensenellales > UBA1750 > Spyradocola. The sequence goes on from CAJJNQ010000066.1 coordinate 4,766, forward strand.
CGCCGACCCGCGCCAAGCCATTTTCACGCTCTTCGACCGCGCGCTCAAGCGGGAAATTTAATTGCATTCAAACAAACAGTATGCAAAAGGAGCATTTCAGTTCATGAAATGCTCCTTTTGCCTCGAACTCTCCATCATAAAAGCCCCTGCTGCGGAGATACAGAACGAAATCCGCATTTTTTTCAGCATCTGCTGCATGGTTTGCCCTGGCCGGAAGAAATCCGACCGTCCTCCGCGCTCAATCCAGTTTTTCCCGCTCCAACAGCGCGACGGTCTCGACCTCCCCCGTCCAGGAGAACATGTCGAACGGACGCGCTTTGCGCAGAACATAGCCCAGCTTCCGCAGGCGGGCAACGTCGCGGGCAAGGGTTGCGGGATTGCAGGAGACATAGACGATGCGCGCAGGGTTGGTCTGCGCGGCGGCGCGGAGCACAGCTTCGTCGCAGCCCTTTCGCGGCGGATCGAGCACCACCGCGTCGAACTTCAACCCTTTCGAAGCCAGCTGCGGCAGCAGCTTTTCGCAGGGGCCTGCATAAAACTCCGCGTTGGTCACGCCGTTGCGGCGGGCGTTTTCCTTCGCGTCGCGCACAGCGGGTTCCACGATTTCGATCCCGACCACGCGGCGCGCCTGCTTCGCCAAACTCAGGCCGATCGTGCCCGCGCCGCAGTAAGCGTCCGCCACAGTCTCGCCGCCGGTCAGCGCTGCAAAGTCGATTGCCTGACGGTAGAGCCGCTCGGTCTGCATCGGATTAACCTGATAAAACGACAGCGGCGACAGGCGGAAGGTCAACCCCAGCAGCTCATCCTCCAGCCGATCTTCGCCCCAGAGCGTGACGCACTGCCGCCCAAGAATCTCCTGTGTGGCGCGGGAATTGACGTTCTGCACGACGCTGCGCAGGCCGGGCAGCGCTTTTTGCAGCGCATCAACCAGCTCTTTTGCGTGCGGCAGCTGCGCGCCCGCCGTCACGGGCACCACCATCGTCTCGCCCTTTTTGCCGGTGCGCACGATCAAATGCCGCAAAACTCCCCGGCGGGACCGCTCATCATAGGGCGCAACGGCGTATTCCGCCATCCAGTTCTGCACGGTGCGCGCGGCCATGTGCGCTTCTTCGGTTTGCAGCAGGCAATCCGCCGCGGGAATCACCTCGTGCGTGCCGCGCCCCACAAAGCCGAGATACGGCTGCTTTGCCGTGCCGCCCGCGCGATAGACCGCCTTGTTGCGCATCTGCCAGGGCCGCTCCATGCCCTGTATGGGCAGAAATTCATATTCCCCTTCCGCATAACCGCCCACGCGGTGCAGCAGGCCCGACACCTGATTTTCCAGCGCGCGCAGGTGCGCGTCATACTTCATGTGCTGCATGCAGCAGCCGCCGCAGCGGTCGTAAACCGGGCAGGGCGGCGCGATGCGGTCGGGCGAAGGCGTGAGCACGCGCACCGTCCCGGCCAGTGCATAGCGCGGTTGGGTGTCGATGATCTCCATCTCCACACGCTCGCCGGGCATCGCCTGATCGACAAATACGTTCAGCCCGCCGATCTGCGCCACGCCCTTGCCCGCGTCCGCCCAGCGGATCACCTCCGCCTCCAGCTTCTGCCCCTTGCTCACCGGATAATCCATCTTCCCTGCGCTCCTTTACAATCCCCCGCCCGTGGGGTATCATGAAATCATAGAAAACCTTCCCGCCCTGTCAGGCGCCCGCTTCTTCGGTAAAGCAAACGTCCCCCAGTATGCGGATGCTGCCGTCATCCCGAATGAGCACCGCGCCGACATTGGGATACTGCTCTTCCAAAATGCGCGCCGCCTGCGCTTCACCCGCGACAAACAGCGCCGTGGACAGCGCATCGGCCGTCAGTCCGTCGTCCGCAATCACCGTCACCGAGGCCAGCCCGCTGCGCGCGGGATAGCCCGTTTCGGGGTCTAAGATATGGTGATAAACCACGCCATCCTTTTCAAAATACCGCTGCGCGCCGCTGGAGGTCGCCACGGCCTTGCCGCCGCCCACCTCGATGCGCCCGGCATAGCCCTCGCCGAACGGCGAATCCACTGCGATCGTCCACGGACTGCCGTCGGCTTTTTCCCCCAGCGTCAGGATGTTGCCGCCGAGGTTCACCAGCGCGCAGACCACGCCCTGCTCCTTTAAGCACGCCATGACCTCGTCGCCCACCGCGCCTTTCGCGATTGCGCCCAGATCGAGCTGCGTGCCGCCCGTGCAGACGCTGTTGCCTTCCACACACACACGGCCGCGCCCGCTCTTTTCCAGCGCCGCCCGCACGGCAGCTTCGTCCGGCACCTGCGGGTTTTCGCTCTTGTAATCCCAGAGCTGCGAGACGGCATAGAGCGTAATGTCCAGCGCGCCGCCGGTCTTTTCTCCGATTTCCAGCCCTGCGCGCAAAACATCCGCCGTAAGCGGGCTGACCAGTACGTTTTCGTCTGCGTCCGCGCCGTTGAGAAATACGATATCGCTGCCCTGCCGATGCGCCGAGAGCAGTGCTTCGCATTCATCCACCCGCGCAAGCGCCGCCTGCGCTTCCGCTTCCCCGCCGCCCGCATAAATCGTGATGGTGACGACGGTATCCAGCGCAAAGCTCTGGCTGGAAACGGGCTGCGCAGCGCATCCGCAGAGCAGCGCCGCCAGCAGCAGCGTCAGAACCGCTGCAAGTCGCTTTTTCATCCCGTCACCTTCCCGCTTATCTTTTTCTCAAATGGGGAGAAAATCCCCGCACCTAGCCTACAATACTTGGCATTGCTTGTCAACGAGGAAGCTTTATATGAAACGCGGAGACGTCGTCATCCTGATCCTTGCCCTGCTGCTGTGCGCCGCGCCGCTGCTGATGCTGCTGCCCGCGCCTTCTGTGCCAACGCGCGCCGTCGTGCGCCAAAATGGCGCGGTGCTCTGCACATTGCCGCTGGAAGCCGATGCGGAAAAGGAAATTCTCTCCCCAGATGGTTCCGGTTTCAATCTCGTTCGCGTGCAGAGCGGCACAGTGTGTATAGCCGACGCGGACTGCCCCGACCGCACTTGCGTGCGCATGGGGGCCATCTCCCGCGCCGGGGAGACGCTGGTGTGCCTTCCGCATCGTCTGACCATAACGCTCGAAGGCGCGGCCGGCAGCGCTTTGGACGCGGTGACGAGGTGACGCGCATGAAAAGAGATTCCATTCACACGCTGGTGCTGTGCGCGCTGCTTTCCGCCTTCGCGCTGGCGCTTTCCTATATCGAAACGCTGTTCCCGCTGCCGCTGCCCGTGCCGGGGGCGCGGCTGGGGCTGGGCAACGCGCTGGTGCTGCTGGCGCTGCTGACGCTGGGCCCTGCCGAGGCCGCGGGCGTGCTGCTGACCAAGACCGCGCTTTCGGCGCTGCTGTTCGGCACGCCGGTTTCGTTTCTCTACGCCGCAGCGGGCGGCGCGCTGTCGTTCGGCGCGATGCTGCTGCTGAACAAGCGCCGCAGCGTCACCCCCATCGGGCAATCCATCGCGGGCGCAGTGCTGCACAATCTGGGGCAGGTGCTGGTGGCCATGCTGCTGACAAACACGCCGCAGCTTCTTTTGTATTTCACGCCCTTGGGGCTGCTGGGCGTTTTGACCGGCGCGCTGTCCGGGTTGGCTGCCAAGCTCTGCGCTGCCAAAATTTCCCCGTTTTTTAAGAAAAAATAAGTGATGTTCGGTTTGGTTGACAGATTTCCAACGCCGGTTGGTAGCTTTTGTTGACAGAAATATGCTATGCTTTTCCCGAACACAGAAGGAGGAAAACGCACATGACCTTTGGAGAAAACCTGATCCGTCTGCGCCGTCAGCAGGGTCTTTCGCAGGAACAGCTGGGGATGCGCATCGGCGTTTCGCGCCAAACGGTTTCCAAATGGGAACTTAACGACACCACTCCGGAGATGGAAAAGCTGATTGCGCTGGCTGATCTTTTCGGCCTTTCGTTGGATGAATTGACAGGGCGCGTTTCTCCAGAGGTGCAGACCGCCTCCGTGGCAGCGGATTCCCCGTTCCGAGCGGTCTATTTGCCCGCACAGCACTTTGAATACAGGAGCAAGCGCACGCTGTTTGGACTGCCGCTGGTTCACATCTGCCTGGGCAACGGCAAGCTCTGCACCGCCAAGGGCATTCTCGCCATCGGCAATATTGCACTCGGGGTGTTTGCACTGGGCGGCATTTCCGCAGGGCTTTTCTCCATAGGCGGGATCTCACTGGGGCTGTTATTTTCCCTCGGCGGGTTATCAATGGGCGGCCTTACCCTCGGAGGAGTAGCGGTCGGGCTGTTTGCACTGGGCGGATTCGCCATGGGCGGTTATGCGGTAGGCGGCTGCGCTGTGGCGGCGCGCATCGCAGCAGGCGGCTTTGCCGCCGCGCCCGTCGCCATCGGCGACCAGACGTCGGGAGACATTCAGATCGACGTCCACGCCGCGCATTCCTCCGCTCTGTTGATCCGCGAGGCCATCTGCGCCCGCTTCCCGAACACGCCGCAGTTCCTGATTGATTTTTTCAGCCTTTTCTGAGTTTTCAGCAACGACAAACCGTCCGTCAAAATGAACCGCACCCCATTTGTTAGACAGTATGGTATACTACTAACGAATGGGGTG
>CAJJNQ010000067.1 GCA_905193155.1 uncultured Christensenella sp.
GCACTCAGCATGGTAACCACCATGCTGGACGAGGCGTTTGCAAAGATCCCGGCCGGAACAAACCTGATTCTCCATTCTGACCAGGGTTGGCAATATCAACACAAGCAGTACCAGCGGATGCTACGGGAGAAAGGTGTTCGCCAGAGCATGAGCCGCAAGGGAAACTGTCTGGACAATGCTGTGATAGAAAATTTCTTCGGGCTGCTCAAAAGTGAGCTGCTGTATTTGCAGGAGTTCCGCTCCATGGAACACTTCAAACTGGAACTGATCGAATATCTAGATTACTACAACAACCGCAGGATCAAGGCAAAGCTAAAGGGCTTGCCGCCTGCAATTCACAGACAGCAAGCCCTTTCAGCTGCTTGAACAATTTTTACTTCAGAATATTGTCTAACTTTTTGGGGTCACTTCATTTGACGAATGCGGAGGGATTTTTGTGCGTTCAGCCCGTTTCAAATCCGCCTTCTTCACGGATCATTTTGCATTTTCTCCTAACGGTTTGTCCAGCAATTCCTGCCAGTTTGGAGCAGAAAGGTCACAGACTTTCCAGACACCGTTCTGTTTTTCCAACTGCACAGTCGCGACGCCGCGCCCGCCGGAGCGATTGAAATCCTCCGCCTTGCTGACGATGCGAACCTCGATGTTGTAGGCAAAAGCATTGTTGGGCAGCGCGGCCTGTTCTTTTTGATCCAACGGGTTGAAGTTCAGCTCCGTGGTGTAATCCGCGCTGTTTTCCGCGATGACGAGCGCCGGAATGCCGCCGCTTTGCGTGAGCCGGTCGATCAGTTCATCCGTCGCCAGCTTGCGCAGCGCATTGAGTTTGGCCGAAGGATCTGCCGCGTCCTGCTCCGTCGTTGCGTAAAGCTCTTTGACGAATTGCCGCGCGACGCGCTCGTGCCCGGCCAGCGGGAGCAGCAGTGCAGCCAGCACAATCAGCAGAAGAACGCCGATTGCAATGGAAAGCACAATGGTTTTTCTGCGGCGGGGAAGGACAATGTCGCCATAGTTTAGCAGCTTTGCCATAAGGGTACACCTCCTGACCTAATTCAGTTTTGATGTTCAATTCCATTATAAGGTACGCAGCGGTGCGGCGCAACAGAAAGGTGTTCAAACGCCACATTTTTTATGCTATACTGTCCGGGAGGGAGGATGGAGAGTATGGTTTTATTGCAAATACAACAGCAGCGAGACGCGGTGGCTGCGCTGTTTGAAGGATGGGAAGAGACGCTGATCTGGAGCTGCCTGTCGGGCAGTATGGGAAAGATTTATGCCGACAATGCGGCGCATCCGCGCTGCGCGGCGGCGATCATTGGGGATTTCAGCTTTCTTGCTGGCGATGCGGAAGCGGAGGAGGCGCCGGCGCTGGTTGCGCTGATCGAAGAAATGCAAACGCGGGAAGCCGTCATCAGCGTGCCGCAGAACGAGCGTTGGGCGGAAAGGCTGCAGACGCAGTACGGCGACCGCTGCATCCCAACCACGCGCTACGCCACAAAAAAACAAGCCGATGCGTTTGACCGCAGCAGCTTGCTGGAAAAGATTGCAAAATTGCCGGAAGGCTTTGTATTGAAGCCCATAGGAGAGGAAGAATTCGCTGCGGCCTTAAAGGAAACGTGGTCGCGCGACTTCTGCTCACAGTATCGCGATGCGGAAGACTATGCCGCACACGGCGTTGGCGTGGTCGCCCTTCGGGACGGCGAGCTGGTCGCGGGCGCATCGTCCTACACCTGGTATCCCGGCGGCATCGAGATTGAAATCGTGACACGGCAGGATGTCCAAAGATGTGGTTTGGGCAGTGCCTGTGCTTCGCAGCTGATTTTGAACTGCCTGGATCGGGGCCTGTATCCCAGCTGGGACGCGGCCAACAAAACCTCGCTGCATCTCGCAGAAAGTTTGGGCTATGCGTTCAGCCACGAATACGCGGCCTATTGGCTCAAAAAGCAGGCTTAAAGCGTGTGCTCGACCATCTCGCACAGGCGGCGCAGACGGCACGCGCCTTCGGGCGAGGATTCAAATTCCTCTACGCCGAGAAAGTAAGCGTGCGCAAGCTTCCGCAGGCGCTCCGCCTTGGCGGCACAATCCGTTGCGCGCTGGGGGAGATGCAGAATCTGCTGCGCGAACAGCGCCGCCGCGATGAGCACGCCCAGCGACGCCAGCGCAAGCTTCAGCGCCGCATCCGGGATGGCGAACGGAAAGAGCGCCAGCAGCGGCAGACACAGCGCGGCGATGCATTCGCCCACCGTCAGCCACAACTGCGTGCGGGCGCAGCGGCGCGCCTTTTTCGCCAGCGCATTGATCGCGGGGAACAGCCGGCTGTTTAGGTAAGCCGCCTCGCACGACGGTCGGTCACCGGTCAAATACGCTGCAAATTCGTTTTCTGCTTTCATAAACGATTTTCCTCCGGAATCAAAAAGGTTGCGGCGCGCCGGAAATCCGGCGCGGCTTTGCCGTCATTATACCATACTCCGGCGCCTGATAAAAAGGGCTGCGGAAAGAAAAAAGGAAAAAAACAATGAAGAAGAGGTCTTTGAATTCGGGTTGGCTGTTTCATCTGGATGCATCGCGTCCCTGGATTTCCCGCCAGATCGGGGAGGACGAGACGCGGGTGGATTTGCCGCATGATTTCCGCATTGCGCTCAATCGCGATCCGGCAAGCCCCGGCGATCAGGCAGAGGGGTTCTATCCCGGCGCATTCGGCCAGTACCGCCGTGATTTTGAGCTGACGGAGCGCGAAGCAGCCGGAACGGTGATGCTGAACATCGACGGTGCGTATCGCTTCTGCGAGGTACGCATCAACCGGCAGTTGGTCTGCATGCACCGGGGCGGGTATTCGCCGTTCCTTGTCGATCTGACGGGCAAGGTCAAGCCCGGCGTCAACACCCTGCATCTCACGACCAACTGCGCCATGCTGCCTGCCTCGCGGTGGTATACCGGCGCGGGGCTTTACCGCAGCGTCGAGCTGCTCACCGGGGACGCGCCCTGCATCGCACCGCGCGGCGTTCGCGTGCGGAGAACGGCGGTGCATGGCGATCGGGCAGAGCTGGAAGTGCATACCGAGCTGATCGGCCCGATGACCGCGGTGATACACACGCTTTACGATGCGGAAGGCAGCCGCGTGGCGCAGGGAGGGGACGGCGTGCTGATTATCCGCGGTGCAAAGCTGTGGAGCGATGCGCATCCGTACCTCTATACCCTCAAATCGCAGGTAATGCTGCCCAGCGGCGCCGCAGACGAAGTGGTGACGCGCGTAGGTTTGCGTACCATTGAGGTGGACGCAGCAAGGGGTCTGCGCATCAACGGTGAACCTGTGAAGCTGCGCGGCGGCTGCATCCATCACGACAACGGCCCGCTGGGCGCGGTCAGCGATATCGGCCTGGAACGCCGCAAGCTGACCAAGCTCAAGGCGGCGGGATATAACGCCGTCCGCTGTGCGCACAATCCGCCGTCCACCGCGCTGCTGGACGCCTGTGACGAGCTGGGCGTGTATGTGATCGACGAGGCATTTGACGCCTGGCGCGAGGGCAAGCGTCCGTTTGACGAGCACATCTTCTTTGAGACCGATTGGCAGGACGAGATCACCAACATGGTGACGCGCGACCGCAATCACCCCAGTGTGATTCTCTGGTCCACGGGCAACGAGATTTACGAGCGCAGCGGTGCGTCCGAAGGCGCGGCATGGGCGCATCGGCTGGCCGTCGCTGTGCGTGCGTTGGATGATAGCCGCCCGGTGATGAATGCGCTGTGCAACTTCTTTGAGGACAGCGATATCGCCGAGCTGGCGCTCAACTCGATGAAATCGGCGGGCAAGGGGAAGGACTATTGGGCGGTTCACTCCGAAAGGTTTGCCTCTGCGCTGGACGTGGTGGGCTATAACTATCTGCTTGACCGCTATGAAAAGGATCATGCGCTGTTCCCGCAGCGCGTCATCTGCGGCACGGAATCCTTCCCGCTGCAAGCGCTGGAAAACTGGCAGGCCGTCAAGCACCTCAGCCATGTCATCGGGGACTTCGTCTGGGTGGCATGGGATTACATCGGCGAATCCGGGCTGGGACGCAGCGAGTTTGATGCAAAACAAAATCCCGCAGGCACGGCGGGCTATCCCTGGCACATCGCCAACTGCGGTGATTTCGATATCTGCGGCGAAAAGCGTCCGCAGTCGCACTACCGCGATTTTGTCTGGCTGAACCGCACAAAGCCCTATCTGGCGGTGCAGCATCCCGCGCATTTTGAGCAGGAGGAAAAGATTTCCGCCTGGGGCTGGCTGGACCTGATGGAAAGCTGGAACTTTGCGGGCTTCGGGGAAAAGCCTGTCCGCGCAACGGTTTACAGCGCGGGAGACGCGGTGGAGCTTTATTTGAACGGCGAAAAGGTCGCGTCCGGCTCGGTCGAGTCGCACCGCACGATGTTGGAGATACCCTACCGTCCCGGCAGGCTTGAAGCGGTCTCGCTGAAAAAGGGGCAGGAAATCGGGCGCTGCGAATTGCGCACGTCCGGCTCCGCGGCACAGTTCCGCATGGAAGCTGAACCGTCCTTTGGCGGAAACTATCGCTTTGTGACACTCACGGCGGTGGATCAAAACGGTCTGCGCTGCACGGATTTTGAGGAATCCGTTCGAGTCGAGGTCAGCGGCGCGGCGTTTGCTGCGCTGGCCGGCGGTGCCCCTTGCGCGGAGAACAATTATGCCCACCCGGAGGCCAAGATGAACCATGGCCGTCTGCTGCTGGCGCTGCGCGCACCGCAGGGCGGAGAGGTGAAGCTGCGCTGCGTCGGCGGCGGGACGGATACCGAAACGACGCTTCAACTGGAAGCATAGCGTTCTCGGAAGAGCAGTGGGCTTGTGCCGCAACGCGCCCGGAAAACCCGATAGAAGGTCGCCGCAGAGTCGAAACCGCTCTCTGCGGCGATTTCTGCGGATGAAAGGTTGGTGCCGAGCAGCAGAAGCTGCGCCCGCGCCGTGCGCAGAATTTGCAGATAATCGTTCAGCCCGCAGCCGATGCGCTCGGGAAAGCTGCGGCTTAAATGGTATTTGCTCATGCCCACTGCGTCCGCTAATACGCCCAGCGAAACAGGATCGGTAAAGTGCGCGGAGAGATAATCCGTGGCGCGTTCCGGCCAATCCAGTTCCTCCCAAGCGGGGCGGGAGATGGTTTCCGTTGCGGAGAGCAGTCTTGCGCAGATTGCCTGCAAATAGCCCCGCAGCGCGCGTTCCTCCCGAACGGCAGGGAGAAGGGGAAGCAGCGCGCGCACGTCCTGCGGCACAATCTCAGCGGGAAATAGGGGAGAGCGCGGTAGCAGCGTGCGCAGATCGGACGCGCAGATGCCGGTCATGCACGGATCAAAGAAGATCAGCAGCACCCTTCCGCCGCCGCACAGCGCACGAGACGCGCCGGGAGAGAGCAGCAGCAGATCGCCCGGATGGGCCTGATAAAGCTGTCCGTTTTCCAATATTTGCGGCATGCCGTTCAGCGCCAGCAGAAGCATGGCCTTTTCGCTGCGGTGCAGCGGAAACTCAGGGCAGTCCAGCGTTTCCAGGCCGAAGAGCACGGCGCTGCCCTGGCAGAGAATGAACAAAACGATTCCCCCTCCCGTCTGTTTTGTTTCCGAAAATGAGCATAGCATGGTCTGCGCCGCCCTGCAAGCACATTGACAATTTCACGCCCTTTTGCGATAATGAAAGACGATGAAAAACCACCAAACTCTGCTATAAAGGGAGGCAGTTTGATGAAGATGATTCCGTTTGGCCGCAGCGGACTGAATGTGCCCGCGCTGGCGCTGGGCTGTATGCGCTTGAACCGCCTGGATGCAAAAGAGGCGGAAACCTATGTCAAAACTGCGCTGGATCTGGGCGCAAATTTCTTCGACCACGCCGATATTTACGGCGGCGGGGCCTGCGAAGAGATCTTCGGCAAGGCGATTGCCGGTATTCCGCGCGACAAGCTCATCATCCAGACCAAGTGCGGCATTGTGCCGGGCAAGCGCTATGACTTCTCCGCAGAGCATATCCTGAATTCCGTGGACGAGAGTTTGAAGCGTCTGGGCGTGGACTATGTGGACGCGCTGCTGCTGCACCGTCCCGACGCGCTGATGGATCCCGTGGAGGTGGCAGAGGCCTTCTCCCGACTCAAGGCCAGCGGCAAGGTGCTGAACTTCGGCGTTTCCAACCAGAATTCCATGCAGATGCAGCTGCTGCAAAAGTACATGCCGATGCCCATCTGCGCCAACCAGCTCCAGCTTTCCATCACCAACTGCACCATGATCTCCGCCGGCATCAACGTCAACACGGCCTTTGACGCCGCAGTGGATCGCGATGGTTCCGTGCTGGACTACTGCCGCCTGAACGACATCACCATTCAGCCCTGGTCGCCCTTCCAGTACGGCTTCTTCGAGGGCGTGTTCCTCGGCAATGACAAGTTCCCCAAGCTCAATGCCGCCATTGACGAGATTGCCGCACGCTACAACGTTTCCAACACCACCATCGCCGTGGCCTGGCTGCTGCGCCATCCGGCCAAGTTCCAGCCCATCATCGGCACGATGAACCTCGGCCGCCTCCGGGATTGCGTCCAGGCGACCGAAATCAACCTGACCCGTCAGGAGTGGTACGATATCTATCTCGCTGCGGGCAATCAGCTTCCGTAAAACAGTAAAAAGAAGGGCTGCGTGCAATTTCTTCTGCATGCAGCTCTGTTTTCACTTGCAAGGAAGCACCGCGTCTGGTACGATAATACTGTGTGAAATTATCCGGTACAGGAGGTACTTTTTGTAATGAAGCAGGATCGCATCTTGGTTCTGGATCTGGGCAGCGAGGAAAATCCCCGCCTGGCTCGTGAGATCCGTGCGCTGGGCGTTTACAGCGAAATTTATCCCCACGACCTTTCCAAAGAGCAGCTGGAAGCCATGCCGGGCGTCAAGGGCATCATCCTCAACGGCGGCCCCAACCGCGTGGTGGACGGCGTGGAGATCGACGCCAGCAATGCCGTCTATCTGAGCGGCTACCCGATTCTCTGCGTCGATCACAAGGGCGAGCCCGCGTGGCCTGCCGATCAGAACGAGCGCATGAACGCGCTTAAGGCCTTTGTCTGTGATGCCTGCAAGGCGGAAGCCAACTGGAACATGGAAAATTTCATCGCCGATCAAGTGGAGGCCATTCGCGCCCAGGTCGGAGATAAGAAAGTGCTGCTCGCGCTGAGCGGCGGCGTAGATTCCTCCGTTGTGGCCGCGCTGCTCATCCGCGCCATCGGCAAGCAGCTCACCTGCGTGCACGTCAATCACGGTCTGCTGCGCAAGGGCGAGCCGGAGCAGGTTGTCCGAGTGTTCCGCGATGAAATGGACGCTAACCTGATCTATGTGGACGCGGTGGATCGCTTCCTGGACAAGCTCCAGGGCGTGGCTGATCCGGAGCAGAAGCGCAAGATCATCGGCGCAGAGTTCATCCGCGTGTTTGAGGAAGAAGCCCGCAAGCTCGAGGGCATCGAGTTCCTCGCACAGGGCACCATCTATCCCGACATCATCGAGTCCGGTACCAAGACCGTCAAGGCGGTCAAGTCTCATCACAACGTCGGCGGTCTGCCGGAGGACCTCAAGTTCCGGCTCGTCGAGCCGCTGAAGATGCTCTTCAAGGACGAAGTCCGCGCCTGCGGCAAGGCGCTCGGCCTGCCGGACAACATGGTCTATCGTCAGCCCTTCCCCGGACCGGGTCTGGGCGTGCGCTGCCTGGGCGCGATCACCCGCGACCGCCTGGAGGCTGTCCGTGAGTCCGACGCCATCCTGCGCGAAGAGTTTGACAAAAACGGCCTGGCCGGCAAGGTTTGGCAGTATTTCACCGTCATCCCCGACGTCAAGAGCGTGGGCGTGCGCGACGGCAAGCGTGCCGACGAGTGGTGCGCCATCATCCGCGCCGTCAACACCGTCGATGCGATGACCGCCACCGTTCAGGACATCCCCTTCGACCTTTTGCAGCACATCACCGCCCGCATCACCGCCGAGGTTCCCGGCGTGAACCGCGTCCTTTACGACCTCACGCCCAAGCCCACGGGCACCATCGAGTGGGAATAAATAATTAGTGTTTTCTGAATCCTGAAAAGCGTTGGTAATACAGCGTTTTTCAGGATTTT
>CAJJNQ010000068.1 GCA_905193155.1 uncultured Christensenella sp.
TTCGCAGGCTTTCTTTTCCGCGATACACCATGTTGGTGATCTGCTTCACCGTTTTCCCCGTGACCTCCGCCGCCTGCGCGTAGCTCATATCCTCGAAATAGGTGAGGTACAAAACCTCCCGATAGTCCGGGTTCATCTCATCCATGCAGAAATGCAGAATGCGGTTTCGCTCCTCCGTCCGGATGACCTCCTCCGCCAGCAGCCGTCCGTCCGGCTCGCCGGTCAGCGTATCGAGGCTGAACAGGGGCTTCCGTTTGCTCTTATGGCGCAGCGCCATGTGCCGCGCCGCCTTATAGAGATACGCCTTGAAGCCGCCGTCCCGGATGCGGGGCTTTTTGGTGAACAGATAGGCGAAAACGTCCAGCATCAGCTCCTCCGCCTCGTGAACGTCGTGCAGATAGCCGTCAATATACAGGGTCAGGGGGTCGCCGTATTTTTTCATCAGGGCCTCCAGCCCCGCGTCGTCGCCGCTCAGATATTGGCGGTACAAGCTCTCATCGCAGGTCATAGCGTTCACTTCCTTTTTGCGGATGCTAAAATGCAGAGGGGTATCCGTCAGGTGCTTGTCCTGCCGGGATCGCGGTGCTGTTCCTGAAAGCGCGGGTCGGACGGCTTTTCCGCGTTTTCCGGGATCGCCCATGAACGCCCGAACCGGGACGCGCCGGGGATCCGCCCCTCGGCGCAATATTGGTTGACCCGCCGCTCTGACACGCCCCAACGGTAGGACGCCTCCCGAATGGAGACACAGCCCTTGACCCCGTTCATACCGCACCTGCGCAGGGGTAATACTCAACACGATACATGATATACGAATATCAAAAGATGTACAAGGTACCATCGCAGCGAAGGATGGGAGAAAACGTGGAAAGTAGGGCAAAGAGAGCCTTTTTTTACATTTTCGGGAGAGCTTTCGTCGCTGTGAATCCCTTCTGCTCGGTAAGGACGGCGTCCCGAAGCCCATTTTTGCCCCGCATATTGTACCGGCGCCGGACTTCCAGACTGCGCCCCAAGGAGATGCGGCCGTCACGGAGTGATCCACCGCGCAACGAGAAAAGGCCGCAGCCTTCCAAACGGAGGCTGCGGCCAATCTCTCATAAGAAAAATACATCCTTATGAACGGATTTTTTGCGTTTCAAAGGTTCCGGCTGCCGGTCAATAAGAAATCTTGATGAACGAGAACATCGGGATGCCGTATTGTGCGGAATACTTCCACATTCCGTAGAGGAAGATACCGGCAAAGACCGCGATCAGGCCGATAAGGCCGAAGATCTGCCGGATGCGCAGCTTTTCGCGGAACAGGCCGGTGCACCACGCTGCGCAGAAGCCGCCGATCAGCCCGCCGATATGGCCGAAGTTGTCGATGCCTGTGTCCAGAAAACCGTTGGCCAGGTTGATGCCGATGATGACCAGCACCTGCATGCCGAAGACCTGGTTGAACACCTGCTTATGCCGCGTGCGGAAATAGAGCAGTGCGCCCAACAGACCGAAGATCGCACCCGATGCGCCGACCGAGGCCGCATCTGACAGCGCGTAGGAAAGCACCGACCCGAACAGTCCGGCGCTCAAATACACAATCAGGTATTTGACCCGGCCGAGCAGCAGCTCGACCTGCGGCCCCCAGAAGTACAGCGCGATCAGGTTGGAAGCGATGTGCACAATGCCGGAATGCAGGAAGCACGCTGTCAGCAGCCTCCAGTATTCGCCGCAGGTGATGAGCAGGTTCTGCTTCGCACCCAGCCGCAGAATGGTTTCGCTGTAAGTATGCCCCAGGGCCTGCATCAGCAGCTCCACCGCGAACATTGCAAGGTTCAGCCCGATCAGCGCATAGGTCACATACGGCCTGCGGCGGTTGATGTAGATGCGCTCCTGTTCCATGTTTTATTCCCCCCGCTGACGGCGCACGAAAAGCTCGATGCGTCGCAGCGCCTCGATGATCTTGTCGGTTGCCGTTGCGTAGGAGCAGCGGATGTAGCCCTCGCCGCTGGCGCCGAACGCCGTGCCGGGGACAGTGGCGACCTTCTGCTCCCGCAGCAGCTTTTCACAGAACTCATCGCTCTTCATGTTCAATCCCGCGATGTTGGGGAAGACATAAAACGCGCCCAGCGGCTCGAAGCACGGCAGACCCATCTTCGCAAAGCCGTCCAGCATGATGCGGCGGCGCTGGTCGTAAACCTTCCGCATCTTTTCGACCGAGGCGTAGTTGTCCTCGCGTCCGGCGCGCAGCGCTTCTGCGGCAGCCGCCTGTCCCTGCACCGGCGCGCAGAGGATCGTGAACTGATGGATCTTGCACATCAGTCTGGCGATCGGCGCGGGGGCGCAGGCATAACCCATGCGCCAGCCCGTCATGGCGAACGCCTTGGAAAAGCCGTTGAGGGTCACGGTGCGCTCGAACATGCCGGGGATGGAGGCGAAGGAGACGTGCTTCCGCCCGCCGTAGGTCAATTCGGAGTAGATCTCGTCCGAAATCACCAGGATATCCGTATCTTTGAGCACCTCGGCGAGCGCTTCAAGATCCGCCCGCTCCATGATGCCGCCGGTGGGGTTGTTGGGATAGGGCAGGATCAGCGCCTTGGTGCGGGGCGTGATGCACGCCTTCAGCTGCTCCGGAAGCAGTTTGAAGCCGTGGTCCGCGCTGGTGGGGATGCCCACCGGCACGCCGCCCGAAAGGTGCACGCAGGGCGAATAGGAAACATAGGAAGGATCGGGGATGAGCACCTCATCGCCCGGCTCCAGCATCGTGCGCAGCGCAAGGTCGATGCCCTCGGATGCGCCGACGGTGACGATGATTTCGTTGTTCGGGTTATAATCGATGCCGCAGCGGGCGTGCAGATAGTCCGAGATTTCACGGCGGAGATTCAGGTCGCCCCAGTTGGAGGAATAGTGCGTCTGCCCCTGCTCGATGGAGTAGATGGCCGATTCGCAGATGTTCCAGGGCGTGACAAAATCCGGCTCGCCTACGCCCAGCGAGATCGCGTCCTTCATGGTGCTGACGATATCGAAGAACTTGCGGATGCCGCTGGGGGGGATTTCCTGCACGGTGCGGTTGAGGAGCTTTTCGTAATTCACGGGGACACCGCCAGTCTGTTGTCCGTATGGTTCTCCTCCAGAATCACGCCTTCAAACTTATATTTTTTCAGCACAAAGTGCGTCGCGGTGGACATCACGCCGTCGATGGTGGCGAGTTTTTGCGATACAAAAGACGCCAGCGTGCGCATGGTAGCGGCCTGAACTTCCAGCATCAGGTCATAAGCGCCGCTCATCAGATATACCGCCGTCACCTCGTCAAAGCGGTAGATGCGCTCGGCGATGGCGTCGAAACCCCGGTCGCGCTGGGGCGTGACCTTGACCTCGATGACCGCCTTGACCTTCTCGATGGGGGTCTTATCCCAGTTGATCAGCGCGGGGTAGCCCACGATGACCCTCTCTTCTTCCAGATGCCGAATGGCTTCGGTCACGGCCTGCTCGGTCATGCCCAGCATCACGGCGGCCCTTTCGGGCGTAATGCGCGCGTCCTGATAGAGCAGGTCCAGCACGCGGATTTCTTCCTGTGTAAGCGCCATGTTTTTCCCTCCCATAAGTCAAACTTGGTGTGACTTTAAGTTTACCATTTTACCGCCCCGGCAGTCAATTGCTTTGCGGCTCTGTTTTTTCACGGTTTTGGCGCTTTCGCGGCTCCCAATCCCAGTCCGCCGGCAGTGCGCAGCCCTCAAATTCGAGCAGCTGTTTTTTCCGGTCCAGCCGGTCGCCGAAGTACCCGCCGGGGCCGCTTAACGACACCACCCGGTGGCACGGCACCAGGATGGGCACGGGGTTTTTGCGGTTGGCCTGTCCCACGGCCTGAAAGCCGCGCGTGCCCGCCATCAGTCCCTCCTGCGCATAGGTGATGGTCTGCCCGTAAGGGATGCCGCGCATCGCTTCCCAGCAGCACAGTTGAAACGGCGTGCCGCAAAGGTCGAGCGGTACGGAAAAGACGTGCAGCTCTCCGGCGAAATACCGGCGCAGCTCGTCCGCCGCCTCCGCTTCGCCCGGCACACGGATGTATTCGCCCGCTGCTTCGCGCCGGAACTGGCGTGCGCCGTCGTCCAGATCGACAAAGCGCACGCCGCGCGCGGTTTCGACGACCGTTATCGGCGCAAGCCAGGTGGAAATGGTCGTCACTTTGCATTCGATCGGCATTTGAAATGTCCCCTTCTCTATGTAGAATTTGGCCTAGCGGCGATTCGGCAGCTCGGGGTAGAGCGGCAGGTTGAAGGCGGGCGGGCAGTCCGGCACGCAGGGCGGCCCCGCGCAAACCGGCAGCTGCACCGGCTCCGGACAGGCGGCGTAAATCGTCAGCCCCAAGTCAAAGCAGGCATAGAACCCGCCGCCCTGCGGCATTACGTCGCAGAGCCGCAGCCCTGCCTGCACGAAAAACTGCTGCCCGCCGTCGCTGGGAGTGCGCAGCTGCGCTTCGATGGGCAGGCGGATCTCGCCGGATAAGCAGGAGCCCGCGCAGTCGCGGACGATGGTGATCTGCACCGGCAGGCAAAGCAGCGCGCGAAGACAGCAGCCGCAGCGATCCGGCGTCAAGCGCACGTTTTCCAGCCGCGGCGCGCCGCACAATGCGCCGCCGGCAAATTGAAAGCACGGCGGAGCGCATCCGCAGAGGATCAATTCCGCCGTCTGGCCCTGCATCCGCAGGCGAACAAAGTCCGTCACCCGCAGCATCAGATAGGTATGCAGCCCCGGCGCGGAAACAGAATTCATGGCGGCAACCTCCTTTCTTATTATACTGTATGCCGTGCGAGGAAAAAAGTGAAAAAGGAGGGAGGAGCACCCGGATTTGCGCCTTGCAATTTGAGCCGAAAACGTGTACCATTTATTTGAAGAATCTTGTTTTCAACGCCAAAGGAGGTTGCCTTATGGTGATACACCCGTTTTCAGACCGCGAAGCGATCCGCATTGCGGCCGAGATCGAGCGCAAGGGGGAGCGGTTCTACCGCATGGCCCTGGGCGTGGCCAAGGACGGCGCGGCCTGCACTCTTTTGCAGATGCTCCGCGACCAGGAAAAGGCGCACGCCGCGCGCTTTGACGCGATGCTGCTCAAGCTCCCCAAGGAGGACGCGCAGCAGGACAAAGCGTATGATTTGGAGTCCAGCGCGTTTCTCTCCGCCATTGCCGCGGAGGTCGTGTTCCCCGGCGGCGTGCTGGCGTCGCTGATGAGCCATAAGCTCGACACGCTGCGCGATATTCTGCTCTATGCGATCAGCTCCGAAAAGGACAGTCTGCTGTTTTACCTCGAAATGCTGACCGAGACGCAGAGCGAGACGCTCAAGCCCGTGCTGCGCGAGATCATCGCGGAGGAGAAAAAGCACCTGTACGATTTGCAGGCGCTGCTCGAAAAACTGGGTTAAAGGACAATAAAACGGCCCGCAAGCCGGGCGGAACAGGAGGTTTTTATCCATGGAAGCCAGAAAAATGTATGAAAAGTGGCTGAAGGACTTTGCGGACGACGCGGAGCTGGTCGCGGAACTGAAAGGTCTGGAGGGCAACGACAAGGAGATCGAGGATCGCTTCTATAAAGGACTGGAATTCGGCACGGCGGGCATGCGCGGCGTGATCGCTTACGGCACCAACCGCATGAACGTCTATAACGTCCGCCGGGCGACGCAGGGCCTTGCCCAGTTCATCGGAAAGGTGGAGGGCGGCGCGCAGCGCGGCGTGGCGATTGCCTACGATTCCCGCAAGTTCTCGAAAGAGTTTGCGCAGGAGGCTGCGCTGGTGCTCTGCGCCAACGGCGTCAAGGCCTATCTTTACGAGAGTCTACGCCCCGTTCCGGTGCTGTCCTTTACTGTCCGCCAGCTGAACTGCATCGCGGGCATTGTCATCACCGCCAGCCATAATCCGAAGATTTACAACGGCTACAAGGTCTATTGGCAGGACGGGGGCCAGCTTCCTCCCGAGCGCGCAGATGAAGTTCTCGCCTGCATCAATCAGCTCGACTATACCGATTATAAGACCATGGATAAGCAGGCTGCGCTGGATGCGGGGCTGCTGCACATCATCGGCAAAGAAGTGGACGACATCTATATGTCCCGCGTGCGTTCGCTGTGCGTACAGCCCGAGCTCTGCCGCGAGATGGGCAAGACGATGCGCATCGTCTATTCGCCGCTGAACGGCTCCGGCAACGTGCCCGTGCGCCGCATCCTCAAGGAGGTCGGCTTTGAAAACGTGTTTGTTGTGCCGGAGCAGGAGATGCCCGACCCGAATTTTACCACTGTCGGCGCTGCGCCCAACCCGGAGAACTACTCCGCCTTTGATCTGGCGCGTGAATTGGCTGTGAAGGAAAACGCCGATGTGATCTTCGCCACTGATCCCGACTGCGATCGCCTGGGCTGTCTGGTACGCGCGGCAGACGGCAGCTTCATCGTGCTTACCGGCAATCAGATCGGCTGCCTGCTGATGCACTATGTGCTCTCCGGCCGCAAGGCTGCGGGTACGCTGCCGAAAAACGGCGCGGTGGTCAAGTCCATCGTCTCCACTGATATGGCTAAGGCCATCGCCTCTGCCTTCGGCGTGGAGACCTTCGATGTGCTGACCGGCTTTAAGTTCATCGCCGAAAAGATTCAGCAGTTTGAAGATACCGGTTCGCACGAATTCCTCTTCGGCTTTGAGGAGAGCTACGGCTTCCTGGCGGGCACCTTTGTGCGCGATAAGGATGCGGTCATCGCCTCAATGCTGCTGGCCGAAACCGCCGCATGGTATAAAAAGCAGGGCATGACCCTTTACGAGGGCCTGATGGCGCTGTATGAAAAGTACGGCTTCTATTCCGAAAAGGTAACTTCGTTCGCGCTGGAGGGCAAGGACGGTCTGGCGGAGATGGTCAAGCTCATGGCAAACCTGCGCACCGGCTGGCCCAAGGAGCTGGGCGGCCTTGCCGTCAAAGCCGTCCGCGATTATAAGACCGGCCTGCGCACCGAGGAAGACAAGCAGACCAAGCTCGATTACCCGACCTCCGATGTGCTTTTCTATGAGCTGGAAGGCGGCGCGTGGGCGTGCATCCGTCCCTCCGGCACCGAACCCAAGGTCAAGGTTTACGTCAATGCCGTAACCGATTCCGCGGAAAAGTCCGCGGCGCTGACCCAGAAGCTGCTCGACGACGCCGTGAAATTGATGAAGGATCACATGTAATTCGCGAAAATGTTCGGAATTAAGCACGAATGAAACGACAGGTTTTTGCGAACCGTTCGGAGGTTTGCAAAAAC
>CAJJNQ010000069.1 GCA_905193155.1 uncultured Christensenella sp.
CAGCCCCGCCCGGCGCCGCCTCCGCAATGTAGTCCGCCAACCCCGCCGCGCTCGCCAGCCGCCCGTGGTCGGTCGTCACGTTCCGCGCCACCCGCGCCGCCGCCGCATTCCCCGCCAGCTCGCCCAGCCTTTCGTCCTCCCCTTCAAAATACGGAATCACATATCTGCCCATCTCCCTCGTCCTCCTTCCTTTTCTATCTTTTTCAAACCACACAACTGCCTAAATACCCGCCCGCTGCGCCTCTCCTTCGGCTCCCCTGTGCAAGGGGAGCTGTCTGCCGCAGCGTACCTGAGGGGTTGTCCCCACCGCAAAGAATCCACACACCCTCTTACCCCTTCGGGGCACGTTCCGGGCGGGGGGAGCTATCGCTCCCCCCTGCACCCCCCTCTCCCACCGCCTTCAGGCTGCGTGCCGGACAGATTCAAAGGCTCTCCCTTCGTGCAGCGCCTGAATATTGCCCTCGGCTCCCCTGTATAAGGGGAGCTGTCCGGCGTCGAGCCGGACTGAGGGGTTGCCGCCGGGTAGGGGGCAAGGGGGAGGGCGGGAGCCTTCCCCCAACCCTTGGGGTTAGGGGCAAGGGGAAGGGGCCCGCAGGCCCCTTCCCCAATTTGCACTCGGTATGCGGCCGCATGCAATCCCTGCACAGAACAAGACCGGGTAAGCCTACCCGAAGGGTGTCGGGAAACCCGCAGGTTTCCTGACGTCCTTCCGCAGCGGCGGCGTGTACGCCGCGAGGATCGATTTTTCCATAGCCCAATTTATTGGGCGGCGGAAAAATCGTTTCCTTTATCCCTCGGCCTGTGTCCGTCAGGACGCGGGCCGAGGGATGTCCCTCGATTCAAAGCATGTCCCATGCTTTGAATCGAAAGCGGCGAGGATTCGCCGCGTCGCTTATTCCCCTTTCAAACACCGCGTAAAGCCCGCTGGCCGAGGCCGTGTTGCCGCGCATCTCCTGCGCCCGCGCCGCCGCATAGTCCGCCAGCAGCGGGTGCAGCGCCTCGTCCAGCTTCACCGGCTCGTCCTCTTCGCTGCGCAAAGGGTCCAGACGCCCCACCGCCTCGCGCCCGTGCAGGCGGCACACCGCCCGCGCATATCCCTCGTTCAGCCAGCGCAGCAGCACCCCCGCGTATTCCGCCACCACGTCGTCCTCCGCCGTGTCGTTGCGCGCATAGCCCATGTCCATCAAAAACAGCTCCGTCAGCGCCGATACCGTCATCCGCATTCCCCCTTTCCGCGCTCCCCCCCCACAGGGAGAGCGCGCGCTTCCCTCTTTTTTCTTTTACGCCTCGATTGCGTGCTCCACGCGCACCAGCCAGTTCTGGTTCAGGATCACCGCCGCAAAGCCGTCCACCTTCCAGCCGATCGTCGCCATCTGATCCAGCGGGTCCGCCGTGCCCGCCGAGCCCAGGGGCTTGACGATGGTGCGCACCGGGCTTGCGCCCACCACGCCCAGATCCACCACGCCGTAGGCGTCCTCGCCGAACACCAGCGCCGCGCCCACGTCCGCCTCCGACGCGCCCGCCTTGGCGTAAACCGGCGCTTCGCTGCTCTCGATGAAGATCACGCCGAACAGCTTGCCGATCTCGCCGTTTTCGATCTGCTCCGCCTGCTGATATTTGCCCTTGTCCTCCCACAGCGCGTCGCCCAGCAGCGAGAACTTCGCGTCCGAGCCGATGATGCACTTGTAGTAGCCCTTGCCGTTTCGGTTGAACTTGGGCGCGCCCGCCTTTTCCAGCTTGCGCACCGCGCGGCGGATGTCCTCCACGGTCAGCTTGTCCGCCGCCGTCACCGCATCGCGCGCCGCCTTCTTGCCGCAGTACATCGCGTTCGTGCCGCCGAAGATCACGTCGCGCACAATGTGATCCACGCTCAGCGCGCCCTGACGCGCCATCAGATGCACCAGTTGGTTGGTCTGGGTGTTCACGCCCGTCAGGTCGAGCACGTCGGTCGTCGCCACATACCCGCCGTAGGCCTTCACCTCCGCCGTCACCTTGCTCATCGACAGCGTCTGCCCGTCCGGCACCACGCCCTCGGTCAGCGCCGTCGTCACTGCGTCAAACGGCTCGTATCTCCAGAACTCCGCCACCCTGCCGCTGCCCTTGGGCAGGCTTCTGCGCTGACCGCCCTGGTAGTACACCAGGCGCTTTTCCATCTCCATCAGCAGCTTTCCGTCGTAGTAGTTCTGTACCGTCGTGTGCAGCGCCGCGCTGCTCGCCTTGTTGATCGTGTTCGCCATCTTTCCCATCCTCCTCTTTTATCCTTTTATCGTATTTCCTCTGTTCTCCCCCTTGGCTCCCCTGTACCCGCAACGTTCGCGCAGCGAACCTGAAGCATGAGCGCTTAAGATAAGAGAGCACGGTGTGCTCTCTTATCTTAATAAGCCATGCGGAACACCGGAACGGCTTGAAAAGCCGTTTCGGTGCGAAGACACCCGCAGGGTGAGCGCAGCGAACCTGAAGGTCGAGCGTTTTGTAGAAAAGGCCATGGTATGGCCTTTTCTACAAATAAGCCGACCGCAACACCGGAACGTCCCAAAGGGGCGTTTCGGTGCGAAGGCCCCCGTCACTCCATCACATAGCGCCTGCCCGTGGCGCTGACATACCTCGAAATCCTCTCGATCTCCTCCGGCGTCAGCTCGCCGCCCGCAAGGCCCGCCAGCCCCAGGTTCGCGTCCTCCTCGCCCTCGCCGCTCTCGCCGCGGCGCAGGAAGTAACGGCGGTAGATCTCGCCCACCGTGCCGCCCTCCTCCAGCGCGCGCATCGCCTCCGGGTTGCTTTGCAGCGCCTCGATGGTGAAGTTCTCGTCCCCGATGGCGCGCACCGCCGCCAGCACCTGCTGCGCGCGCTCCATCAGCTGCATCTGCCGCCCGTAGGCCGCGCGCAGCAGCCCCATCGCCTGCGCCTCGTTCAGCCCGCTCTCCTGCAAAAAACGCTCAAACTCCGTCTCCTGCGCGCCTTCCTCGGCCTCCGCCGGGGACTTACGCATTCTCTCCTGCTCCTGCATGCTTTCTCTCCCCTTCTCTTTCCTGTCCGTCTCCGTTCTGTCCCGTCTGCCCGCCGCCCGGCTCCGCGTCCTCCAGCGCCTTGAGGATCGCCTCCTTGTTGCTCAGGTCCATCAGCGCAAAGGCCGCCTTCGCCGGCAGCGCGCCCATCTGCGTCAGCTGCATCAGCAGCTGGTTCTGGTAGACGCTCTCGTATTTGGGCATCCGCTGTAAGCGCACCTGCAAGTCGAACTCCCAGCCGCCGCGCGCCTCCTCAGGCGTGAGCACCGTGTAGCCCTCCTCCGTGCGGTAGCTGCGGTCCGCCGACCCGCAGACCGACAGCAGCGATACGATCTGCCGCACCATCGCCAGGAACGCGCGGTTGATGGTCGCCTGGTGCAGGTTCGTGCGCTTGGAGCCCGCCGCCTGCAGCATCGAAATCGCCGTGCCCGAGGTCGCGTTGGACGGCAGCTCGCCGCGGCTTGCCGCATTCTGCCCGCTCTCGCTCTTGAGCAGGTCGCATTTCTGCATCAGCATCTGCACCGCATAGGGCGCCATCGGCGCGCATTCCTGCCAGCGCAGCGCGCTCTCGTCGATGCGGTCGGCCAGCACCACCTCCTGCTCCTCGTCCTTCAGGGCATTGAGGTCCAGCCCCGCCGAGCGGTTCACCATCAGGCGGGGTCTTGCCGACCGCGCCAGGTTCTGCATCACCAGCGTGTCCAGTTTGTCGATGTACTGCTGCAGCGGCGCAAGGTAGTCAAACGCCCCGAACCCCCACGGCGTGCCGGGGAGCTTGTCGTAGTACCACGCCACAAAGGGATATTCCCCGTGCGGATACAGCCCCTGCGGCTTTTCCGCCCGCGAGTCGTAGAGGATCTCCCCGCCCGCGATCTTCATGCAGTGCACCGCGCCGCGCCCCGCCCTGCGGTCATAGGTCTTGTAGTAGGCGGTCAGCAGCGCGATGCGCCCGTCCTGCCCGCCGCTGATCCCCGGCTCGCCCTCCGGCAGGTTCTCGTCCCGCGCCTTCATGCGCCCCGCCTGTCTGGGATACCGCGCCTGAAAATACTCCATCGGGTGATAGCTCACCTTAAAGAGCGCGCGCCCCTGCTGCAAGTCCTCGCTCAGCGGGTCCGCCAGGACCGCCCGCGGGTCGTAGGCGGTCACCTTCGGCTCACCCTGACGCACCTGGATCTCGCAGTACCCCACGCCCAGCCGCGCCCGGCTCTCGCACAGCCGGATGTAGACCTCCTCAAAGTCCATCCTCTCCAGCACCGCCCGGTGCAGCGCCGTCATCTTCTCCGCGCGCCGCTCGTCCTCGCGCCGCCTCGCCAGAAATACCGCCTCCGGCATCATCTCCACCGCGTCCGCCAGTTCCTGCCGGTACGTCGCGTAGAGCACCGGCGTGCCCGTCTTCGGCCCGCCCCCGCCGCTCCGCCCCGCGCGCCCCAGCGCCTGTTCCAAATACAAAGCCTGGTTCCGCGCGTACTTTTCCCACAGCAAACGGCTCCCCTGCCGGAATTCCCTGTATAACTCCAGCAGCCTCTCCTTCCTCTCCGCCGCGTTCATCCTCGCTATCCTCCCCCTTTTTTCATTCTCATCCTCACAGCTCCCAGACTGACAGGTTGTCCCCTCCTTCGGCTCCCCCCCTTCGCAGGCCGCAAAGCGGCTGAAGGTCGAGCGTTTTGGAGAAAAGAGTACGGTGTACTCTTTTCGGAAAATAAGCCGACCGCAACACCGGCGCAGCTCGAAGAGCTGAGTCGGTGCGAAGTTACCCGTAGGGTTCGCGCAGCGAACCTGAAGCATGTGCGTTTTCTTGGAAACAGCGCTGTGCGCTGCTTCCAAGAAATAAGCCATGCGCAACACCGGAACGTCCCAAAGGGGCGTTTCGGTGCGAAGGGGGGAGCTGTCCGCCGCAGCGGACTGAGGGGTTGTCCCTTCCTCCTTCACCGCCCCTCTATCCTACCCCATCCCCCGCCGTATACCGCTTTCAACTCCCCCGCACCCCGTTTCGCCGCCCAAAAACGCAAAAAAGACGCCCCGGCAGTTCAAAACTGCCGGAGCGTCTTCCGCTCCGATGAATCCCCTTTATGCACAAAGAAACCCGTCCCGCTCGGTAATCAGTCCGAGCGCCGCCGCCTCCAACGCCGCGTGCCAGAGGAAATAATCGCGCCAGTTAAAGAGCGTCGACCGCTCGATATATAAATTATACTGAATCTCATCGCAGGAAAGATTCTGCACGAAGTACTGCTCAAAAAACGCGCGCATCTCCTCCCGCGGCACGTTCTGCGACGTGCGCTCGATGCAGGTCAGCCAGCGCGGGTCGGCGGGGAATTTTCCGCTGCGAATCTCCTTCGTTCTCAGCAGCATATAAAGAATCCGGTTGTGCAGACTGCGCGGCAGCCGCATGCGCGTCGCCTCCTTTTGTCGTCTTGCCGTCGTGTAAAAAAGCATCCGCCCCGCCTTACATCGCGCGCGGACGAATCGCGCGGGCGTGGTTGGCGTATCTCTCGATCATGTGGTCCTGCTCCAGGCGGCGCAGGTGCGCGCTGACCGTGCCCGAGGAGGAAAGCCCCATTGCCTCCCCGATCTCGCGGATGGTCGGCGGAAAGCCGTATTGGTTTGAAAAGCTGACGATGTAATCATAGATGGCCATGCGCGTGCTGCCCTCGCGGCGGCGAACCGGCTTGGTGGTGCGTTCGGCTTGCAGAGTCATGTTGGTTTTCTCCCCCTTTGTTTTTGTCGTTCTGGATGGGCCTCTCGCCCGATGACAGGTTCAATTATAGAACGCTCGTTCCCGTATGTCAACAGTTTGTTGCATATTTTCCAAATTTTGTCTGTTTCGCTTGAAAACAGCCATGAATTGTTGCATAATAGAGGGGAAGTCAACAAACCGGACAGGGAGGCGATGGAGATGCAGCTCAAACTGCGCGAGCGGCGGATGAAGCTGAAAATGACGCAGCAGGAGGTTGCCGATCAGCTCGGCGTGACGCGGCAAACCTACTCCAATTATGAAAACGGCACGCGGGAGCCGGACTTTGCGGCGCTTTGCGCCCTGTCGGAGATCATGCAGTGCTCGATCGCGCAGCTGCTCGACTTCCGCAGCGAATACGAGGGGTGCGGCGTGCGCATCCCGATTCTGGGCACGGTCAAGGGCGGCCTGGGCCTGCAGGCGCAGCAGGAATACGAGGGCTACGAGGTGGCGGACGTCGCCTCGCCGGACGAGTATTTCTTCCTGCGCGTCACGGGCGACAGCATGGCCCCGCAGATTCAGGAGGGCGACCTTGCACTGGTCCATAGCCAGCAAACCCTCCAAAGCGGCCAGATCGGCGTCATCCTCCTCGACGACGACGAAGCCACCGTCAAGCGCGTCCTCTTCTCCGGCAAAACCGTCATCCTCCAACCCTTCAATAACGCCTATACCCCCATCGTCCTCACCACCGGCCCCTGCCGCATCCTCGGCCGCGTCATCCGCACCACGCGCGAATGGTAGATCATAGGATGAATCGGCGCTCCCCTCTTGGCTCCCCCCTTCGCAGGTCGCTTCGCGGCCTCCGCCTGCGCACCGAAATGACCCTTCGGGACATTCCGGTGTTTCGGTCGGCTTATTCGGCAAGCCGAAACGCTCGAACTCCAGCCGCTTCGCGGCCTCCGGTGGGCGGGGGGAGCTATTGTTGTAGATCATGCCGTGTGGATCGTCCGTCCTGCCGAAAATGGAGTCCAGCGACACGTCAAAGTAGTCGGCGTATTTCAGAAAAACCTCCGGGGAGGGCGTGGAATCGTCGATTTCATACCGGGCAAGGGCGGATTGGGAAACGTCAAATTCCTTTGCCAGCTTTGCCTGCGAGAGCCTGACGCTTTCGCGCAAGCTCCTGAGCCGTTCACCGATGATTTTCAAGGCTGCGTCACCTCCTTTTCTGTTTCAAGTATACCCGGAAACAGAGAATATGTCAATGACATATTCACATAACGCCGCGATTCTCTGACGCGCCGCAGGCGAAGAAAGCTCCGCAGGAGCGCAGCCGATTTTGCAAAAATCGTTCAAAGGGGCTTGGGGACAAATTTCCCCAACAAGCGAAAAGTGGCTCCAAGCCACCTTGCTTGCCAAGTGTGAAGCCGGCAGG
>CAJJNQ010000070.1 GCA_905193155.1 uncultured Christensenella sp.
CGAGGGGGTCCGGGGGAGCCGCAGCGCCCCCGGTTTGCCCCGCCGCGGGAGCGGCGGGGCAACGTCTTACGGGAGGCCGGTGAAAAGCGTCCGGAGAGATGGCGGCGAATAAGCGTGCAGCGAGAGCTCCGGGGCGGAGAGATCGGCGAGAATCGCGCCGTTTTCATCGGTGCGATAAGCGGGAACATGGTGCGCATTCAGACGGGAGATCACTTCCTGCGTGGGAAAGCCGTAACGATTCGGCGTGCCGACGGAGAGAATGGCGGCGCGGGGCTGCACGGCGGAGAGCATTTCGTCCGAGGTGGATTTGGCGCTGCCGTGGTGGGCCAGCTTGACCAGATCGCAATGGGGAAGCGGCAGCGCGGTTTCGACCTGCGACGGAATGTCGCCCAGAAACAGCAGGCTCTGCTGCCCGCAGAGAACGTGCAGCACGAGGGAATCCTCGTTGTCCATGCCGGGACGAACGGAATCGGGCGAGAGCACGCGCACCTGAAAGCTGCCAATGGATAGCCGATCCCCCGTTTGGAGAGGATAAAAGGGTATGTTCATCTCGTCCATCACGGCTTTTGCAGCGGCGAGTTTTTCGCTGTCAAAGGGCATATCCTTGGGCGCATAGACCGCGCGGACGCGCACGCTGCGCAGCAGATTCTCCAGTCCGCCGGAGTGATCGGCGTCCTGATGCGTGAGAATCAGCGCATCGATGGTCAGTCCGTCGCCCTGCGCAGCGCGAACGGCCTGGCTGCCCGTCCAGCCCGTGTCGATGAGCAGGTTTCCGCCGGGCGAGCGCAGCAGCACGCTGTCCGCCGTGCCGACGGAGAGAAACACGGCTTCGGTCGGCTGTGTGCAGATACCCGGCAGCCACAGCCCCAGCGACAACAGGAAGATCAGCGAAAGAACGACGCAGAGCACAACCTTTGCGCGCTTTGCAAAGGTAGAAAGATAGGGGGAAAGCAGGAACAGCACGCCGAAGAAGCTCAGCATCAGCAGAATGGACGGCGCGGGAACCGAAAGCGAAGCCCAAGGCGAGGCGGCGACCGTTCGGCAGAGCGCGAGCAGCATGTGCAGCAGGACGCGCACCGGAAACGCGAGCAGAGCAGAAAGTCCCGGCAGCAGAGGATGCAGCAGCGCGGCGGGCAAGCCGAGCATCACTACGCCCGCACTGAGCGGCACCGCTGCCAGATTGGTCAGCAGCGAAAGCGGGTTGAAGGTATGAAAGAAGAAGCACTGCGCGGGCAGCACGCCCAGCTGTGCGCTCAGCGTCAGCGCGATGCTTTCGCGCAGGGGCTTGAGCGGCAGAATGCGTTTGAGCAGCGCATCGAAGCGCGAAAACAGCAGCAGGATGCCCAGCACCGCGCCGGTGGAGAGCAGAAAGCCCGCGCAGAGCGACTGTTCCGGTCGAAGAAGCAGCGCGGCGATGACCGCGGCGGAAAGCGCGCTCAGTCCGTCCGTGCGCCGGCCGAATGACCGGGCAAGGCGCGCATAGGTCAGCATGACGAACGCGCGGAACACCGAAAAGGCGGACTCTGCCAACAGTAAATATCCGCCGAGACATAGCAGAATCAAGATGGTCTGCCAAGGCGAACCCTTGCGCAGAAAGGACAGGCACAGCATCACGAGCGCGGCGACAAACCCGACGTGCAGGCCGGAGACTGCCAGCAGATGCGCCGCGCCGCTGCGGCGGAACACCGCATAGCTCTCGTCGGAGAGGTCGTCTTTGCTGCCGGTCAGCAGCGCGGTCATCAGGGCGCTGTCCTCCTCGTCCGGCCAAAGGGCGGCAATGGAAGCGCGGAAGGCCGAGCGGGCGCGGGTGCGCAGCGAGGGAACGGGAAGGGTTCCGTAGGCGGTCAGTTCGCCCGTGCCGGAATAGATCACGCCGTCGGTCAGATACCGCGTGCGCTCATCCCAACCGTTAGGGTTTACCGGCGGGGACAATGGCGTAAGCTCCGCCTGAATGCGGACGCGGCTGCCTGCACCGATGAGCTCTGATGAACCGTCCAGCTTCAGCCGCAGCCTGCCGTTCAGCGCTTCTGTTTTCCCGTCTTCGGTGAGAACGGCAGAGTCAAGCGTGACGAATCGGCCGTCGATTTCCGTGACGGAGGCTGTGATCTCGCCGGAACGCGGCTGGGCGGGGAGAAGCGAGAGACGGTAAAGGCTCAGCGCGGCGCTGACGAAAAAGGTCAGAATCGCCAACAGCACAAGAGGCCGCCGCAATACGGCGGGAGAAGCAGAACACCGCATCGGCAGACCTTCTTCCTTCAAAATGAAATCCATAAGAAGGAGAATTTCGCGCAGCACCGCCGCATTCCTTCTGCAAAGAGGAATTTTGCGGGAAAAATAGGGGAATATGCTGAATGACGGAGCAACCGGTGGAGGACGAACCGGGGGCGCTGCGGCTCCCCCGGACCCCCTCAGGGCGCTTCGCCCGGCGGCGGCTGACCCCGCACAGGATTCCCGCGCGCCCGGCGCTGCCGGGCAGCCGTCCGCTGCGCGTCCGGAGAGCGCCGCCAGGGGCGGCGCGCGCGGGAATGCGCCCTGACCGATCGAGTGCAGTCTGTGGAGGTGAAAGGGGGATTTTCCCTAAAAGTGGGGAGGTTTCCCAAGAGATAAATCGGGATTATATCCGCTTGTATATGCGCGTTCCGCGCGGAACACACCTTGACCGGGCGAATGCAATTCGTTGGGGGGAGAAGACAATACAAAAACAGAGAGAAAAATGTCTTCAAAGAAGGTCGCCTTAAAAAAACTGAAATTCTGAGGATGGATGAGGACAGTGCGCAGGGTTGTTTTCCTAATCGAGCGCAGGTGATTCGCGGGGAAAAATGGGGGGACGACCCAACAAGGTGGAGGTTGTGGGGAAAAATGGGGGAGTTTTCCTGAAAATGGAAAAGCGCTCCGGGAGAAAGCCGGTTGCCTGATGGGAAAAGGGCGGAACGGAGAAGAAAAACAAATCGGGAAAGGAGGCGGCGAGGCGGGAGGGAATTAAAACCCTGTAAATTTGCAGAAATTGAGGAATTTTAAGCGGAGAGGAGGTTGAAATGCGCTTTTGGCTTTGTTATAATTCTAACGTACGTCTGAAAAAGCCGGAAAACGGCAGAAAACATGAGGGGCGTATTCAACCGGATGAGGTGAATAAATTATGCTGCAATTAAATCACATCGCCTGGACCGCGTCGGACGGGAAGCAGGTGCTCAAGGATGTGAACCTGAACGTCGGCGACGGCAAGCTGGTGGTCATCACCGGCCCCAACGGCAGCGGCAAGACGACGCTGGCGCGGCTGATCGCGGGCATCGATACGCCGGAGGCGGGGCAGATCGTATTAAACGGCGAGGACATCACGAACCTGGACGTGACCGAGCGCGCGCGCCGGGGCGTGAGCTTTGCCTTCCAGCAGCCGGTGCGCTTTAAGGGCATCACGGTGCGCCAGCTGATCGAGACGGCGGCCAAGGATACGCTCAACGAGGCGCAGCTTTGCGAAATTCTCGGCCGCGTGGGGCTGTGCGCGCGGGATTATATCGACCGCGAGGTCAACGCGACGCTCTCCGGCGGCGAGATCAAGCGCATCGAGATCGCCACGGTGCTGGCGCGCCACACCAGCCTTTCGATCTTTGACGAGCCGGAGGCGGGCATCGACCTTTGGAGCTTCAAGAACCTGATCGAGGTTTTCCAGAAGATGCACGACGAAAACAAGGGCACGCTGGTCATCATCTCCCATCAGGAGAGAATCCTGCGCATTGCCGACGAAATCGTGCTGCTGGCGGACGGAGCCATTCAGGCCTCCGGCGAACGCGAGCAGATGATGAATCAGGTCATTTCCACCGGCAGCGCGTTCCCCGGCTGCCGCGGACAGGAGGATGTTTTCGATGAGTGAGATGAATTCCGTTACCAAGGATCTGCTGCGCGCGGTTTCGGATTGGACCGGAGAGTTTGACGGCGCGTACAACATCCGTCAGGACGGCGGCTGCGTGGGCCGTCAGTCCAGCAAAAACATCCGCATCGAGAGCAAAAAGGACAAGCCCGGCCTGGACATCCTGATTGCGCCCGGCACGAAGGGCGAATCGGTCTATATCCCCGCGTGCGTGACCCACGGCAACGTGGACGATCTGGTGTATAACGATTTTTATGTGGGCGAAGGCGCGGACGTCACGATCGTGGCGGGCTGCGGCGTGCATACCGAGACCGGGGAGCCGGCGCGGCACAACGGCATCCATCGGTTTTTCCTGAAGCCCGGCAGCCGCGTGCTCTATCAGGAAAAGCACATCGGCACCGGAAAGGGCGCGGGGCTGCGCTCCATCGACCCGGTGACGGAGGCATATTTGGAAGAAAACGCTGTGCTGGAGATGGACACGGCGCAGATCGGCGGTGTGGATCACACGCTGCGCAAGACCAAGGCCACTGCGGCGGCGGGCGCAAAGCTGCGCATCCGCGAGCGCATCCTGACCGAGGGCGAGCAGGACGCGAGAACCGAATTTGAAGTGGAACTGGCGGGCGAAGGCTCCGGCGCGGACATCGTGTCCCGCGCGGTGGCGCGCGGCAAGTCCCATCAGGAATACACCTCGACCATCATCGGCAACGCGCCCTGCACCGGCCACAGCGAGTGCGACGCGATCATCGACGGCGAGGCGACGGTGGACGCGGCGCCCAAGCTCTGCGCGCACCACGGCGATGCGGCGCTGATTCACGAGGCCGCCATCGGCAAGATTGCGGGCGAACAGATCCTGAAGCTCCGCACGCTGGGCCTGACCGAGCAGGAGGCCGAGGCGCGGATCATCGAAGGGTTCCTGAGCTAAAGAAGAAATAACATAAGAAACAAAAGACGCGCGAAGCGGGGAAAAATCCCGTATCGCACGTCTTTTTTTGACGCACGAAGAGGAAGAACACGGCGGAAGAGACAGAAACTTTATGCCTTCTTTATGATGGCGGTGCTATACTGTTTCCGATCTGCGTTTCAAGGACGCGGAGAAAAAGAACGGTGGAAACTGGGGGCCTGATGGACGTGCAGGGAGCACAAATTGCGGCAATCGTGATCTTTATCGGAATGTTTGGACTGATTATCAGCGAAAAGGTGGAGCGGCATATCGTGACGCTGTCCGCCGCGCTGCTGACGCTGCTCGTCGTGTTCAGCCTGTTGATGCAGGACATGGGCGCGGTGATGAAGGCGCTCAACGTGCAGAGCATCGTGCAGACCCCGTTCTGGTTTGCGGCGGAAAGCGGCGGAGAAACCTCGACGGGCATCAACTGGGAGACCATCTTCTTTATCGCCGGCATGATGGTGATGGTGGAGGGCATGGCGGACAGCGGGTTTTTCCGCTGGCTGTGCATGGCGCTGGCGCGCATGGTGCGGTATAAGCCGATTCCGCTGTTTTTGACATTCATGGTGATTGCGGCGCTGCTTTCGATGTTTATCGACAGCATCACGGTGATCATGTTCCTGGCGGCGGTGACGATGGAGCTGGCAAGGACGCTCAAGTTCGACCCGGTGCCCATGATCCTTTCGGAGATCTTCTGCGCCAACCTCGGCGGCTCGGCCACGATGTGCGGCGACCCGCCCAACATCATCATCGGCACGTCGCTGGGTTATTCGTTCGGGGACTTTTTGGGCAACACGGGCGTGATTGCGCTGGCCTCGCTGGCGGTGGTGATCCTGTATCTCTACCTCTGCTTCCGCAAGCAGCTGGTGTGCGCCGCGCCCAGCGACCCACGGGAATATCCCAGCCCGCGCTCGGCCATCACCAATAAGCACGGGTTCATCGTCAGCTGGTTCATCTTCATTGGCGCGGTGCTGCTGCTGGCCACACACGCGCAGACGGGGCTGACGGTTTCCTATATCGGCGTGCTGATCGCGGCGGCGACGCTGATCACCTCCGGCAAGCGCGCGTTTGAAATTTTGAAAAAGGTGGATTATAAGACGCTGCTGTTCTTCATCGGCCTGTTTGTGGTCATCAGCGGGCTGGAGCAGACGGGCGTGTTGGAATGGCTGGCCTCGCTGATCGCGGCGCTGAGCGGCGGCAACGCGCTGGTGATCGCGGCGATCATCCTCTTCGGCTCCGGCGTGGCAAGCGCGTTTATCGACAACATTCCCTTTGCCGCGACCATGATCCCCGTCATCCGCAGCATCGCGGAAACGCAGGGCGTGCCGCTGGGGACGCTGACCTGGGCGCTGGCCGTCGGCACGGACATCGGCGGCAACGCAACGCCCATCGGCGCATCGGCCAACGTGGTGGGTACGTCCATCGCCAGCAAGGGCGGACACCCGATCTCCTGGGGGCGCTACTGCAAGGTGATGGCCCCGCTGACGCTGATTGTGATGGGCATCGCGCTGCTGATCATCAAGCTGCGCTATTTTGGCTGACGCAGCGGCGGAATTTTGTGATAGAATAGGGAAAACAGGGCGTGAAGGGAGCGGATGAAGCATGAAGAGCGAGCAGCGGATCATCACCATCGGGCGCGAATTCGGCAGCGGCGGCCACAAGGTGGCGGAGAGCCTGGGCAGGCTGATGGGCATCCCCGTGCTGGATAAGAACATACTGGTCAGCGTGGCCAAGGAGGCGGGCGCGGACGCCGATTTGCTGGAAAAATACGACGAAACGCCGCGAAGATATTTTATTTCCCGAACGGTGAACGGGTTCAGCAATGCGCCGGAGATCAACGTGGCGCAGATGCAGTTTGATTATCTGCGCAAAAAGGCGGAGGCGGGGGAATCCTTCATCATCATCGGGCGCTGCGGCGACGCGGTGCTGCATGAGCATCCGGGCAGGGTATCGGTGTTCGTGCTGGCGGAGCAGGAGTTCAAGATTCGACGGATCATGGATTTGTACAAGATGAGCCGGGACGACGCGCAGGCGGAGATGGCCCGGCGCGACCGCACGCGCAAGAATTACTATAACCAGTTCTGCGCGCAGTTCGGGCGCTACAAATGGGGCGATTCCCGCAACTACGACCTGAGCGTTAACAGTGCGCGGTTGGGCATCGATGGTACGGCGGAATTGATCTACGAATACGTCAAGCGCAGTTTCTGACGAAAGAGAAAGAACCCACAAGGGGGGATGGCCTGTACAGGC
>CAJJNQ010000071.1 GCA_905193155.1 uncultured Christensenella sp.
GGCGGCCTCCGGCCGCCCCCCGCGCTCCCCCCGCCTACCCACGCACTGCTGCTTTGATCAGAGTTTTGTCTTTCCTGCGCCGTTACAGATGCAGGAAGCGGTCCTCGCCGATGCCCAGGCGGTTGGCCAGCCGGCGGGAGAGATCGACGTTGCCCAGCTCGTCCAGTGCGTGCGCATCGCTGCCCAGGGTGAAGGTCACGCCGCAGTCGCGGGCGATGGAGAACATCCTCTCGTGGCCGCGCATCAGATCCGGGTTGTTCCATTCGCGCGCAAAGCAGGAGCCGTTGAGCTCGATGGCGGCGCGGTGTTCGCGGGCGGCGGAGAAGCAATGGGCGAAGGCGTCGTCGGAGATGCAGTCGGTGATGGCCTTGACGTTCTCCGGCGTGCGGCCGACGGGCGAGAAGGGGTGGGCGATCGCCGTGGCGAAATTGCGGGAGACGAGGTCGAGGAAGCTCTCGACGAGGTAATCCGCCACCTGCCGGTCGGTCACGCGGTCGCGGGGCAGCACCAGCCCCACCATGTGGATGTGGGAGTGCGGCACCAGCACATAGTCCAGCTCGTCGCGGTGCGCGCGCGTTAAGGCGATTTTGCCGCCGGCGAACTCGGTCTCCGCGCCGATCAGCAGGCGCACGCCGTGCAGGTCGGACGGGATCTGCCGGCGAATGGCCAGGATGTGGTCAAAGTCCTGCGGGGCGTACCAGTCGCTGGCGCCGGGGATTTCGCGGTCCCAGACGTGGTTGGAAATGCCGACGGTGGGGATGTGGTGCTCCGCGGCGTAGCGCACGATGTTTTCCACGGTTTGCAGCGGGTCGCGCGAGCATTCCGAAAGGTTCGTGTGGATGTGCAGGTCGTGAAGCGGAAACTGCATCATGAGTCAAAACCTCCTTTTGATCTTCGGCAGGGAAGCAAATCGTTTCAGATAAACAGAAAAATGAAATTCGTTTTCTATGAAACTGCGATAGAATACTGGGGGGTACGGGCCTTCGCACCGTAACATCCCTTTGGGACGTTACGGTGTTTCGGCCGGCTTATTTTCCAGAAAGAGCACACCGTGCTCTTTCTTCCAAAACACTCGGCCTTCAGTCGAGCCAAAGGCTCGACCTACGGAAGGAGCCCCCCGCCCCGCGTACCCCGCCCTTACACGTCCCGATTGCGCCATTTTCCGGGCGGAACGCCGTAGGTTTCGCGGAAGGAGCGGATGAAGTGGTTCACATCCGCAAAGCCCGCGCGCACCGCTGCCTCCGCCACGGGCAGGTCGGTGGTCTCCATCAGCTCTTTGGCGTAGGCAAGGCGCAGCAGCCGCAGGTATTGCTTCGGGCTGTACCCCACCTGCTCCTTGAAGCTGTGGGTCAGGTGGCAGGGGCTGATGAAGAAGCGCTCCGCCAGGCCGGTCACGGTCAGCTCCTGCGTGAAGTGCTCTTCGATGTATTGCTGCACCTGATCCACCCGCGCCGCCGACGGGTTGCGCGATGCGGCGAAGTTCCCCGGGCACGCGCGGTAGCACAGCACCAGCATTTCCCCCAGCAGCGCCTCCGCCATCTGCCGCGCGCCGGGGAGATGAGCGGCGTATTCGCGGCAGAGCCGGTCGAAGATGGCGTCCGCTTCCGGCTTGGCACCGCGCAGCGCCACGCAGTGGCAAAAGCCCGCCGGGCGGTTGCGGAACACGCCGATCAGCGCCGAGTGCGGAAAGGCGCGCGTCAGCTCCGGCAGGCTCAGCGTCGCAAAATAGCGCTCGTACGGCTCGGAAAGCGCGCGCACACTGTGCTCCTCCAGCGGGGAGATCAGCACCAGGCACCCCGGCCCCGCGGTGTAATCCACCCCCGCGATGGAAAACCGCGCCCTGCCGCGCTTGACGTAGACCATCTCGCAGGTCATGTGGCAGTGGCGATGCTCCGGAGCCTGGGCGATGCTGTGCTGCAAATCGGTCAGCAGGGTTTTCATGTCAGGCCATCGTCTCCAGCATTTTTTCGGTCACTTCGTAGCGGACGGGGAGATGATCCTCCGTGCGCTCAAATTCCTCCACCATGTACAGCGCCATGCGCGCCCACTCGTTGTTCTGGCTGCCCGCGATGTGCGGGGTCAGGAACACGTTGGGCAGGGTGTAAAACTCGCTGCCCTCTTCGGGCGGCTCCGGCCAGGTCACGTCGAGCAGCGCGGTGCGGTCGGGGCACTCCTTCAGCGCGGCGATCAGCTCGGATTCCACCACCTGCGCCCCGCGGCCGGTGTTGATGAAGGCGGCGTTGGGCAGCATCGAATGCAGGAGCTTTCCGTCGATCATGCCGACGGTGGCGGGGAGGTTGGCCACGTGGTTGGAGATGATCTGGCAGGTGGAGAAGATCTCCTCCAAAGAGGCGCGCTTTGCGCTGAGGGAGGAAAGCACTTCATCCGATACATACGGATCGTAGGCCAGCACCTCGTATTGGTAGGCTTTGAGCCGCGCCATCACCTCGCGGCCGATCACGCCCGCGCCCAGGATGCCCACGCGGATGTTGTAGTTGCAGGGCAGCGACATGGTGTAGGCAAAGGCCGCCTTGCGGTCCCTCTCGCGGTAGCGGCGCAGGGACTGAAAATACCCCTTGCCCGCCAGCACGATCTGCGCGACCGTGAATTCCACCACCGGCACGCCGTTGGCCGCCCAGGCGGAAAAGACCCGGACGCCGCGCTTTAAGAACGGGCGGGCGAAATACTGCACCGTGCCCGCGGCGTAATAGACCGCCTCCAGGCTGGGGAAGTGCGCTTCGATCTGTTTTTCCGTCAGCGCGGGCATCCCCCAGGAGGAAAAGATCACCTGCGTGCGGGCGAAGAGCCCGGCAAGGGCGGGGTCGTCCAGATCCTTGGAGGAATAGATCTGATCGGAAAAATCGGCGCGGGCGCGGATGCGCGCGCGCAGCTCCTCCGGGTAGAGCACCGGGAAGCGCCAGGAGTTGTCGTTGAAAAAGATCGCCTGTTTTTTTTCGGCCATGAAAAATACCCCCTTATGATTGAATAAGCGAGAGAGATTCCGGATGATCCGATTGTAGCAGAAGCCGCTGCCAAGGGGTCGGCGCGTTCGGTCGGAAAATATGCGGAATCTGCGCAAGGAAAAAGGGGATGCGGAAAGGAGAGCAGATTTTGCATATTTTTGCCGCGCTTTGGACGACAACGAAAAGCGGATTTATTGTACTCTTATTGTAGCACAACGGGCGAAAAACGGACAGGGAGGAAACGGGGAAAATGTTTCATTATCAGACGCCGGAAGAGCTGAAAAACGCGGCGGAGGCGGTCGGGGCGCCGCTGCCGCTGACCGACGATCTTTCGATTCTTCAAGAAAAACTGACCTTCGGAAAACACGAAATGCACAACCGCATCGTGATCCAGCCGATGGAGGGCTGCGACGGCACGGCGGACGGCGCGCCGGGGGAGCTGACGATCCGCCGATACGACAAATTTGCGCGCAGCGGCGCGGGGCTGATCTGGGCGGAGGCCTGCGCCGTGCTGCCGGAGGGGCGCGCCAACCCGCACCAGCTCTGGCTGACGGAGGACAACTTGGACGAATATAAGAAGCTCACCGCGCGCATCCGCGACCTGGCGGTGAAGGAGCACGGCTATGCGCCGCTGCTCATTTTGCAGGCGACGCACTCCGGACGCTATTCCAAGCCCCACGGCAAGCCCGAACCGCTGACCGCCTATGCGCTGCTGAGCTGGGAGACGGCGGGGAAAAGCCGCATCCTGACCGACGAGGAGATCGAGCGGGCGGAGGACGCGGTGGCCCGCACCGCGCGCCTTGCGCAGGAAGCGGGCTTTGACGGCGTGGACGTCAAGTGCTGCCACCGGTATCTGGGCAGCGAGCTGCTCTCCGCCTTCACGCGCAAGGGGCGCTACGGCGGGGACTTTGACAACCGCACGCGCTACGTCCGCCAGGCGGCGCTCAAGGCGCGGCAGAACACGGGCGCGGAGTTTATCGTGACCTCGCGGCTCAACATCTACGACGGGTTTCCGCATCCTTACGGCTTCGGCGTGAAGGAGGGCAACACGCTGGAATTCGACAGCGCGGAGCCCATCCGGCTGGTCAAGGCGCTGGAAAAGGAGGCGGGGATGGAGCTGATCGACATCACGATGGGCAACCCGTACGTCAACCCCCATGTCAACCGCCCGGCGGACAAGCAGCCCTATGAGATACTGGCAGATCCGCTCATAGACGTTGAGCGGATGGTCGACGGCATCGGGGAGGTCAAGGCGGCGTGCCCGGAGATGGCGGTCATCGGCTCGGCGCTGAGCTACGCGCGGCAGTTCTGCGGCAACCTCGCCGCCGGAGCGATCGAAGCGGGCAAATACGACGCGGCGGGCTTCGGGCGGATGGCGTTTGCCTACCCGGAGTTTGCGGGAGAGCTGCTGGCGGGCAGAGCGCTCGACGCGAAGAAGTGCTGCATCGGCTGCGGCAAGTGCTCCCGGCTGATGCGGCTGGGCAGCACGGCGGGCTGCGTGGTGCGCGATCCCTACTACACCGACCTTTACAGGAGGCTGACGGCAAAATGAAGATGCTGAGCGGAAAGGGACGCTGCGCGCTGGTGACGGGCGCGCGGCGCGGCATCGGGCTGGGCATCGCCAAGGCGCTGCTGGCGGAGGGCTACCGCGTGATGCTCTGCGGCGTGACGGCGGGGGCGGATGCGGTATCGGGCATCCGGGACGCACTGGATGCGCTGGGCGACTGGACTTATGTGCCCTGCGACGTATCGGACGCGGCGCAGCGGGAGGAACTGCTGGAAGCGGCGAAGGAACGCTTCGGCCGGCTCGATCTGCTGGTGAACAACGCGGGCGTTGCGCCGAAGGTGCGGCTGGATGTGCTGGAGACGACGGTGGAGAGCTATGAACGGCTGATGAAGACCAACACGGAGAGCTGCTTTTTCATGTGCCAGGCGTTTGCGGGCTGGATGATTGCCGAAAAGCGGAAGGCGGAGAGCGAAAACGAAAGCGAAAGCGGGGAAGGGGGCGCCCCGGGAGGTGTGGGGTACAGGCCGAGGATCGTGAACATTTCCTCGATTTCGGCGTACACATCGTCGGTCTCCCGCGGGGAATACTGCGTCTCCAAGGCGGGCATTGCGATGGTGACGCAGCTCTTTGCGGATCGGCTTTCCGAATACGGCATACCGGTGTTTGAAATACGGCCGGGGATCATCGCGACCGACATGACGGCGGGGGTACACGAAAAATACCGCCGCCTGATCGAGGAGGAGGGCATTCTGCCGACGCGGCGGTTCGGGGAGCCGGGGGACGTTGCGGATCAGGTGCTGGCGGCGGCGTCCGGGCTGCTGGATTACGGAGCGGGGACGGTGCTGAATGCGAATACAGGGTGAAGGATGCGGGATTCCGCACCCATTTTTTGGTGGCGCTGGGCAGCGCGTTGATGATGATCGTCTCGCAATACGGCTTCGAAGGCTTTCTGGCGACCCACGACGGGCTGCGGCTCGACCCCAGCCGCATCGCGGCGCAGGTGGTCAGCGGCATCGGATTCATCGGCGCCGGCACGATCATCATCCACCGTCAGCTGGTGCGCGGGCTGACCACCGCGGCGAGCCTTTGGGCTACGGCGGGCATCGGGCTCGCGGCCGGAGGGCACATGTATGTCGTCGCCGGGGCGGCCACCGTGCTGACGCTCTTCGGACTCGAAGTGCTGACGCTTTTCTTCGGCGGGCTGGGACGCCGCCGCACGATGATCGTCTTCTCGGCGCAGAAGAAAGAGTTCATCGACGCGATGTTCGCCCGTCTCGAAAGCAAGGACTATTCGGTCATCTCCTATGAAGTCGAGACCCAGCGCACCTCCGATGGGGTAGTACACCGTGCCACGATCGTCATCCGCGCCAAGGGACAGGCCAGCGAGGAGGGCTACATCGACCTGCTGCGCGAAAATCCCGACATCACCGTCGAACGGGTCGTCTGACGGATGCTGAATCGGCGGATGCGCCTGCGGACATTGCGCCGAGGCGAATCCCGGAGCGTCAGTAGTAGCGGCCCGCGCACTCCAGAATGCTCTCCCGGGCCATGTCGTTGGGATTCGTGCCGGGAACTCCTTCGGGAATCTCTTCGCCTGCTTTTGCGAACAGTTCCGTCCAGAACTGCGGCATCGTGCCGTCCGCGGCCCGGAAGTTCATCGGCCGCGCCGTGAAAAGTCGGCTGCCGTCCGGCGCAAGATAACTCGCCCATACCAGTTCGCTGCAATACATTTTGCCGTTGTCCGGACGGAAAGAGTAGTCGTAAGGCTGCCCGAGGTATGTGCGGGCCCGTGCGACCGCAGCCGTGACGCCCGTCGTGTCGCGCAGACGCATCACCGTGACCGCTGGCCGTCCGTCGATCCGGGCCGAGCGGCCGAGGAAATCCGCCAGTGCGGTGAGCCGCACGCCGCCGTCGCTCGTGGCTTCCAGCACGGAATCGGCCCCCGCAGCAGGAACGGCGATTCCCACGTGCGAGTAATTCAGCCGCTGCGCTTCACCCGTCGCAGCGGTGATCGCCTCGGTCATCTCCGAGGTTTTTCCGACCTGGAACAATAGATCGCCCGGGTGCAGTTCGGGGGTCGGACGGCCGCAGGAAACAGCCGAAAAAAGCATACCTATATATAATAAAGACTTCATGCCGATAGCTTTGAGTTGCCGTTGCAAAGATATTAAAAAACTTTCACAACCAACTCGCTGATCCATAACCGGGTGAAGGAGGATTGTCGAAATTGTCGAAAAAAAGTCTTCGAATTATTTGGAATTTGCCGGGAAAAGCCCTTATCTTTGCACCCGCTTCGAGAGAGAAACACACCTCGGAAGCGACGAATAGAGGTTCTGAAAAATTTTGAAAAAAGTTCTGAAAAGTTTTGGAGATTCAGAAAAAAGACTTACCTTTGCACCCGCTTCGATTAGGA
>CAJJNQ010000072.1 GCA_905193155.1 uncultured Christensenella sp.
GGGGTGTCGGGGGCGGCCGCAGCCGCCCCCGACTGGGATAGGGGCAAGGGGAAGGGCAAAGCCCTTCCCCAGTCTGCACTCGCCCGGCAGCCGCACTTGACCCCTGCACAATCTAAGACCGGGTAAGCCCACCCCGAAGGGTGTCGGGGAACCCGCAGGTTCCCTGACTTTATTCCGCAGCGGCGGCGTGTACGCTGCGAGGATCGATTTTTCCATAGCCCAATTCATTGGGCGGCGGAAAAATCGTTTCCTTTCTTTTCCGGCCTGTGCCGCCCTTCGGGCGGCGCGGGCCGGAAAAGGTCTGCCGCTCTCCCCTTGCCCGTCAGGGCGAGGAGAGAGAGCGGCCTCCCGCAAGACGCGAAAAAAGGCACGGGACATTCGTCCCGTGCCTTTTTGCACGCCTTGCGGGATGATTACACCGGATGCGTCGAGCCGTCCAGCACCGTGGAATCGATGCCGTTCTGCTTCGCCTGACGGTACTTGAAGAACTTCTCCGCCACCTGCGGGAACAGCGCGTAGGACAGCACGTCCTCGTCGCAGGTCGCCCATTCGCGGCACTCCTCGCGCAGCTTGGGCAGCTCCGGCTCGAGCAGGTCGGCCGGACGGCAGGTGATGACCTTCTCGTTGCCGATCGCCTTCTTGCGGACTTCCTCGTTCACCGGCGCGGGCAGACGGCCGTATTCGCCGCGCAGCAGGCCGCGGCTCTCCTTGGTGAAGGTCTTGTAGCGCTGGCCGGACACCACGTTGAGCACCGCCTGGGTGCCGACGATCTGGGAGGTCGGGGTGACCAGCGGCGGATAGCCGAAGTCCTCGCGGACGCGCGGCACTTCCTGCAGCACTTCCATCAGCTTATCGGATGCGTTCATCTGCTTGAGCTGGTTGATCAGGTTGGACAGCATGCCGCCCGGCACCTGGTAAAGCAGCGTGTTGATGTCAACCGACAGCACCTTGGGATCGAGGAAGCCGTCCTTCTTCAGGCGGTCCGCAACGGTCTTGAAGTGCTTGGAAATATCGGTCAGGAGCTTCAGGTCCAATCCGGTATCGTACTGGGTGCCGGCCAGGGTCGCCACCAGCGGCTCGGTCGCGGGCTGCGAGGT
The DNA here is from genome assembly GCA_905193155.1 of uncultured Christensenella sp. Classification (GTDB taxonomy): domain Bacteria; phylum Bacillota; class Clostridia; order Christensenellales; family UBA1750; genus Spyradocola. The sequence continues at coordinate 1,098 of CAJJNQ010000072.1, forward strand.
GCCGTTGCCCAGCGGGGACAGCGCGGTATCGACGATGTCCACGCCCGCCTCGATCGCCTTGAGCAGCACCATGTCGCCCGTGCCGGAGGTGTTGTGCGTGTGCAGGTGGATCGGCACCTTCACCTTCGCCTTGAGGGCCTTGACCAGGTCATAGGCCTCGTAGGGCAGCAAAAGGTTTGCCATGTCCTTGATGCAGATGGTCTTGGCGCCCATCTTCTCCAGCTCCACGGCGAGCTTGACGAAATATTCGTGGGTGTGCACCGGGCTCTTGGTGTAGGAAAGTGCAACCTCCGGGATGCCGCCGTACTTGTTGCAGGCGTCGATCGCGGTCTTCATGTTGCGGGTGTCGTTCAGCGCGTCGAAGATACGGATGACGTTGATGCCGTTTTCGATGCTCTTTTTGACGAACAGCTCCACCACATCGTCTGCATAGTGCTTGTAGCCCAGTATGTTCTGGCCGCGCAGCAGCATCTGCAGCTTAGTGTTGGGCATCGCCTTGCGCAGGGTGCGCAGGCGCTCCCAGGGATCTTCGTTCAGGAATCTCAGGCAGCTGTCAAAGGTCGCGCCGCCCCAGGCTTCCAGGGACCAATATCCGACTTTATCCAGTTTATCGGCGACGGGCAGCATTTCATCGGTGCGCATGCGGGTGGCCGCCTGGCTCTGGTGCGCGTCGCGCAGTATGGTTTCGGTAATCTGTACCTTAGCCATTGTTTCATTTCCCTCCTATCAAATGGATTTATTTCATGAACATGGAAAGGAACACGCCCGCGGCAACCGCGGAACCGATGACGCCGGCCACGTTCGGGCCCATGGCGTGCATCAGCAGGAAGTTCTTGGGGTTCTCGGCCTGGCCGACCTTCTGCGAAACGCGCGCCGCCATCGGCACGGCGGAAACGCCCGCAGAACCGATCAGGGGGTTGACCTTGCCGCCGGTGAGCAGGTACATCAGCTTCCCCAGCAGCACGCCGCCCGCGGTGCCCAGCGCAAACGCGCACAGGCCCATGCCCACGATGGTCAGCGTCTGGGTGTTGAGGAACACCTCGGCCGTCGCCGTCGCGCCGACGGAGATGCCCAGGAAGATCGTGATGATGTTGCACAGCTCGTTGGAGGCGGTCTTGACCAGACGCTCCACCACGCCGGATTCCTTGAGCAGGTTGCCCAGCATCAGCATGGAGATCAGGGGAGCCGCAGAGGGCAGCAGGAGCGAGACGAACACCGTGACGATGATCGGGAAGCAGACCTTCTCGGTCTTGGAGACGGTGCGCAGCTGGGCCATGACGACCTGGCGCTCCTTCTTGGTGGTCAGCAGCTTCATGATGGGCGGCTGGATGACGGGCACCAGCGCCATGTAGGAATACGCCGCAACCGCGATCGGCCCCAGCAGCTCAGGCGCCAGCTTGGAGGTGACGAGGATGGCGGTAGGGCCGTCCGCGCCGCCGATGATGCCGACGGAGGCCGCCTGCTCCGGCGTCATGCCGAAGATCAAGGCGCCAAAGAACGCGGTGAAGATGCCCAGCTGCGCGGCAGCGCCCAGCAGCAGGGACTTGGGGTTGGCGATCAGGGGACCGAAGTCGGTCATCGCGCCGACCGCAAGGAAGATCAGCGGCGGGTAGATGCCGAGCTTGACGCCCAGGTAGAGATAGTCGATCAGGCCCGCTGTGGCGGAGAAATTCTCCCAGTGGACGTGGCCGCCTTCAAACAGCTCGGTGTGGTACATCTCCGCGCCGGGCAGGTTGGTAATCAGCATACCGAAGGCGATGGGCAGCAGCAGCAGCGGTTCATACTGCTTGTGGATGGCCAGATAGAGGAAGAAGCAGGCCACCAGGATCATGATCCACTTGCCGCTGGTGATGACCTCGGCAAACATCATTTCAGAAAGGAATTTCTGGATGGTGTCGCCGATGTTCAGATTGAGCAACGTTTCCATTTATCTTTCATCCCTTTCCGCGCGTGAACGCAATTTTTTGCGTTTGATCCTTACTGGATCGCGCAGAGGGCGTCGCCCGCGGAAACGGTCGCACCCTTGGCGACGGAGACCGCGGCGACCTTGCCCGCGACGGGGGCGAGGATCTCGTTTTCCATCTTCATGGCCTCGAGGATGAACAGCACGTCGCCTTCCTTGACGGCCTGGCCGTTGGAGACGCGCACCTCCAAAATGGTGCCGGGCATGGGCGCGGAGACGGTCTCGCCGCCGGCGGCAGCGGCGGGAGCCGCAGCGGGAGCGGGCGCAGCCGCAGGCGCGGCGACGGGCGCGGCAACGGGCGCAGCCACGGGGGCGGCGGGCATCACGGGCATCGCGGAACCATCCTTGATCTCTTCCGCGCAGACTTCATAGGACTTGCCGTTGACGGTAATCATAAATTTACGCATGGCGTTATGCCTCCTAAATTTGCTTTTTGCTTTGTGCAGCGCTTAGTAGCGGGTGCCGAGATACTCCTGACGGCCGGATTCGTTCCAGCCGGTGTTGTTCTTGCCGACTCTGCGGATCGAGCGGATCTTCAGGCCATTGCCGCTTTCGCTCATCATGGCCACCACCGCGGCGATGACGGCGGCGATCTCCGCGTCGTCCTCCGCGGGAGCTGCGGCCTGAACCGGTGCGGGTGCGGGAGCGGGCGCGGCGGCCTTCTTCTCCGCCTTCTTGCCGCTGCCGACCTTGCTGAAGATCAGTGCCTGGAGCATCAGGATCAGGATGATCACGACCAGGGCGATAAAGACGATGCCAAGGCCCACCAGGAACACGATGCCCGCGCCGCCCATGACCGCCGGGTCGAGATTGATTGCAAGTGCGTTCATGACTTTTTCGGAACCTCCTTATTTTATTTTAATTCGATTCCGTTTTCTTACAGCGGAAGGTTGCCGTGCTTGCGGGGCAGAGCGACCTCGCGCTTGCCCATGAGCATCTCCAGCGCGGCGGCGATCATCTGGCGGGTCGCCGCAGGCTCGATCACATCGTCGCAGAGGCCCTCTTCGGCAGCGGCCAGCGCGCCGTTGTTTTCCTCATAGAACTTGGCCAGCTCCGCCACCGGCTTGCCCGCGCGGATCTCTTCCTTTTCGAGGATGCGAACCGCCGCTTCTGCGTTGATGGGGGCGATGTAGGCCTTGGGCCAGGCATAGACGGCGTCCGCGCCGACGGCCTTGGAGCCCATCGCGGAATACGCGGCGCCCACAGCCTGTCCGCACAGGACGGAAACCTTGGGCACGACGGCCTCGGCGTAGGCGAAGATGAGCTGCGCGGCGGCGGAAACGGCCGCGGCGTTCTTCTCCTCGTCCACGGTGTTCTGGCCGGGGGTGTTGACCAGGGTCACGACCGGGATGTTGAAGCAGTCGCACAGGCGGATGAAGCGCGCCGCCTTTTTGCAGGCGGAGGCGCACAGCACGCCGTCATGCGCGGCGGGGTTGTTGGCCACGATGCCGACGGAGCGGCCGCCCAGGCGGGCCAGCGCCGTGACCATGTTGGGCGCGAAATCGCGCGTCAGTTCCACATAGTCGTTGAAGTCCGCGATGCGCGCCACGATGTCGTGCGCATCGTAATAGGTGTCGATGTCCAGCTGGCGGTTGAGATCGTCCGCAGAAACGAGCTGCGCATCCTCCTGGTTGTTGTCGGGCAGGAAGGACAGCACGCGGCGGGCCATGGCAAAGGCCTCGTCCTCAGAGGCGACGGCGATCTGCGCCGCACCGGAGGCAACCAGCTTCTTCGCGCCGCCGAGATCCTCGGCAGTGACGTTGCGGCCGGTGCGGGCGGAAACCACCTGCGGGCCGGTGACAAACATCTGGCCGATCTTCTCCACCGCGATGACCACGTCGGTCAGCTCCGGCACAAAGGCCGCGCCGCCCGCGCAGGGCCCGAGGATCAGGGAGATCTGCGGAACCACGCCGGAGAGGGCCGCGGTTTCCTTCATGATGCGCGCATAAGCGTTGAGCGCCTTTGCGCCTTCGTTCAGATCCGCGCCTGCGGAATCGGCCATCGCCACAACGGGCGCGCCGGTCTTGCCCGCGAGCTTCAGCAGCTCTACGATCTTCTTGGCCGCGCCTTCGCCCATGGCGCCGCCCTTGACGGTGAAATCCTGCGCATAGACGAACACCGGGCGATCCTCCACCGTGCCGTAGCCGGTGATGACGCTGCTGGCGCCCTCCTTGGCGGCGGTGAACACACCCGTCTCGACGAAGCTGCCCTCGTCAAAGAGCTTGTTCACGCGCTCGCGCGCGGTCAGTTTGCCGGCCTCATGCTGTTTGGCTACGCGGTCCTCACCGCCGCCGCCGAGCACGAGCTGCCTGCGTTCATTCAGTTCAACACTCATTGCGCCTACCTCCAAACCAATTTTTAGCAGTAATACAATGAAATCATTTGGACCATAAATGGTTCATTGATGAAACATTAACGGGCAAATCCAGCTTTGCCCTATTTCTCAATTCTTCAACAGTCCATGCCAATCCTGCCGTTTCATGGCAAATAATATTGATTTAACAATCTGCGCACCGAAACCTTCTTTCAGAAGGTTCCGGTGTTCCGCATGGCTTATTTTTCAGAAAAAGCACACTGTGCTTTTTCTTCCAAAACGCTCATGCTTCAGGTTCGCTTCGCTCACCCTCCGAACCCCGCACCGTCCTATCGTTTCTTTGTGCTTTTCCGGTCGGCTTATTTTCCGTCTCCGCACCGAATCGGCTTTTCAAGCCGCTCCGGTGTTCCGCATGGCTTATTTTTCAGAAAAAGCACACTGTGCTTTTTCTTCCAAAACGCTCATGCTTCAGGTTCGCTTCGCTCACCCTCCGAACCCCGCACCGTCCTATCGTTTCTTTGTACTTTTCTCCAAAACGCACGACCTCCAGGTTCGCTTCGCTCACCCTCCGAACCCCGCACCGTCCTATCGTTTCTTTGTACTTTTCTCCAAAACGCACGACCTCCAGGTTCACTTCGCTCACCCTCCGTCTGCGCACCGAAACCTTCTTTCAGAAGGTTCCGGTGTTCCGCATGGCTTATTTTGCGATTCCGCACCATCGCCCATACGGGCGCTGGTGTTTCGCTCGGCTTATTCGGCAAGCCGAAACGCTCGAGCTTCAGCTGCATTCGCAGCCTCCATCAAAGCACACTGCGCTGTCTCCTCTGAAACGCTCATGCTTCAGCCGCTTCGTGGCCTCCGAACCCCGCACCGCTCTCCCGTCTCTTCTCCATTAGCCGCCGCAGCGGACTGAGGGGATGCCGCCACCGCGCAGAATCCACACATCATCTTACCCCTTCGGGGTGCGTTCCCAGCGGGGGAGCTGGCGCTCCCCCTGCACCCCCTCTCCCACCGCCCTCCAGATGCAGGCCTGACAGATTCAAAGGCTCCCCTTAAGGGGAGCTGGCGCGCAGCGCCTGAGGGGTTGTTCTTCGGCTCCCCTGTGTAAGGGGAGCTGTCCGCCGCAGCGGACTGAGGGGTTATCCCCTTGGGGTAGGGGGCAAGGGGGAGGGCTCGCAAGCCCTCCCCCAATCTCCTCTCGCCCGGCGGCCGCACTTAAAAACTGCACAAAACAAGACCGGGTAAGCCCGCCCCAGGGGGTGTCGGGGGCGGCCGCAGCCGCCCCCGACTCAAGAGGGGGCAAGG
>CAJJNQ010000073.1 GCA_905193155.1 uncultured Christensenella sp.
TTAGTTATAGTACCACAGTCTCTTCTTCGTGTCAACACCTTTTTGAAAGTTTTTTGACAGAAAATAGAAAGTTTTTTGCGTTTCCGAACGTTTTTCTTATTTCAGCCAATACGTTCCGTCTATTTCCCGAACTTTATTGTTATCGATCGATTAACCGTCAATTTCAAGTTCCGTAATGGCGTTCACGGAAGAGGTCGTAAATCAGCACACCCGCTGCGACCGAAGCGTTGAGCGACTCCGCGCCGCCGACCATCGGGAGCTTGAATCGGTGGGTCGCACACGCAGAGACTTCGGCGCTGACGCCGCGGCCTTCGCTGCCAATGACCAGCACAAGGCGCTCCGGAAGCCGCGGACGGGCATAGAAATCCTCCCCATCCAACGCAGAGACGAGAATCGGCCAGCCCATTTCGCGCCGCTCTGTCAAAAAAGCCGATAGATCGGGCACGCGCAGCAGCGGAACGCGGAAAAGGCTGCCCATGGTGGCGCGGACGCCCTTGGGCGAGAAGGGATCTGCGCAGCCGGGGCCGAGCACGACGCCGGCAAAGCCTGCTGCATCGCAGGTGCGGATGATGGTGCCGCAATTGCCGGGATCCTGCACGCCGTCGAGCGCGGCGATGGGGCCGTCGCCCAGCGGCAGGCTGGGGATGGCAGCAGAGAGCACGACGTCCTGCGGCGTGCGGGCTTCGGAGACGTATTCGATGATGCGTCGGGTGGTGGGGTAGACCTTCGCGCCCTTATCGGTGCAAAGGCAAATCAGCTCCGCATAGTCATCCCACCTCTCCTCATCGCAGAAGAGCGTATCGACGGGCAGGCAGTGCGCGGCCTCGTAGCAGAGTTTACGCCCCTCGGCGCGCATGAGGCCGGACTCCCTGCGCGTTTTCGCATCGGAAAGTGCGCGCAGAAAGCGCACCTTTTCATTAGAAGTGCTGGTCAGCGTTTCAAAGCCCGTAGGCATAGCGGTCGCCTTCTTTCCTGATGTTCGTGCAATGTTGTTGCGTTTTGTGATCAGTTCCCTGCGCCGGGCCTGCGGGCCCCCCGCCCCAGCCCCCGGGGTCTCCGACCGTTTCTCCGCGCATCCCGTCAGAGCGGCCGCGCGCCCGGCTTCGCCGGGCTGAGCGATCTGCGCTTTGCGCAGGACGCTTGCCGCCGCGCAGCGGCGGGCGCGGCCTTTCGCCGTTCAGGGAGCCGAGTGCGAAAAGACGCGAAGGCTCCCCTTGAGGGGAGCTGGCCCGGCCGTCAGGCCGGGACTGAAGGGTGGGCGGCTGAGAGCAGAGAACAACCCTTTCTCACAGCGATTCAAAAAAAGATCGTCCGCATCGGATGACGACGGACGATCCTGTGAAGAAACCATGCTTTACGCGATCTTTTCCTTCGCGACATCGACGATCTTTTCGAAAGCCTTGGGGTCGTTGATGGCGAGCTCGGAGAGGATCTTGCGGTTGACCTCGACGCCGGCGAGCTTGAGGCCGTTGATGAAGCGGCTGTAGCTCAGGCCGTAAGGACGAACCGCCGCGTTGATACGAGCGATCCACAGCTTGCGGAAATCGCGCTTACGCAGACGGCGGCCAACATAGGCATAGCGCAGGGAGCGCATGACCTGTTCGTTGGCGGCATGATACTGCTTGGACTTCGCACCGAAGTAGCCCTTGGCAAGTTTGAAAACCTTCCTGCGGCTCTTCTTGGCATTGACTGCGCCTTTAATTCTGGCCATTTGGGGTTTGCCTCCTTTGATTTACCACAACAGGTTTTCTTACTTGTAGGGGATAAGCTTCTTGATGGTGTTGCCCTCCGTCGTGGTGGTGTAACCGGTCTGACGGAGCTGGCGCTTGCGCTTGGTGCTCTTCTTGGTGAGGATATGGCCCTTGAAGGCCTTCTGATGCTTGACCAGTCCATTTTTCGTCACCGCAAAGCGCTTTGCCGCGCCCTTATGCGTTTTCTGCTTAGGCATGGATAAGATCCTCCTCTCTTAGGGGAAATTTTTATGAGAATTACTTGTCCTGCTTGGGAGAGAGCATCATGGTCATGGTGCGTCCCTCGGTGGAGGGCTTGCGATCCATCACGGCATAATCCTTGACTCTCGAGTAGAACTCGTTCATCACACCGAGACCAACGTCGGAATGGGTAATCATGCGGCCGCGGAAGCGGATGGAGACCTTGACCTTGTCGCCGCTCTGAAGGAACTTGATGCAGTCGCGCACGCGCACCTGCATGTCGTGCTCCTCGATGGTGGGCGAAAGCTGGACTCCCTTGACAGAGATGACCTTCTGGTTCTTCCGCGCTTCTTTTTCTCTCTTGGCCTGCTCGAAGCGGTACTTGCCGTAGTCCATCAGCTTGCAGACCGGCGGCTTTGCCGTGGGAGCGATCTTGACCAGGTCAAGCTCCTTCTCCTCCGCCATTTCCAGCGCCTGCTTGGTCGGCATGATGCCGAGCTGCTCGCCGTCCTGACCGATCAGGCGGATCTCCTTGTCGCGGATTTCTTCATTGATCATCATGTCCATATTGATTCCGACGCACCTCCGTAAAGATTGGTAGCTTTTTATATTCCCGCAGACAAAATGAAAGCGGGTTGGACAGAATCCACCCGCTTTGAAAGCCTACTGCGTATGCTGCATGTGCTTGCATTTTCGAACCCGGCTGCATGGCGGCGCGGGTGAGAAGCGGGCGCTTCTTCTTCAACATTGTGATTATAGCACCGCCCGCCCCGTCTGTCAAGTCCGTTTTTCAAAGATTCCGCTCGTCATAAATCCTCACGGGCACGGAGAGCTTTTCCCGCAGCCGCTGCGCCAGCGGTTCCAGCACGGGGCTTTCGCTTTCGCCGTGGCCCAGCAGCAGCACGCTCATCCCCAGCCCCTGCGCCTCGATGCGCTCGTTGTGCTTCATTTCGCCCGTGATGAACAGCTCCGCGCCCAGCGCCGCCGCCTGCGCGGCAAACTCACCGCCCGCGCCGCAGGACACCGCCGCGCGCGAGATCCACCGGTCCGTCTTGCCGTAGAACACGGCCTGCGGGCTGATGGTCTTTCTCACCCGATCGAGCATCTCGCCCGCTTTGCGCGGCGAAAGGTCGCACAGGCGCAGGTAGTCCTCCGGCCGCTCGCTGCCGTAAAAGCCCAGCGCGCGCACCAGGCAGTCGTTGACGCCGCCCTCGGCCTTGTCCAGATTGGTATGCGCGGCAAAGAGCGCGCGGTTTTCGCGGAGGAGCCGGGAGAGCACCGCGCCCTCGTAGCCGTCCTGCCGCAGGGATTTGACGCCGTGGAACATCAGCGGGTGGTGCGACAAAATGAGGTTCGCGCCGCATTGCTCCGCTGCGTCCAACGCTGCGTGCGTCGCATCCACGCACACCAGCACGCCGTTTAGCTCCGTCTCGGGATCGCCCGTCAGCAATCCGGGGTTGTCCCACGGCTCCGCCATCTCCTGCGGCGCGATGCCCTCCATGACCTGCATAAATTCCGCGATGTTCATTTCTTTCCCTCCTCGATGGCGCGCCGCACGAAGGCGACGCGCTGTTCCGCTTCCCTCAGGCGCGCTGCGTTCCGGCCGGTGCGCAGTCCCTCCAGCGCGCGCGTCTCCACGCCCAGCCGCCAGGCAAGGTAGTCCTCCGTCCCCGCCGGGCGGTCGCACAGCAGCGCCGGGCCGATATAGGCTTCGTATTCGCTCATAGGCCGTTCGCCCTGCCCCGGCTCGGCGCGCAGCACGAGATAGAACCGCCCCGCCGCGCGCACGGGCATCTCCTGCACAACGTGCATCCCGATGCGTTCCAAATGCCGCCGCAGCAGCGGGGTTTCGACGTTGGCCTGCGCCACCAGCGGGCAGGGCAGCGCGCGCTCCACGATGTGGATCACCGTCCGCGCGCCCATGCCGCACACCGCCACCGCGTCCTGTGCTGTGGGAAACAGGCCGCGCAGCCCGTCCGCGACGACGAGCTGCGTTCTCTCCTGCAAGCCCTCTTTTTCGATGGTCTCCCGCGCGCGGTTCAGCGCATCGTCGCTGATGTCGCAGAGCACCGCGCGCCGGCACGCCCCGCTTTGCAGCAGATGCGTACCGAGAAAGCCGTGGTTGCTGCCCACGTCGTAAAACACCGCGCACTCGCCCGCCAGCTCCGCCGCGGCGGAAAGTCGTTCGTCCAGTTGGATCATGGCGCGTTTCCGCCCTTCTTTTTGATTTCCGTGATTCATAATTGACAAAATCTTTTTCCCACTGTAAAATAAAGATGCAAAGCTTCAATTTCATAAGCAAAGGAGAGGATTCTTTGATGTCAAAGCGCATGGTCTTGCTGCTTCTCATCCTTTACTTGCTGTTTTTTGCGCTGCCGATTCGCGCCGCATCTTCCAAGCCGGAGGTCATGCTTCTGCCGGAGACGGAATCTATCCCCTGCGTAGAATTGCTGAGCATCCTGCGCGACCATCCGAACGCGCGCCGCGTCACGGTTTATTTCGCCCAAAACTGCCCCGCCGCCCCGGTCGTGCGCGGAAAATACGCTTCCTTTACGACAGCGCAGTCCGACGTTTATCTGCGCAGCGATTTTGTGCTCTCGCTGGCGCGCGGTCAGAGCGGTACGCCGGGGGAAGCGCTGACCTTTCCCTATGACACTGAAATCGAGGGGGATTTCGCCCCTTCCGCAGCAAAGCTCGGTCTGCGAAGCAGTGCCGGCGCGATATTGCCCGAAGATTTTGTCCTCTCCGGCCCCGCCGAGGATTCCCTCTGCAACAGCCGCAGCTACTATATCCAGTGGCGCGGCAGAACAGGCTGCTGGCGGGACTACTTCGTCTACGACGCAAATCCCGCGCGGCAGGGCTGGGTCAGCGGCCGCTTTGTTGAGCCGACGCGCTGGATTTTTTACAGCATCGACGAGCGCGTGGACTGATTTACGCCTCTTCTAGCACCAGCACCCAATCGCAGCCTTTGCCCTGCGCGGGCGGGACGACCGTGGTGCGGCCTTTGTTCGGGAAGATGGCAAAGACCGCGCTCTCGCCCGTGCGGGGATCGAACCACGACGCGCGGAGCTTATCCGACCCGGTAAAGACCGAAAGGTTCACGGCAAACGGCAGGCCGAGCGGGGAATAGACGTAGCCGTAATCCCTGCCCCTTGCCGCGGCGAGATGCCCCATGCCGTAAAGTTCGGTGGCGATCAGCTCCGGCGCGGGGCGGAAGGACGCAAAGTCATGGCTCAGGCGCAGCTTTTTGACAAAGCCCATCTGTTCCGCGCCGGGGTGGCGCAGCGCCTCCGTCCAGCTGAACGGGAAATAGCTGCTCGGCGCTTTGGTCATGCTCCAGATGCTGTGGTTGCCGTAGGTGTGGCCGCAAACGCCCGCCATCAGGTTCCAATAGGCGTTCTGGCGCACATCGTCCGCGTTCCAGAAATAGCCGATTTGGTCGTTGAAGCACGCGGGATGATCCTCGTAGCGCGGCTCGGAGTCCATGTACGGCTTGTCCGACGCCTCGGCCATGCGGCGCATCACCTTGTCGGACTCGTAGCACTGCTGCACGTCGTGTCCGGTCTGGGCCGTGTGAAAGGAGAGGTAGTCCGCGTCGTTTAGGCACTCGGTGGAGTTGTGCGTGCCGTTGGGGTGGAAGGTGATCAAGTGATTTTTATCGGATTCGAGGATGCCGCGCGCCATTTTGTCGATGATGCGGCGGTGTTTTTCCTCCAACGGCCGGTCGCCGCCGAGCATCCAGAGGATATTCCAATGCTGCGCATACCGCGCGCCGATCCACTTGCCGTAAAGATAGGCGTTTTCCTCGTCGAAGACCTCCGGCCCCTTGCCCCAGCAGAGGTTGAACTTGTCGCCCCAGGTGGGCAGGAGCGTGATAAACATCCCGTGCTGCGCGGCCAGCTCCACGGCATAATCGACGTGATCCCAGTAAGAATACGCGCCGTCGGTGTCGGGGCGGGCGGGATCGGGCGCATCGTCCGTGAACTTCAGCGGCAGCCGCCCGTAGGTGTTGGGCACGGTCAGCCCTTCGAACTCCGCCAGCGCCACGCCCTGCACGGCGTTGAAGCCCTGCCGCGCGCGCTGCTCGAAATAGTGCGCCATCTCCTCGCGGTTCAGGCGATGAAAGATCTCCCACGCCGTATCGCCCAGATAGAAGAACGGCTCCCCGCCCTCCCAGACGAGGTTTCTGCCCGAAACCGTCAGTTTCCGCATACTCTTGTCCCCCCTTGTTTTCTACATGTAGTCATCTATCCTGTTCCTGAAAAACCCTTTCATCCCCCGCAGCGCCTGAGAGGTTGCCCTTCGGCTCCCTGTACCCGCAGGGTGAGCGCAGCGAACCTGAAGCATGTGCGTTTTGGAGAAAAGAGCATAGTATGCTCTTTTCGGAAAAAAAGCCATGCGTAACACCGGAATGTCCCGAAGGGGCGTTTCGGTGCGAAGTTACCCGTAGGGTTCGCGCAGCGAACCTGAAGCATGCGCGTTTCCCTACAGACAGCGCAGTGCGCTGTCTGTAGGGAATAAGCCATGCGGAACACCGGAACGGCTTGAAAAGCCGTTTCGGTGCGAAGACACCCGTAGGGTGAGCGCAGCGAACCTGGAGGTCGAGCGTTTTGGAGAAAAAGCTGAAGAGC
>CAJJNQ010000074.1 GCA_905193155.1 uncultured Christensenella sp.
ACGTATAAAATAGCTGGCTACAAAACGGCTACAAAATTCGTAAGGAACCTATGTATAGCCCGAAATACGTGGATTATGTGGACAAAAAGCGTATCGAGAGTGCATTTTATAACCCTAAATCAAAGCCCAAGGCTTGAGTGGGAGTAAAAACGGAAGCCGGAAATTCTAGTCAAGCCAACGGTTTTTCCGGTTTTGTCTGCCTATTTTGATGATATTTCTTCCAGGTGTCTTTATTCTGAAATTCCCTGGGTTTCGGGGTTGCGGATGATTTCCGGCGGCTTGGATGAAGCGAAGAGCCATATTTTAAGCCCGTACTGATGGGTTCTCATCGGTACGGGCTTTTTGTCGTTATAGGGGCATGGAAGGGAGGTATGCCATGCGATTGCAGATTTCTTTCATCCAGTTGAGCACAGCATCTGCATCTGCTTGCTCAATTGCATTTGCGAGGCTATGTTCACTCCACCTCATATCAAACAGCCAGAATGCAGAGATGAGAGCGTACAGATAAGGAAAAACCTCTATTTGTCTGTCGGTAAACGGGCGTTCCTGATGATAACCTTTCAGGAATGCCGGCAAGATGACGGCTTTGGGAGCCTTCGCGATTTCTTTTGGATAAACCATGAGTCTTGCATCAAAGACAGCCTGCATAACAGCGTCGTAGTACAGGACGTTGTCGCCGCAGCGATTGAAGTCAAAAACACCGATTGTGCCATAAGCGTTCCGGTAAAGATTGCAATCACTGATATCTCCCTGAACCGCGTATTGCGGCTCATTTTCAAAGAATCGTACTTTTTCAAGGAGATGCGAATATTCGAGAACGATCTTATGGTATAAGTCAGCATGAACACTTTTGAGATATTCTTTATGAACAGCAAAGTCCTCAAAGCTGAAAAGATCATTTCTTTTCAGTGGATGAAACAGCACATCATTTTGGACATGAAAGTCATTCATTTCCGAAACGTTGTGCATCCTTGCAAGAAGTCTTCCGGTTTGCTCCGCTGTTTTTGTATCGACCTCCTTCAGTTCCCCGCCAACAAAGTCTTCTACCGTGACGATTACTTTGTATCCGCTGATTTGATACCAACGTGCATATTGTCCGTTGGCATGGTAGATTCTCGGCGTTTCGATACCGTTTTCTGCAAGCAGAACGGCAAACTTGCTCTGCGCGGTGACGGTATCCAGAGTGACATCGGCCTCATTCTTGAACCGAATCACAACTGCGCTGCCGGAATTGGTTTCGGCCTTTACAATCAGGCGCACTTCCTTGGAGTCGGGATCATCTTCCTCATAATGATATCTCTGCAGCTCGCTAAAGCCGGCACAATGCTCATAAATGCCATAATCCTGAAAGATGCGCTCAATATCATTTACTGTAATCGTGAACATGAATAATCTCTCCGTATCAATTTCTGTTCTTAATTGAAATGAGGGCCGGTATCACGGCGGGCTGAAGAAATCTGAACGGCCAAAGAAACCTGCTGTCAAAAATCAGAGCCGCACTTCTTTGCAGTTGGGCAGATCGAGCGCTTCGTGAGAAGCGAGCAGCACGGGTTTGGTCTGGGCGGCATGCAGGATGCAGCACAGGGCGATGGAACGGTTTTCCTCATCCAGGCCGGTGAAGGGTTCGTCCAGGATCAGCGCGTCGGAAGGGGCAAGAAGCGCGCGCGCCAAAGCCAGGCGGCGCTTCATGCCGCCGGAATATTCGCAGATCGGCTTGCTGCCCACATCGGCTAAGCCTAGTTCGCCCAACAACGTTTTTGCGGCTGCGGCATTGTAGGCGGAGCCGAGCGCGAAGCGAAGGTTGTCCTCCGCGTCGAGGTGTCCCAGCAGGCGATCCTCTTGAAAGACTGCTGCCCATCGGCAGTTGGTGCCGAAAAGGCTGCCGCTGTCCGGCTGATCCAGGCCGAGCAGGATGCGCAGCAGCGTCGTTTTGCCTGCGCCGGATCGGCCAAGTATCCGCGTGACGCCAACGCCTGCCGTGAAGGAAAGGTTGTGCAGCACGACGTGATCGCCGTAAGTTTTGCAGAGGTTCTTCACCCGGATTTCCGTCATTTCGCACCCACCTTTTCGGTCAATTTGTCCACGGCCAGCAGGAAAAGCTTCTCAAATAGTGCGGAGATGCACACAATCACCGCCGTCCAGGCGAAGAGATCGGGCGTTTCAAAATAAACCTTGGCGGTGTAAAGCCGTTCGCCGATGGTACCGCTGGATAGACCGATGACCTCCGCCGCCGTGCCAGATTTCCAGCAAAGCCCCAGCGCCACGCTGATGGCGGAGCGAAAATAGGGCAGCACCTGCGGCACATAGATGCTGCGCAGCACGCGCGGGAACGGCACGCGGAACACCTGTGCCATTTCCAGCAGGCTGCGGTCGGTCTGGCGGATGCCCTCCAGGACGTTTAAGTAAACAGGCGGGAAAACCATCAGGGCGGAGATGAAAAAAGCAAGACTGCGGCTGTTCAGCCACACCAGCGCCAGAATGATGAACGAGGCGACCGGCACAGCCTTGACGGCGGCGACCAGAGGGGAGAGCAGCTCTTCTACCCGGCGGAAGCGCGCCGAGAGCGCCGCAAGCCCCAGCGCCAGCACGCAGGAGACGAGAAAGCCGCCCAGTATTCGCGCGGCGGAGATGCCGACGGTCTGCCAGAAGGCGGCTGTCAAGGCCAGCTCGAAGAGCCGGCGCAGCGCGTCGATGGGAGAGGCCAGCAGCAGCGCGCCGTGCGGATAAATTGCGCGCAGCGCCAGACTCGCACCCTGCCAGACGAGCAGCCAGAATACAACGGCCCATGCGCGGACCGCAGGCTTTTGTTGCCGCATTGAGTGAAATCTCCTTTCCGGTCAGATCGGCTTCCTGCTTATTATAGAACAAAATGCGGCGGCAGGACAATGCCCGCCGCCGCAGAAAACAGCTTTTTTGCAGGATTATGCGCCGTAGTAGAAGTTATCCTCCGGCATGGCGCCGCCGACCGTGGCGGGGTTTGCGTCAAAGAGCACCTGAAGGTAGCCGGAGAGCTTTTCCTTCATCTCGCTGCCGGTGATGCAGACGATGTTGCAGTAGGGCAGCGCCTTTTCGGCAACCGCAGCGTCCACAATGCCGTATTCGCCGATCAGCGCCGCAGCGTCCGCGGTGTTCTCGTTGACCCAATTGACCGACGCGGCGTATTCCTGAAGGAAAGCGTTCACGGCGGCGGGGTTCTGCTCCACAACCTCGCGGCGGGCGACGATCACGCCCGTGAGCATGGCGGAGCCGTTATCCAGCTTGTTCCATTCCTCGGTCAGATCCAGCGCGGTGCGCAGGCCTTCGAGCTTGCTCTGGGCGACAGTGACAAAAGGCTGGGGCAGCAGCGCGATGGTCGCCTGGCCGGAAGCCAGCGCGGTGACGCATTCGCTGTGCTCGTTCTTCCAATCCAGAGTGACATCGTTGTCGGGATCAATACCGTTCTGGCTCAGCAGGTAGCGCAGCGCGTATTCCGGCGTGGTGCCCTTGCCGGAAGCGACGATGGTCTGTCCCTTCAGGTCCTCAAAGGAGTGAACGGTATCGCCGTTTTCCACGATGTAGAGGATGCCCAGGGTGTTGATGGCCAGCACTTCCACCGCGCCCTCGGTCTTGGCATAGAGGGTAGCGGCCAGGTTCGCGGGCACACAGGCCATGTCCAGCTCGCCCTTGAGCAGGCCGGGAGTCACTTCGTCCGGGGAGCCGGACAGGGAGAAGGTGTAGTGATTCGCAGTCGCCTCACCGGAATCCGCATCCTTCATCAGACGAATCAGGCCCATCGCAGTCGGACCCTTGAGCGCAGCGATGTTGAAGCTGACGGGTTCAGCGGCAGTTTCGCTCTCTTCCGGCGTTTCCTCGGGCGTGGCTTCCGGGGTGGGCTCGGCAGTGGCTTCCACCGTGGCCTCGGGGGTCGCCGTGGATTCGCTGGCGGCGGGCTGCTGGCTGCAAGCGGCCAGCGAGAAGATCATCGCCAGCGCAAGACAAAGGGAAAGTACTTTTTTGAGGTGTTTCATGTGTCTGCTTCCTTTCTGGTACGCAACCTGAAGCGGTTTTGTGATAAAAATAAAAGCATCCCTTCTGCCGCTTGCACGGAAGGGATGCGAAAAGGCGCTTTCGGACGGGCAAATCTGCCTGTCTTTCGGTTTCTCTTCTTTGGGCTTGGAAAGCACATCCTTGCCGGCAGAACGGTAGAAGATGGGGGCGTTCGCCGGGCAGAACCTCTTTCCGGAGAACGGCTTTTATGGTAGCACGCTTTGGCTGTGCCGTCAAGCGCGGCTGTGATAAATCTTCGGGCAGAAGCGCAGCCGCCGCGTGCGAAAAAGAAACTGCCGGTTGCTAGAAAACGGCGGAATCGGATAGAATGATCTAAAAACACAGAAAGGAGATTGAAAATGAAGTTATCGGAAAAGATCGTGCGGCTTCGGAAAAGCCGCGGCATGACGAAGGAGGAGCTGACGGAGCGCTGTGCCGTCACCTGCCAGTCGATTTCCAAATGGGAGGCGGATACCGCGCTGCCGGAAACAGAAAAGCTGTTGCTGATTTCCAAAATCATCGGCGTGTTGCTCGATACGCTGCTGCGGGACGAGCGGACGCTGGACGCGGTGCGGGAAAACCCTCAATGCGGCCCGAATGTAATTCAAATGCAGAAAAAAGCGATGTACGAGGGCATTCTCATCAAAGAAAGCCCGGAGGACGATGCCAAGGACAACTGGTTTGCGGATTTCAAGGCGGGGGATAGGAAATTATCGTCTTTCATGGAAAGGTGCTCACTTACCCAATCGGAAACGAAGCGGAGAAGGCGCGCGTCTGCGCGGCTTGCCGGGAGATGGGCGTACCGGACGAGCAGATGCACTGGGAAGAGTGAGAACAGAACTCTCTCTTTTTTGATTGCATTGCGGCGGGCGGGAAAATGCGCTATACTGGCCATGAGGTGAGTAAAAATGAGCCAGACGACGCTCTTTGACGGCAGCGTACCGCAACCCCTGGCGGCGCGGCTGCGCCCGCAGACGCTGGAAGAATATGTGGGGCAGAGTCACCTGCTCGGGCCGGGCAAGGTACTGCGGCGGCTGATCGAGAGCGACCAGATTTCGTCGATGATCTTCTGGGGGCCGCCGGGCGTGGGCAAGACGACGCTGGCGCGCATCATCGCCAACCGAACCAAGGCCGCCTTTATTGATTTTTCCGCCGTCACCAGCGGCATCAAGGAAATCCGCGCAGTCATGCAGCAGGCGGATGATAACCGCCGCTACGGGGAAAAGACCATCGTGTTCGTCGATGAAATCCACAGGTTTAATAAGGCGCAGCAGGATGCGTTCCTGCCGTTTGTCGAAAAAGGCAGCATCATCTTGATCGGCGCGACGACGGAGAACCCCTCGTTTGAAATCAACGGGGCGCTGCTGTCGCGCTGCAAGGTGTTTGTGCTGCAAGCACTCTCGGCGGACGATCTGGAAGGACTGCTCCGTCGCGCGTTGGCTGACCCGCGCGGTTTTGGAGGGCAGCAGATTCGGCTGGAAGATCCGGAACTTCTGCACCTGATTGCGGTGTTTGCCAACGGTGACGCGCGTTCGGCGCTGTCCACGCTGGAGATGGTCGTGCTCAACGGCGAAATGGCCGCGGACGGCTCCGTGACCGTGACGCGAGAGACGCTGGAGCAATGTACGTCCAAGAAATCCCTTCTTTATGATAAAAACGGCGAGGAGCATTATAATCTGATCTCCGCGCTGCACAAATCCATGCGCAATTCCGACCCAGACGCGGCAGTCTACTGGCTGGCGCGGATGCTGGAGGCAGGGGAGGATCCGCTCTATGTCGCGCGGCGACTGACCCGCTTTGCCAGCGAGGACGTGGGCCTTGCCGATCCGCACGCGCTGGAAATCGCCGTGGCGGTCTATCAGGCCTGTCATCTGATCGGCATGCCGGAGTGCTCCGTGCATCTGACGCAGGCGGTGGTCTACCTCTCGCTGGCGCCCAAGTCAAATGCGCTCTATGTCGCCTATGAACAGGCGAAGAAGGACGCGCTGCGGCAGCTGGCCGAGCCGGTGCCGCTGGTGATTCGCAATGCGCCGACGAGCCTGATGGCGGAGCTGAACTATGGAAAGGGCTACCAATACGCCCATGATACGCAGGAAAAGCTCACCAATATGCAGTGCCTGCCCGATTCCCTGCTGGGCAGGGAGTACTATGTGCCCACCGAGCAGGGCGTGGAGGGGCGGTTCAAAGCGCGCCTTGCGCAGATCAAGCAGTGGAAACAGGAGCACAAAGCGCCTAAACAGGGGAAATAA
>CAJJNQ010000075.1 GCA_905193155.1 uncultured Christensenella sp.
AAAAGTGCCTTACAGGCATAGAGCAAACCACCGGCTTAGCCGGTGGTTTTGATTTCTATTTATTTCTCTTTGCCCAGCGCACACCACGCACCGCTGAGCAGCAGTCCCAAATACAGCGAGAGATTCCGTCCGCCTGCCAGCAGCATCAGCAGCGAACCCATCGCCCCGGCACTCTGCGCAAGCTCCGTGCGCGTCAGCAAGAAGTAGAGCAGCAGCATCACCGCGCCCGCTGCCGCCGTCATGATGCCCGCCGAACGATCTTTGCGCAGGAAGGGAATCAGGCACCCGCCGCACAGCACCGTCAGCAGCAAGATCAACACACGGCCGTATCCGTCGCCCGCCGGGATCACCGAGGCAATCTGCGCATCCAGATAGGGCTGCATCAGCGCCAGCACGATCAACGCGAACCACCCTGCCGCACGCCGCGCATCAAAACGGAAATTCCACTTTCCTTCAGCCAGCGCCCGAAGCACGCTCAGCCACGCAGCCGCCGTCAGCATAAAGCCGAGAGACGATGCGTCGTTCCACATGAACTGCGCCGCGCTTTTGTCCCCGATGCGGTAGAGCAGCAGGAGCAGAGCAAACAGCGCGCCGGGCAGCAGCTCCATCGGCGCTTCCGGCAGGCGAAGCACGCCCATCGTCCACAGCGCCCCGCCCAGCAGCAGCGCGTGCGTCAGCCGCATCAGCACCCGCGGCACAGCGGGCAGCGCGGCGGGCGTTGCCGTCATCGGCAGCAGCAACAGCAGCACAAGCAGTAGCACGCCGCCCAGTGACCAACGAAGCTTTCCGGTTTTCACGTTCTTCGCCTCCCTGTATTCGATTGTGTTTCTACCTTTATTTTAGCATTTTTCCTTTTTTTTGTAAAGATATAGGTAAGAAAAAAGGGAACGGACAGATTGAATCCGTCCGTTCCCTTTGGAGATTTATTGCTGTTAATCGCCCAGCTTCATCTGGAGGTATTCCTCATAGGTCATGCGCTTGTCGAACACAATCTTGCCGTCCGCGATCTCGATGATGCGGTTGGCGACGGTGGAGACGAGCTGATGGTCCTTGGAGGCGAAGAGCATGGTGCCGGTGAAATTGGTCATGCCGTTGTTGAGTGAGGTGATGGATTCCAGGTCGAGGTGGTTGGTGGGCTCGTCCAGAATCAGGAAGTTCGCGCCGGAGAGCATCATCTTGGACAGCATGCAGCGCACGCGCTCGCCACCGGAGAGCACGCAGGCCTTCTTCTTGGCCTCTTCCCCCGCAAAGAGCATGCGGCCCAGGAAGCCGCGCAGATAGGTTTCGTCCTGCTCCTTGGAATACTGCCGCAGCCAGTCCACCAGGCTCAGATCCACGCCGTCGAAATAGGCGTTGTTGTCCTTGGGGAAGTAGGCGTTGGTGATGGTCACGCCCCACTTGCAGGAGCCTGCGTCCGGCTCGACTTCGCCCGCCAGAATGTCGAACAGCAGAGAGCGGGAACGCTCGTCCTCGCCCACGAAGGCGATCTTGTCACCCTTGGCCACGGAGAAGGAGATGTTGTCCAGCGACGCAGCTTCGCCGTTCTTGGTGACGCCCTCCACCACGAGGATGTCATTACCGGCCTCGCGGTCGGGCTTGAACTCGATGAAGGGATATTTGCGGGTCGAGGGCTGGATGTCGGTCAGCTCGATCTTATCGAGCAGCTTTTTACGGCTGGTCGCCTGCTTGGATTTGGATGCGTTGGCCGAGAAGCGCGCAATGAAGTCCTTGAGCTCCTTGATCTTGGCCTCGTTGCGCTTGTTGGTCTCGCGCGCCTGGCGCAGCGCCAGCTGGCTGGATTCGTACCAGAAGTCGTAGTTGCCCGCGTAGAGCTGAATCTTGCGGTAGTCGATATCCGCGATATAGGTGCAGACCTCGTTGAGGAAATGGCGGTCGTGGGAAACGACGATGACCGTGTTTTCAAAATCGCCCAGGAAGCGCTCCAGCCAGCGGATGGCCTTGACGTCCAGGTGGTTGGTCGGCTCGTCGAGCAGCAGCACGTCCGGGTTGCCGAACAGCGCCTGCGCCAGCAGCACCTTGACCTTGTCGTTGCCGTCCAGTTCCGCCATTTTGAGGGTATGCTTGTCCTCGGTCACGCCCAGCTGGTTGAGCATGGTCTGCGCGCTGGATTCCGCGTCCCAGCCGTCCATCTCGGCAAATTCGCCCTCCAGCTCCGCCGCGCGAATGCCGTCCTCATCGGTAAAGTCGGGCTTGGAATAGAGCGCTTCCTTCTCCTGCATCACATCGTAGAGGCGTTTATTGCCCATAATGACGGTGGAGATCACGTCGTAGTCGTCATAGAGGAAGTGATCCTGCTTCAGCACCGAGAGGCGCTCGCCGGGGCTTAAGATGACCTCGCCGCTGTTGGGCTGCAATTCGCCCGAAAGGATTTTCAGAAACTGGCTCTTGCCCGCGCCGTTTGCGCCGATGATGCCGTAGCAGTTGCCCTTGTCAAACTGAATGTTGACGTTTTCATAGAGAATCCTTTTGCCGAACTGCAGGGAGATGTTGCTTGCCTGTATCATTTTCTGTTTGTACCGTTCCTCTCGTTTTGATCGCAATTTGAGAACAGTATATCACATTCCCTCTTGTTTTTTCCTCCTTCTTCTGTTAAAATATATCCAGCGAACAACAATTTTATAAGGAGGTTTTTCCATGAAGAAGGTCCTTGTCATGATCGCTGTACTGCTCCTGGTTGTAGCCATGCCCGTCTGCGCGTTTGCAGGGCCTTACGACAACGAACTCAATGAAGACGAAATCAAAACCTGCTTCATTGAGCCCGACTATTACCCGGACTATGACGTTGCGCCCGCGCCCATGCCCGCCCCGGAAAAAGCCCCCAAGACCGGTGATTTCTCCATGCTGCCCCAGCTTGCGCTGGCTGCCGCTTCTGCCGGCGCCCTGGCGTTTGCTTCCAAGCGCGCCAAGTAATCCCCTTGCTGAAAAAAGAGCCGCCCCGTGCGCGACTCTTTTTCTCTATCCTTATCCAAGGAGGTTCCCATGAAAAAGCTGCTCTCCCTTGCTGCGGCGCTTGCCTTGACGGCAGCGGTTCTTTCCTGCTCCATGGTTGTGGTCCGTGCCAGCGATCACTATGGTTGGCAGGAGGGCGAACCCACTCCTGTCGGCGGTTTTCCCGCTACTCCTACTCCCGTCCCCGTTACGACTTCCTTCATCGAGCCCAACTACTATCCCGACTATGACCGAATCACCCCGCCCAAAGAGGCAGAAACAGCCCCCAAGACCAACGCCGGTTCCCTCCTGCCGCAGTTCGCGCTGGCCGCCGTTGCGGTGGGCTCCATCGCCATCGCTCTGAAGCGCAGCAAGTGACCGATTGTTTGTTGCCGATCCCAGATAAAAAAGAAGCCGATTTTCGGCTTCTTTTTTGTCCAATCCATTGACAAATTATTTCCATTTAGTTACAATTTACTTATCTCAGGAACGCCTGAGTACATTCTTTCAGAGGAGGAATTATCCCATGAAAAAAATCCTTATCCTTGCTGCGGCTCTGGCCGTGGTGCTGACCGTGTTCTCCTTCCCCGTCGTTGCGCTGGCTGATGGTAGCGCAGAGCCTTCCAACACCAGCTTCATCGAGCCTGATTACTATCCGGATTACGACGTTGTGGAAGAAGCCGCTCCGGAAACCGCGCCCAAGACCGGCGATTTCTCCATGCTGCCCCAGTTCATGATGGCGGCCGCCGCTGCCGGTTCTCTGGCCGTTGCCTGCAAGCGCGCCAAGTAATTCCATTCAAAATACCGGAATAAACGCTTTATTCCGGCTCGCATTCTTTTTCCGAGTTTGACAACCCATTTCGGCGCATTGCGCTGAAAGCAAAGTACAGGGTATCCTGAAGAAAAAGGAGGTCTTCCCATGAAGAAGTTGTTTGCTCTGGTTCTTGCTCTGCTCATCCTCGTCATGCCCGTCTGTGTGCTGGCTGTCAATGACCCCGTTCCGCCTGATCAGGTCTTCACCGATGAAGTCAACACCGCTTTCATCGAGCCCAACTATTACCCGGACTATGACGTTGCGCCCGCTCCCATGCCCGCCCCGGAAAAAGCTCCCAAGACCGGCGATTTCTCCATGCTGCCCCAGCTGATGCTGGCGGTCGCCGCCGCAGGTTCCCTGGTTGTCGCCTCCAAGCGCGCCAAGTAAATTCTTGCATCCATAAAAAAGAACGGGTTTGAACCCGTTCTTTTTTTGTTCGTTTTTCAGAGGCGCAGCGACAGGCAGGAAAGACCGCCATCGATCTTGCGGTATTCAGAGGTATCGACCACCACGGCCTCATAGCCCAGATCCCGCACGAGCTTGAGCGTCTTGGGGAAACCGGCGGAGACAATGATCTTGTCATTGACCCACAGGCAGTTGACCGCATAAGCCTCCTCCGGCGCAACAGGTGTCTGATGGAACTTCTCGAACACGGGCAGCTCGACGAATTCACCGGAGGTGAGCATCTCGTTGCCGCTGAGGAAATCCACGCCGGTCTTTAAGTGCAGCACGTCCCTGACGGGCACGGCGGAGCAGGTCATGCCGTACTTTGCCAGTATGCGGCCGAAATTGGCAATGCCCGCTTCATCGGTGCGCTTGCTCAGGCCGACATAAAAGTGCTTGCCGACCATCATCACATCGCCGCCCTCAATGGTGCCCTCGGTGATGTATTCGATGCGGTCCTTGGGATAGAACTTGCTCAGCGCCTCGACGATATACGCCTTTTCGCCGTTGCGCGAAGGCGCGCCGGGGTTGGTGATGATCGCGCACTCCGGCGTGACCACGGCTACATCCTCCACAAAGCAGCTGTCCGGATATTCCTCCATAGCGGGCAGCACGGTCACTTCCGCGCCGCAGGCGCGCATGGCTTCTATATAAGCGTCGTGCTGGCGCAGCGCCAGTTCATAGTCCGGCTTGCCCAAATCCGCCGTCGTAATGCCGTCAATCATAGATCTGGACGGTCTGCGAACAATCACATTGCGAAACATAACTGCATCTCCTTCCAAATTATGCACTAATTATACATCTACCGCTCTCTTTATGCAACAATTTCCCTCATTTTTTGCATATCCTCTCAACCATAAAAAAGCATTCCGATTTTCTCAAAAAAGTCCTTGCTTTTTTTCTGAAGATATTGTATAATCAATAACTGTCAGCGGGACGACGACCTACTGATGGATGATCTGGAGAGTTGGCTGAGTGGTCTAAGGCGCACGACTGGAAATCGTGTGTACGTTAATAGCGTACCTAGGGTTCAAATCCCTAACTCTCCGCCAGGCGGATGTTGGTTTGGCCAACATCCGCTTTTTGCATACCCTAAAACCGGAGGTGCGTCATGGAAATCGCGGACAACATTCTAAAGCACTATCTGCAGAACTGCTATTTCATCAATGGCACGGCCTATGCCGGGAAGTCCACGATGTGCGCGCTGCTGGCGGAACGATACGGCATGCTGCACTGCACGGAGAACTATGGATTGAACAAATTCATTGAGATCGCCGATCCTGTCCTCCAACCCAACCTCTGCTATACCCGCATCATGCCCTCGTGGCAGGCGTTCGTGCTGCGCACCCCGGAGGAATACGAAGCCTGGATCGACGGCAGCTCGGAAGAGCTCATCGGATTCGAGATTGCGGAGCTGATCCGCCTGTCCGCCGATCGGAAGGTGATCGTCGATACCAATATCCCCTGCGAGGTGCTGCACCGCATTTCGTCACCCAATCGCGTGGCGATTCTGCTTTCCAAGCAGGCGACCTCCGTCGAGCGTTTCTTCGACCGGCCGGATGAGGAAAAGCAGTTTTTGCTCTCCGTCATTCAATCCTGCCCCGATCCGGAAGCGGCGCTCGCCAACTTCAAGGCCTGTATCGCCCGCGTCAACAGCCCGGAGCTCTGCGCCGCCTTTGCGCAGAGCGGGTTCTTCACGTTGGAGCGGCAAGAGGGCGTAGACACGCGCGAGGAGATGCTGTCCGCGCTGGCAGCTCACTTCGGTCTGTAATAATAAAGAATCTCTCCCCGATGATAATACTGAACTGCACCCCATTTGTTAGACAGTATGATATACTATCTAACAAGTGGGGTGT
>CAJJNQ010000076.1 GCA_905193155.1 uncultured Christensenella sp.
AGTCAGGCAGCCTGCGGGCTTCCCGACACCCTTTGGGTGGGCTTACCCGGTCTTATTTTGTGCAGGGGTTAAGTGCGGCCGCCGGGCGAGTGCAATCCGGGGAGAGTTTCACTCTCCCCTTGCCCCCTCTTGAGTCGGGGACGGCTGCGGCCGCCCCCCGACACCCTCTGGGGTAGGCTTACCCGGTCTTGGTGGGCGCAGTTGATTGGAGCGGCTGCATACCGAGTGCAGTTCGGAGGGTGAGCGGAGCGAACCTGGAGGTCGAGCGTTTGAGCTTTAGCTCAATAAGCCGACCGGAACACCGGAGCAGCTCGAAGAGCTGGTTCGGTGCGGAGACGGAGGGTGAGCGGAGCGAACCTGGAGGTCGAGCGTTTGAGCTTTAGCTCAATAAGCCGACCGGAACACCGGAGCAGCTCAAAGAGCTGGTTCGGTGCGGAGACTGGGGAAGGGCTTTGCCCTTCCCCTTGCCCCTAACCCAGTCAGTCAGCCTGCGGGCTGACAGCTCCCCTTACATTCTCCGCACCGAAATGCCCCTTCGGGACATTCCGGTGTTCCGGTCAGCTTATTGGAAGAAAAGAGTACGCCGTACTCTTTTCTTCCAATAAGCTCGACCTTCAGCCGCTGTGCGGCCTGCGAAGGGGGGAGCCATAGGCTTCCGCTCCTTATACAAGGAGGGTTACACGTCGAGGAAGGTGACCTCGTGGCCGGTGAGGGGGAGGAAGCGGCGGAAGAAGGCGTCGGCGGGCATCCAGAGGGAGGCGGCGGGGGTGAGGGGATGGAAGGCGATGGCGGGGAGAGCGGTCAGGCTGCGGTCGCAGAGGAGGCGGACGGGGGCGGCCTCGGGGAAGATCAGGCCCATGGGGGAGACGGCGCCGGGATGGGTATGGAGCATCGCAAAGAGGGGCTCGTCCTTGCCGAAGGAGAGGCGGGAGACGCCGAGGGCATGGCTGATCTCGCGGGTGACGAAGGGCTTGTCCGCGCCGAGCAGAAAAAGGTAGAACTGCGTGGCGGCGCGGTTGCAGAGAAAGAGGTTTTTGCAGTGCGGGGCGGGCAGGCCGAGGGCGGCGCAATCGTCCATGGTGTGGACGGCGGGGTGCTGCCGCAGCTCAAAGGGAAGGCCGTTAAGTTTCAGAAAGTCGATGACTTGTGCTTGTGCATCCATGGCGATACCTCTATAATGTTTCTAATAACATGAGTTTATCACAGTAAAGCGCCGGGTTCAAGGCGCGGCATTTGAAGGAGGGAAAAGGCGGCATGACGGAAATCGGAGCCAATCGGGTGTTTGAGATTTTTGAGGAGAAGATGACGGCGGCGGCCGAGGTGGACAGCGGGGAGGTCGTGCGGTTTCACACGCAGGACTGCTACGGCAATCTGCTGGTGAACGAAGGCGTGCGGCACAAGGATCT
Organism: uncultured Christensenella sp.; assembly: GCA_905193155.1. Taxonomy (GTDB): domain Bacteria; phylum Bacillota; class Clostridia; order Christensenellales; family UBA1750; genus Spyradocola. The sequence goes on from CAJJNQ010000076.1 coordinate 1,407, forward strand.
GGTGGGCAAAGCGCCCCAATACAACCCAACGACCGGGCCGGTTTACGTCCGCGGCGCCAAGCGCGGGGACACGCTGAAGGTCGAGATCCTGAAAATCCGGCTGGCGGATCACGGCACGATGCGCCTGACGCCGGGCGTGGGCGCGCTCCGCGACGCGGTGACGGAGGAGCAGGTCAAGATCCTGGAGATCAAAGACGGCAAGACCTGCTTTGACGGCGTGGAACTGCCGGTGGAGCCGATGATCGGCGTGATCGGCGTGGCGCCGCTTCAGGGCGCGTGGGACACCGACACGCCGCACAGGCACGGCGGCAACATGGACAACCGCACGATCGGGGAGGGCTGCACGGTGTACTTCCCCGTCGGGCAGGACGGCGCGTACTTCGGCCTGGGCGACGTGCACGGGCTGATGGGCGACGGCGAGGTGTGCATCTGCGGGCTGGAATGCGAGGCGCAGGTGGACGTGAGGCTGACGGTGATCCCCGGCCGGTGCGAGGAATGGCCGGTGTGGGAAAAGGACGGGCTGTGGTCGGTGATGTGCTCGGCGGAGGATCTGGACGAGGCGGCGGAACTGGCGCGGTATGCGATGCTGGACTTCCTGCGCAGGCGCACGGGTTGGAAGGTGCAGGAGCTGGTGATGCTGCTGTCGCTGATCGGGGATACGGCGGTCTGCCAGGTGGTCGATCCCCTGGTGACGGTGCGCTTTACGCTGCGGCGGCCGGTGTTTGCACTGGAATTTTGAGTCGGAAACGGCAAGATTTGCAACTTTGTTACAAAAAGCGCGCCCGAGAAGGTCGGGGGTTGTGATATAGTAAGGGGAGAAAGAGTGGGCAACCCCTCGGCGAGGCATTTTTGAATAAAGAGTGCCGGGAGCTTTTTGGCAACAAAGGAGGTCTTTGGGATATGAGGCGAAAAGGTTGGAAGGGCGCGGTGTGCGTTGTGCTGGCGATCCTGCTGTGCGGGTGCTCGTCGGGGGTGAAGATTGTGCCCATCGAGAGCCTGAGCCCGACGTCGACGGCGGCGAATGTCTATGTTCCCAAGGAGAGCCCGGCGGCGGAGGAGACGCAGGTGCAGACCGCGCCGGTGGTGGCGCGGATCGAGGATTCGGGCATGACGATCGGCACGCGCATCAACCCGCCGATGGGCTATACCCGCGTGCGCGCGGCGGACGGGTCGCTGGGCGCGTTCCTCAGGACGTATCCGGTCAAGAGCGCGGGCTCGCCGGTGATGCTCTACGACGGCACGGAGCGCACGGACGCGCAGGCGGCTGCGGTGCTCGACATCGTGCTGGGCAAGAAGAACCACGAAGGCCCTGCGGGCACGGCGGCGCGGCTGCTGTCGGAATACCTGTATTCGGTCGGGAATTATAAGGACATCTCCTTCCGCATCGGCAGCAAATTCAGCTTCAGCTTTGACAAATGGCGCAAGGGCAACAAGCTCAACGACAAGGCGGACGGCTGGGTCAGCGGCGGACGGGACAGCAACGACGAGGACAACTTCAAGTCCTATCTGACGACGCTGTTCGTCTACATCTCGATGTCCTCGCTGGAGGGCGACATTCAGAAGATCGAGGACGTGGACTCGGACGAGATCCAGGTGGGCGATCTGTTCATCGGCACGAACGCCGCGGGCAAAAAGACCTGCCTGATGGTGGCGGATCTCTGCCAGGACGACCTGACGGGCGAAAGGCTGATGCTGCTGGTGCAGGGCGGAGCGCCCGCGCAGCAGGCGCACATCGTGGTCAATCCCGCGGACGCGCAGCTCAGCCCGTGGTATCCGTGCAATTTCAGCAACGAGATGAAAACGCCGGACGTGACGGTGAAGGTGGAGAGCCGCTATCGGTTCAAGTGCCTGATGCCGGCGGAAGAATAAAACGAAGAAACGGCAAGGGCGAAGCGGAGGCGGTTTCCCGGAGGGAAACCGCCCGATGAAAGCCGGGAGAGGGGCTGCGGCTTGGAGGGGCCGTAACCTGTGACGGCGGCGCACGAACCCGGCAGCCCTCCCGGCCGCGCGCCCGGCGGAGCCGGGCCTGCGCCGCGCGGGAACCGCGCGCCGTGACCGCCGCAGGGCGGCGGGCGCGGCCGGGAGGGCGGAGGACGCCGGGGGTGCGGTGCTCGGCCCGCAGGGGTCCGGGGGAGCCCGGGGGTTCCCCCGGAGAGTCAGACGGATAGGGAGAAAAGAAACGGAAGGGGATCGAAGAGATGATCTGTGCGGTATGTTTGAATCCGTGCATTGACCGGACGGTCGAGATCGAGGAATTCACCTACGGAGGGATGAACCGCATCCTCACCAGCCGGAGCGACGGCTGCGGCAAGGGGGTCAACGTGGCGCTGGCCAGCCGCGAGCTGGGGATGGATTCGGCGCTGATCGGCTATCTTTACGAGGACAACGGGCGCAGGATTGCGGACCGGCTCGAGGACGCGGGCTGCGCGCAGGACTGCATCTGGCTGCCGGGGCAGGTGCGCACGAACCTCAAGATCTTCGACCGGAAGAATAAGAAGATCACCGAGGTCAACGAATCCGGCGAGCGGGTCCCCAACGATGCGCAGCAGGAGATGATCGAAAAGGTACGGGAATATGCCGGCCTTTCCGACATCATGGTGTTCACCGGCTCGCTGCCGCCGGGATGCCCTGCGGATTTTTACAAGACGCTGATCGAGGCTGCGGAGGGCAAGTGCCGCTGCGTGCTCGACGCGGAGGGCGAAAAGCTCACCCGCGGCATGGAGGCCAAGCCCTTCCTAATCAAGCCGAACCAGTATGAATTGGAGCTGCGCGTGGGGCGGAAGCTGGACAGCGTGCAGGACATCAAAGAAGCCGCGCTGGAATGCGTTGCCGAGGGCATCGGCATCGTGGCGGTGAGCATGGGCGGCGACGGCGCGTTCATCACCGACGGCAGGGAGAGCCTGTTTGCGCCGGTGCTGGATGTGGACGTGCGCTCGACGGTCGGCGCGGGCGACAGCATGGTGACGGGCTTTCTGCACGGCATTGCGCTGGGCGAGGGCCTTGCGGGCATCTTCCGCCGGGGCGTTGCGGCGGGCACGGCGGCGGTCACGACCGAGGGCACGCAGCTGATGACGAAGGAAACCTACGAGAGCCTGCTCGGCCGCGTGGTCATCGAGCGGGTGTAAAGGAACGAATACAAAAGAGAGAACGGATAGAGCGGGAGCAAAGGAGAAGAGGGACGATGGCGAAGGTGGGTATACTGGGCCACGGCGTGGTAGGCAGCGGCGTGGCGCAGATTCTGTTGGAGAACGCGGACGTGCTGGAAGCGCGCGCGGGGGAGAAGATCGAGCTTGCGCGCGTGTGCGACCTGCGGGAATTTGACGTCAGCTACAAGGCGCTCTTTACCAAGGACGCAGCGGAGGTTTACAGCGACCCGGAGATCGGCATCGTGGTGGAGTGCATGGGCGGCAAGGGCGCGGCCTATCGGTTTGTCAAGGCGGCGCTGGAAAACGGCAAGCACGTTGTGACCTCCAACAAGGAGCTGATCGCGGACTGCGGCACGGAGCTGGAGGCCATCGCGGCGGAAAAGGGCGTGTTCCTTCGCTATGAGGCGAGCTGCGGCGGCGGCATCCCGGTCATCAAGCCGATCCGGGAGGATCTGGGTGCAAACCGCTTAACCCGCGTGGTGGGCATCCTAAACGGCACGACCAACTATATCCTGACCCGCATGCGCCAGGGCGGCGTGTCGTTTGCCGAGGCGCTTTCCGAAGCGCAGCAGAAGGGCTATGCCGAGGCGGATCCTTCGGCGGACGTGCTGGGCTGGGACGCGCGGCGCAAGATCTGCATCCTGGCGCACGTCGCCTTCGGCACGCCGCTGGACGACAGCGGCATCAAGACCGAGGGCATCGACAAGCTGACGCGCGAGGATATGCTCTACGCGCGGGCGCTGGGGCGCGCGGTGAAGCTGTTGGGCATGGCGGAGCTGGTGGACGGCAAGGGCTGGCGCGCGTCGGTGGCGCCGGCGATGGTGGCCGAGGCGCATCCGCTGGCGAGCGTGAGCGACGTATTCAACGCGGTGATGGTGCATGGCGACCGCGTGGACGACGTGATGTTCTACGGCCGGGGCGCGGGCACGGCTCCGACGGCGAGC
>CAJJNQ010000077.1 GCA_905193155.1 uncultured Christensenella sp.
GTGTCGGGGAACCCGCAGGTTCCCTGACTTTATTCCGCAGCGGCGGCGTGTACGCCGCGAGGAGCAAATTCCGCGTAGGCAAATCCCATTTGCCGGAGCGGAATTTGTTTCCGGTATTCCCCGGCCTGTGTCCGTCAGGACGCGGGTCGGGGAATGTCCTCACAGAAAGGAAGGAAGGGGAGGGCTAACAGCCCTCCCCTTCCTTCCTTTCTGTGAATTGCCGCAGGCATTCCCCGATTTGCAGAATCAGATCGTTCTGTACCGGGATGCAGCGGATCTGACCGTTTCCCACCAGCAGGAACGCCGCCGGACTCAGACTCACGCCCGCGCCCGCGCCGCCCGCAAACGGCAGCGGCGTCTCCCCGCCCTCCGGCCGGCCGTCCAGCATCACCCGCCGGCAGGGCTTGTCCGCCGCGCCCGCGCTGTATTCTCCGCCGCCGGACGCAAACCCGAAGCTCACCTTGGAGATCGGGATCACCGTCACCCCGTCCGCCGTCATCACGGGCTTGCCCACCACCGTGTCCACGTCGATCATCGCCTTCAGGTTCTCCATCGCCGTGCTCAGTATGTTCTCAATCGGATGCGCCATTGCTTTCAGCCTCCTTATATGTGCCTTTCTTCCGCCTGCGCTTTCGCCCGCGCAGAGCCTCCGCCGCAAGGCAAAGCCCCGCCGACAATAGATTTCCCATTTTGATCCAAAGGATGCATTGTCCGCGCGCTTCCCAAACGCTGCATGAAAAATCTGCCGCGCTTTGCACCCGGAAAGGCTCGTGCGCCGCCCGCGCCGCGTGCCGCTCCGCCCACGCCCGCAGCAGCCCCAGCAGCGCCGCGCACAAGCCGTGCAGCTTCGCCGTCCCCGCCGCATCGCCCGGAACGCCTATGCGCACGCGAAGGCTCAGCGCCGCAACCTCCGGGTGCAGCCGCTTTAGCGCCCGGCGCACCGCGCCCCCCGGCAGTTCCTTCCGGCGCTGCCGATGCGCCGCCAGCTGCTGCCCGGTCAGGGGCTTTCCGAGCATGTGCGCTTCCGCCCGCAGGTTTCCTTTTTCATCGCGATACAGCCGCGCGCCCGCCCGCAGCACCGCCAGTCCGCAGAGCAGCCGCACTTTTGCAGAGGCCGACGCGCCGTCCAGCCGGATCTCGATCTCCACGATGCGCACGAGCAGCCACAGCCCGACCAGCAGCGCCGCGAGCGCGTTCCACTGCCCCGCGCTCAGCGCCCCCCAGCGGCCGCGCGCTTCGTCCCCGCGCAGAAATTCCAGCAGGAACCGCAGCACCGCGTAGGCCGACAGATACAGCCCCGTGATGCTTCCCGGCGTGCGGCGCGGTTTTTTCTTCCAATAGAGAAGCAGTCCGGCGCAAAGCAGCGCGTTGCCCGCCGCCTCGTAGAGCGGCACGGGCAGCAGCGGCACACCCCGCGGAGCCGCCAGCGCCTGCGGCAGCGCAATGCCCCACGGCTCCGGCGCGGGGATTCCCCAGCAGCAGCCTGCCAGAAAGCACCCGATCCGCCCCAGCGCGTGGCCGAGCGCCAGGCCGGGGGAGGCGGCGTCGGTGATTTCCAGCGCAGGGCAGCCGCGGTGTGACGCCGCCGCCGCTGCTGCCAGCGCGCCGCCCCACAGCCCGCCGTAGTACACGAACCCGGATGCGAGCCTGAGCGGCACATCGCCCGGCGCGGCGAAGAGATAGCTGACCTTCGCCCCGACCGCCGCGCCCGCCAGCGCCCACAGCAGCACGATGCCGCCGTCTCTGCGCCGCCCCTTCGGCAGCAAGCGCAGGCACAGCCAAAGCCCCGCCGCTGCGCCCAGCGCCGCCAGCGTCCCCCATGCCGGAATGCGGATGCGCCCCAGCGGAAAAAACGGGTGCATGGTTCGTCCTCCTTTCTTTTCCGGGTGGATGGAGATAGTTTGCCCGGCGAAGGGGGAGGTTATTCCGAAGGAACCCCTCAGTCCGCTGCGGCGGACAGCTCCCCCCTTCGCACCGACCCAGCTCTTTGAGCTGCGCCGGTGTTGCGCATGGCTTATTTTACGAAAAGAGCATACTATGCTCTTTTCTCCAAAACGCACATGCTTCAGGTTCGCTGCGCTCACCCTGCGGGTACAGGGGAGCCAAAGGGACACTGCGAAGGGGGAGAGGAAACGACGGAAAGAGGGAGCGGTGCAGGAAATGATGAGAAAAATGAAGGAAGATGCGAATTAACTTGCAAAACGGACGGCGGTCGTGTACAATAGCAAGGAAATAGGCGATCCCGGAAAACGCGGGGGAGAGCGCGAAGAAGAAGGGCGGAAGGGACAAATGGAACAGCGGCAGGAACTGCTGGCGCGGATCAATCAAACGGGGCGCAGGCTGTCCAAGGGACAGAAGCGCATTGCGGAATATATCGTCAATCACTACGACAAGGCGGCGTTCATGACGGCGTCGAAGCTGGGGGACAAGGTGCAGGTTTCGGAATCGACCGTGGTGCGCTTTGCCATCGCGCTGGGGTATGACGGGTATCCGGCGCTGCAAAAGGCGCTGCAGGAGATGATCCGCAACCGGCTGACGGCGGTGCAGCGCGTGGAGATGACGGGCGATATGTCCGAAAGCGCGGTGCTGGGGATGGTGTTCAAGGCGGATATGCAGAACATCCGCCAGACCATAGAGGATCTGGACGAGGCAAATTTCTCCCGCACGGTGGACGCGCTGTGCGCGGCGGAGCGGGTCTATGTCGTCGGGGTGCGCTCGTCCGCGCCGCTGGCGCAGTTTCTGGGGTACTATATGAACTTCATCCGCGACAACGTGATGGTGATCACCTCCGGCATCAGCGACGTACTGGAGCAGGTGGCGCGCGTGGGCGAGAAGGACGTGGTGCTGGGCATCTCGTTCCCGCGGTACTCGCGGCGCACGATCGAGGCGATGAATTATGCAAAGGGCAAGGGCGCGACGGTGGTGAGCCTGACCGATACGCCGCTGTCCCCGCTGGGCGAGGCGAGCGATTTCTGCCTGACGGCGCGCAGCGACATGGCCTCGTTTGTCGATTCGCTGGTGGCGCCGCTTTCGATGATTAACGCGCTGATCGTGGCGATGTCGCTGCGGCACCGCGAGGAGGTCTCCGAGCACTTTGCGCAGCTCGAATCGCTCTGGGAGCGCAACCACGTCTATGTGGGAAAGGATAACGCATGAGGATCGCAGTCGTGGGCGGCGGCCCGGCGGGCATGATGGCGGCGATCGCCGCGGGCGAACAGGGCGCGGACGTGACCCTGTTCGACGGCAACGAAAAGCTGGGCAAAAAGCTCTACATCACCGGCAAGGGGCGCTGCAACGTCACCAATGATGCGGACAGCGATGCGTTTTTCAAAAACATTTCGCGCAACCCGCGCTTTCTCTATTCCTGCTACGCGGCGTTTGACAATAGGGCGCTGATGAAGCGCATCGAGGACGCGGGAGTGAAGCTCAAGGTGGAGCGCGGCGGGCGCGTGTTTCCGCAGTCGGACAAGGCGTCGGACATCACCAAGGCGCTGGAGCGCATGATGAGCAAAAGCGGCGTGCGGGTGTGCCTGCGGAGCAAGGTGAAGGAGATCCTTCCCTCGGACGGCGGGTTCGACCTGTGCCTGCCGGGGCAGACGCGGCACTTCGACCGCGTGATCCTCGCCTGCGGCGGCGCGTCGTATCCCTCCACCGGGTCGGACGGATCGGGCTATGCGCTGGCGAAAGGGCTGGGGCACACAGTGACCGAGATCCTGCCGTCGCTGATCCCGATCGTGACCAAGGAGGACTGGTGCCGCTCCCTGCAGGGGCTGTCGCTCAAAAACGTGAAGCTCAGCGCGAAGGCGGGCAAAAAGCTGCTCTTTGACGAGCTGGGTGAGATGCTGTTTACGCATTTCGGGATTTCGGGGCCGCTGGTGCTGTCGCTGAGCAGCGTGATCGCGGGAAAGGATCTGGACGGCATCGACATCCGCATCGACTTAAAGCCGGGTCTTACGCGCGAGCAGCTGGAGCGGCGGCTGCTGCGGGACTTTGAAGCGCGCGCGCGAGGGCAGATCTCCACGGTGCTGGACGGCCTGCTGCCGCGGAGCCTGACGCCGGTGATTGCGGAAACCGCGGGCGTTGCGGCGGAGACGGCGGTCAGCCAGGTGAGCCGCGCGCAGCGGGAGAAGCTGATGGACGCGCTGAAGGGGCTGCCGGTGCACGCGGCGGGCTTCCGGCCGATTGCGGAGGCGATTGTGACGCGGGGCGGCGTGAGCGTAAAGGAAGTGGACCCCAAGACGATGGAATCGAAGATCGTGCCGGGGGTCTATCTTTGCGGCGAGATGCTGGACGTGGACGGGTTCACGGGGGGATTCAACATCCAAATCGCGGCATCGACTGGCTGTGCGGCAGGCCGCGCGGCGGGGAGTCGCTGAAACCGTCCGCCCGATGGGCGGGCGATTTCAGCGAGGTTCATCCCTTCGACCCGCGTCCTGCGGACACAGGTCGAGGGATAAAGGAAACGATTTTTCCGCCGCCAAATGGGATTTGGCTATGGAAAAATCGCTCCTCGCGGCGTACACGCCGCCGCTGCGGAATAAAGTCAGGAAACCTGCGGGTTTCCCGACACCTTTCGGGTGGGCTTACCCGGTCTTGGTGGGTGCAGGGGTTGAGTGCGGCCGCCGGGCGAGTGCAGGTTGGGGCGAGCTTCGCTCTCCCCTTGCCCCCTCTTGAGTCAGGAGGGCTGCGGCCCTCCCGACACCTACCAAGGAGACTGGGGAAGGGGCCTGCGGGCCCCTTCCCCTTGCCCCTAACCCCAAGGGAGCCGGGGAAACGGGTTCGAGTTATTTACAGCGGAAAGGAAATTGGAAGCAAGGGCAGCACGGAAGGAGACGGGAATATGACGGAATTTAACGCGGGACACATCCCGAACGACAGCCGCATCGTGGCGCGGGCGGCGGTGATGATGGCGCTGTCGCGGACGCGGGAGGAAGAAAAGGCGCTCAAGGCGGAGATGCAGCCGGAGATTTTGTGCGCGGCGGTGGACTGCGGCGGCGAATTCATCACGTCGGTGACGCGGATCGTGGAGCGGGCGGTGGTGGCGGCCAAGCGCGAGGGGCTGATCACGGAATCGCATCTGGAAGAGGGCGGCGTGGCGGGTGCGACGCACGAGGCGCTGACGCAGATCGTGAACAAGGCGATCGGCCTGAACGTGGGCGGCAAGATCGGCATCGCGCGCAGCGGCGAGCACATCGTGGTGGCGATGTTCTTCGGCATCGGCCTGCTGCACTTAAACGAAGTGGCGATCGCGCTGGGACACCGCGTGGTCTGACCTCGGAGAAACGGGAGGCGGCGGGGGGTGCGGGG
>CAJJNQ010000078.1 GCA_905193155.1 uncultured Christensenella sp.
GGGACGGCCGAAGGCCGTCCCCCCCGGCGCCCCCCGCCAGAGAAGGAAAGGAGGCTTGCTTTTTAAGCAAGCCTCCTTTCCTTCTCTGGCCTTTCTATCGTTTCTGTTCAGGAACAGGGATTGTCCGGATCATAGGTTGGCGGCGCGACCATGGTTTGGCGGTATTGGCTGGGCGTCACGCCCATGCGCTTGCGGAATACCTTGGAAAAATAGAGGTTGTTCTCAAATCCCACGGAGTTGGCTGCCGCCGTGATCGAAAGCTCCGGTTCGCGCAGCAGCGTGCATGCCTTGCGGATGCGGAAATCCGTCAGATAATCCTTGGGCGAAACGCCCAGCACCTGCTTGAACACCGTGTATAAATGGCTGCGGTCGATGCCGACATAGGAGGCGACGTCCAGCACCGTGATGGGGTAGGCGTAGTGGTGCGCGATGTAGGTCGCGGCCTTCTGCACATATTGCGTGGCCACATCCTCCGCGCGGCGCGACGGATCGTCCTGCATCAGCAGCGACAGCGCGGTGTAAAGCTCGCCCGTCATGCGCACGGCGTGGTTGAAATCCGCCCCGCGCGCTTCGTAAATGCGCTCGATTGCCTTGCGGAAGGTCTCGCCGTCGGCAAGGCGCAGCACCGGTTCCTTTTCGGAAAGCGGCGTGCATTGCAGGATCGGCTGCGCGTCCGCCCCGGCAAAGCCCACCCAGACGTATTCCCAGGGGTCGATTTCGTCCGCATGATAGGTGATCTCCGTGTCCGGCACGATCAAAAACGCCTCGCCCGCGTGGATTTCATACCGCTGCCCGCCGACGAGATAATATCCCTTGCCCGCAACAACATAATGGATGACGTAGTGATTGCGCACGCCCGGCCCCCACTGGTAAAGCGGCGTGCATTTCTGATGCCCGACGTTGTAAACGCCCAGCGCCGTCAGCACATGCAGCATGGTTTTATAACTCTGTTTGAACGGAAGCTCCATATCCATTTCCGCCTCCTTTTTGCTCACCTGCTTTATTTTACCACAGCGTGATGCGGAAATCCAACATTTTTACATACGGCAGCATCATTTCTCCATTGAAACGAATCTCTTTCCGTCATAAAGTAATAGATGAAGAGAAAAAACAGGAACTTCCTGCAAGGAGGCGTTTGGGTTATGAAGATACTGGTGCTGGGCGGCGCGGGCTACATCGGCTCGCACACGGTGTATGCTCTGGAGGAAGCGGGTCACGACGTGGTCATCGCGGACAACCTGGCCACGGGCCATGTGCAGGCAGTGCACCCGAAGGCAAAGTTCTATCAGGGCGATATCCACGATTTTGACTTCCTTTGCAAGCTGTTTGAGGCGGAAAAGGTGGACGTGGTGATCCACTTTGCGGCCTTCTCGCTCGTGGGCGAGAGCGTGACCAACCCGCTGAAATACTATGACAACAACCTCTGCGGCACCAAGGTGCTGCTCGACGCGATGGTGCACTGCGGCGTGGACAAGATCGTGTTCTCGTCCACCGCGGCGACCTACGGCGAGCCCCGCAGCGTGCCGATTCTCGAAAGCGATCCCACCGAACCCACCAATCCCTACGGCGAAACCAAGCTGGCGATGGAGAAGATGTTCAAGTGGGTCGGCGCGGCGCACGGCATCCGCTTTGTGTCCCTGCGCTATTTCAACGCCTGCGGCGCGCATGAGAGCGGGAAGATCGGCGAGGCGCATGCCCCCGAATCCCACCTGATCCCGCTGATTTTGCAGGTGCCCAACGGCCAGCGCGAGTTCATTTCGATCTTCGGCGGGGACTATCCCACCAAGGACGGCACCTGCGTGCGCGATTACATCCACGTCACCGACCTGGCGCAGGCGCACATCCTCGCGGCGCAGTACCTGATGGACGGCGGCAAGAGCGACGTGTTCAACCTGGGCAACGGCGTGGGCTTCACGGTCAAGGAGGTCGTGGAGGTGGCGCGCGCCGTCACCGGCCACCCGATCCCCGCGCGCATCGTGGAGCGCCGTGCGGGCGACCCCGCGCAGCTCATCGCGTCCAGCGAAAAGGCCAAGAAGATTCTCGGCTGGAATCCCCAGCACGCCGAGCTGGAAGAGATCGTCGCTTCCGCGTGGAAGTGGCACAAGAGCCATCCTCACGGCTTTGCCGATTGATGTTTTGAATTTGACCCCACCTCTGCCGGGTATGCAGGCTGACGGCTTGCAGCCCGGCTCTTTTTCGATGCTGGCGCATAACGCCATTTGTCTTGTGCATGTTTATGAAAAAACGATAGAAAGCATCTTGATTTGCCAAGATGCTTTCTATCGTTTTGATTTGGTTTCACAAACCATACTTCTTTTCTAGGTGAGCGTAGAAATCATGCCCTATCAGTGAAATGCGCCCCTTTTTGTGATTTTACCTCAAAGCTTTTCGGCGATGGCCTGCATGAAGGCGCGGGAAGGAACGGACTTGGCCTCGCCCTGGAAGATCGACGCCAGATCGCCCGTCATGATGCCGGATTCGATGGTGTCGATGGTGGCCTTTTCCAGCTTGTCGGCAAAGGCGGCAAGATCGGGCAGATCGTCCAGCTGGCCGCGCTTGCGCAACGCGCCCGTCCAGGCGAAAATGGTCGCCACGGGGTTCGTGCCGGTCTCCTCGCCCTTGAGATAGCGGTAGTAGTGACGGGTCACGGTGCCGTGTGCCGCCTCGTATTCGTAATAGCCCTTGGGGGAGACGAGCACGCTGGTCATCATCGACAGCGAACCGAAGGCCGTGGCGATCATGTCGCTCATCACGTCGCCGTCGTAGTTCTTGCACGCCCAGATGAAGCCGCCCTTGGAGCGGATGACGCGCGCAACCGCATCGTCGATGAGCGTGTAGAAGTATTCGATGCCCGCCGCCTTGAACTTTTCTTCATATTCGGCGGCGAAAAGATCGGCAAAGATGTCCTTGAAGTTGTGGTCGTAGATCTTGGAGATGGTGTCCTTGGTGGAGAACCACAGATCCTGACGGGTGTCCAGCGCGTATTCAAAGCAGCTGCGCGCAAAGGACTCGATGGATTCGTCCAGATTGTGCTGCCCCTGAATGATGCCCGCGCCCTTGAAATCGTGAATCAGCGCGCGCGTCTCGGTGCCGTCGGCGGCGGTGTAGACCAGCTCCGCCTTGCCGGGGCCGGGGATCTTCATCTCCGTGTTCTTGTATACGTCGCCGTAGGCGTGGCGCGCGATGGTGATGGGCGCCTTCCAGGTGCGAACGGTCGGCTCAATGCCGCGGACCAGGATCGGCGCGCGGAACACCGTGCCGTCGAGCATGGCGCGGATGGTGCCGTTGGGGGACTTCCACATCTTCTTGAGGGAATATTCCTCCACGCGCTGCGCGTTAGGCGTGATGGTGGCGCACTTGACGGCCACGCCGTATTTGGCGGTGGCGTTGGCGGCGTCCACCGTCACCTGGTCGTCCGTCTTGTCGCGGTTGACCAGACCCAGATCGTAATATTCGGTCTTGAGATCGACATACGGCTCGATGAGCAGCTCTTTGATCCACTGCCAGAGCACGCGCGTCATTTCGTCGCCGTCCATTTCGACCAGCGGCGTTTTCATGGCGATCTTCTGCATGAGATTTTCCCCCTCTTCAGCGCAGCACGGAGCTGCATTTTCCGCAAAGGACGCGATGCAGCCTTGCGGGTTATTTAAAAATATCATACTCTATTCCCGAGAGAAATGCAAGAATCTGAATCCGAAATTTCATTTGTTTCGGAATTCTGAATTATTTGAGAAAACGCCCACAAAGGGTGAAAATCGTGTTACAATGGAATTAAAGTAAAGAGCGGAGTTTGTGTGAACTATGGAAAGACTTCCCGTTTTTGAACTGATCGACCAAACCGTTAAGATTCTCAATGACAACCGCAAGATGCTGGAAACCTATGCGGACGTGCTGCACGATTTTTTTCACCGTGTGCTGGACGACCGCGAGGAGAGCCTGGTCAATATCTCGACCCGCGTCAAAGGGGAGAGCAGCCTGCGCGAAAAGATTTTGCGGAAGAATCTCTATAAACGCTACGCCTATCCCGAGGGCATCATCCAGAACCTTTCCGATTTGATCGGCGTGCGCATCCAGTGCCGCTTTCTGGAAGAGGAAAGCTTGATTTACGAAACCCTGCGCGCGGCGTTTACCGAGAAGTGTGCCGATGGGCTGTACTGCGCGCCCGACCAGCCCAACATCCGCATGGAGTTGAGCGGCGAGCAACCGCAGATCCAGAACAACGGCTACGCCATCTACCGCATCGACGGACTTTGCGGCCCCATCGGCCAGAGCGTCCGCTTTGAATTGCAGATCAAGGCGCTGGTGCACGTCTTCTGGGCCGAAGTCGAGCACGAGATCATCTATAAAAACAACCGGTATCTGCTGATGGATACCTTCATGAAGGAGATGCTCTCTTCCGCCTACGACAACCTGCGCTCCATCGACCGGCAGCTCTATCTGATCTATAACCAGATTCAGCTGCAAAGCGATCTGGGGAGAAGCAACCTGCGCCAGGGTCCCATGCAGGAGATGCTGGCCAAGACCATTTCCGACCTCTTCTTCTTCAAGATGCAAAAATCGCTCGGCTTTACGCTCAACATCAAGAGCTCCTGCAACATCTTGAGCCGCTATATCCTCTCGCAATACAGCAAGCTGGAAAATCGGAAAGAGCAGAGCGTGATGGATGTTTTTCAGCGCATCAGCCGCATTGCGGGCGCGGAGATCGACTTTGAAGCGCCGCTGCTGCTCGAAGCCCCCTATGAGGGCGGCGAGCCGTTCCTCAATATACTGGCCGATTATTTCATCAGCCAGATGAACACCGATTACGATTGGAACCTGTTCTTCCGGATGCTGTTTACGCTGGAGCCGGGCAACAACAACGAGGATTTTTCCAATCTTTTGAGCATGGTGCGCGACCGCTTCTGCGAGGAGGAGATCTACGCGCCGCTCAAGAAATTTTGGAACGACGAGCAGATCGCCAACTACCGCAGTTATCTGCTGGTGCCGCTGGCGCATCAGCTCGTGGCGGACGGCACGATCCGCATCATCTACGAGGAAACCTTTACAACCGTCACCGACCGGCTGCGCGCCGAGGTGCGTGCCGCTGCGGACGCGCTGCGGGACGGCACCTTTGAGCTCAAACCCGTGGGCAATTTCTGGAAGGATGTTTGACGGGAAGGCAAGGGGCGCGGGGGTACGGCATAGCCGTA
>CAJJNQ010000079.1 GCA_905193155.1 uncultured Christensenella sp.
GGGGCAGGAGAGAGGGGTGCAGGGGGGAGCGAAGCTTCCCCCGCCCATCGGAGGGTGAGCGAAGCGAACCTGAAGGTCGAGCGTTTTGGAGAAAAAGCTGAAGAGCTTTTTCGGAAAATAAGCCGACCGTAACACCGAAATGTTTTGAAAAAACATTTCGGTGCGGCATCGGAGGGTGAGCAAAGCGAGCCTGGAGCATGAGCGTTTTGGTTCCAACAGCGCAGTGCGCTGTCGGAACCAAATAAGCCATGCGTAACACCGGAACAGCTCAAAGAGCTGCTCCGGTGCGAAGAGCGCAAACGCGCCGCAGGGTTCCACAAGGAACTCTGCGGCGCGTTCTCTTTTTATCAGCTCAATCGGGTCAGGCTCTCGGCGCACTCGTCTACGCGGCGCAGCACAATCTCTACCTCTTCGTCGGTGAGCGTCATCAGATTGATGTAAATGCCGTTTTCGCTCTCGCTGTTGTCGGTGCGCGTCACCAGAATCGCAGGATCGCCCTCCTGCAGCATCTCCACCAATGCCTCTGCCGAATAGGAGCCGAGGATTTCCAACATCATGCGCGGATAATTCTGCCCGGACGGCCCGGGGTACGAGCGGCGGCACAGGAAGTATCCCTCGCCCTCGATGCGGTGCCGCTCTTCGCGGATGATCCGCTCCACGCGCTCGATCTTCGCGGCATAATCGTCCCCCGCCATGTATTCTTCCAGCGCAGCGTACAGCCCCACGATCTCTTCCCGGCCGATGTTGGCCACGGAGGCGATGCTGTGCTTGGGCGGCGCAATGGACAGTATTGCGTCGGTCAGCCATTTCTGCCCTACGACGATCGCGCTGCCGGAAGGGCCGCACAGCGCACGCCCGCCCGCAAAGATCGCCGCGGCAGCGCCCGCCTGCGTGTACTTCCAAAGACTTTCGCGCGGGGGCAGCTGTGCGTCCGCATTCACCACCAGCGGCAGGTTTGCGGTCTTTGCGGCCTCTATCGTTTCTTCAAAACTCAGCGCGCTCGGCTTGCGCATCTGCGCGTAATAAATGGCGGCGGTGTCCTCGCCCGCAGCGGCTGCCAGCTGCTCCGGCTTGTGCGGCGCTATCTTTACGGGCTTGAGCTTGACGCCCACGATGCACATCTTGCTCTCAAACTCTTCCAACTGATCGTCCAGCACAAGGATTTCGTTTTTCAATCCCGTGACGTCGGGCAGCCCCATCATGCGGCCGGGATCGTCCCTCGTCATCAGCGCTGCAGCGCACATCATCATGCCCGCGCTCGCGCCGGAGACCACCGCCGCGCCCTCGTTGTGCGTCATCTCCGCGATGCGCTCGCCCACTGCCCTGTGCAGCTCATCCATCCGCACGAAGGAGCGCGTCGCTTCCTCCATCGCGTCCAGCACGGTCGGCGAGAGCAGGTTGCCGCCGTAGGCCGCCACGGGATCGAGCGCGTTGATATAGCTCTTTACGCTCAGTTCATCATAGATCATTCCTGCGCGCCCCCTTTCGCCAGGCTCTCATAGCAGCCGATCATGCCCTCCACCAGCGGGCGCACCTCGTCCGGCTCCATGTTGAGGGTATTGACGGTCACGCCGTTATGCCCCTCCCATTCCCCGACGACGATGCCGGGATCCAGCTCCAGCAGCGCTTTTTTCAACTCCTGCGCCGAAACCTCGCCCAGCACTTCCACGCCCAGCCAGCGATAGGTCTGCCCGGACGGGCCGGGGTAGAGCACCGTGGTCTTGAAATGTCCGCTTTCCTCCAGCGCCTGCGCTGCCTTTTCGCGCATCAGGCTCATGGTGTGCAGCCGCGCCTCCATCTGGCCGGGCTGCAAAAACTTTTTAAGCGCCGTGTAGACGCTGATGATCTCCTCGCGCCCCTCCTTGGCCGTGCGGGCGATGCCGCTGCGGGGCGGGGCCACCATGTTCATCAGGTCGATCAGCGCGCGGCGGCCGACCAGAATACCGCTCTGCTGCGCGCCGCGGATCGCCTTTCCGCCGGAAAACACCGCCAGATCCGCGCCGTTTTCCACCGTGTAGTGCCAAAGGTTCTCCACCGGCGGCAGCTGGCCGGACGCCTGCACCACCATGAACAGATCGTGCTTGTGCGCCAGCAGCGTCAGTGCGCGCAGCGGCGGGCAGCGCATCGACAGCACCTGCGTGTCGCAATAGACGATGGCGCAGGTCTTGGGCGTGATGGCGCGCTCCACGTCCTCGAGCGTGACGTGCTGGCCGAAGGCCACGTCGATCACCTTGCCGCCCGCCGCCTTGATCGCGTATCCCACACTGGTTTTGCGCTCGCGCAGCAGGATAAATTCGTTGCGCAGCTCACTCGCGTCCGGCAGCATCGCAAAAAGCTCCGGCTCCGGATGGCGCACCATGCACACGGCGCTGGCCATGAGCATGCCCGCCGCCGTGCCCGCCACGACATAGGCGGCCTCGTTGCCCGTCATCTTTGCGATTTCGTGCCCGACCGCCTTTTGCAATTCTTCAATATGGACAAACCGCGTCGCCGCCTCCCGCATCGCCAGCAGAGTCTCCTCCTCCATGCGCGACGAACCGTAAGCGGACACCGCATCCCAGGCATTGATATAGGTCTTTACCTTGAGCTTCTTATATATATCCATTTGCCCACCTTCCCTCCCTCGCTAGGATACCAAACGATATTCTCTTTGTCAATCGTTGTGCCCGTATTCTCGTTTTTATTCTTCCTCCTGAAAATTTACAGCCGTTCTTTCTTCCTTTTTGGTTTTGCGCACAAAAAAATTCCTCCCGCGCACAAGGCGCAGGGGGAATTCTTTCGCGTCCGGTTTCAGCTCATGGGCTTGTGCTCCAGCGTCTCGAAGGTGTAGCCCAGGCTCTGGATGTAATCGATGGCGTCGGGCAGCATCTTGACGGTGTTGGTCTTGCTGTTGGTGTCGTGCATCAGCACGATGATGTCTTTGCCCTTTTTGTACTGCTTGTCCACTGTGTTCTTGAGCTCCTGATACAGCTCGTCGGACGTGCGCTTGGACGCGCCGCTCTCCGCATCGCCGTTGAGGGCATTCCAGTCAAAGAAACGATAACCCGCGTTTTTCACCGCGTCGCGATAGTCGCGGCAGCGGCGGTTGGTCGATCCGTAGGGGAAGCGCACCAGGTCGTTGGGATAATCGCTGCCCAGGATCGAGGCGATGGTGTCCCGACCGTCGTCAAACGCCTTGAGGCAGGATTCCTCGTCCTGATAGATCACACTGGTATCATGGGTTTGCGTGTGGTTAGCGACCAGCGAACCCTGTGCCGCAATGGCCTTGACCCGGTCGGGATGCTCCGCAGCGTTTTTGCCCACCACAAAGAAGGTCGCCTGAATCCCCTTGTCGTTGAGGATCTTCAGAATCGCCTCGGTGTTCTTGGAAGGGCCGTCGTCAAAGGTGAGGTAGCAATATTTCTGTCCGCCGCTGTGGTCTGCGGTTTCGGTGACGGGCTGATTGAGAGAGGATTCCGCGCTCTCGTTCGGCGCGAGACTCTCCTGCGGAATTTCTTCGGTCGTCTCCGGTTCGGGCGTGGGTTCCGCAGTCGGCTCCGGCGTGACTTCCGGGGTGGGTTCCGGCGTGGGACGGGGCTTGAGGGTCACAATGGTTTGTCCGTTCTTGGAGGCGTGTCCGCTTTCGAGCACCACCACGTCTTTTCCGGATTCCGGCTCCGCGCCGACATGCGGCGCAGCGCATCCGGTCAACATGAAAATCATCGTCAAAAATATGATAAAAATGGCATTTTTTCGCATTTTTCCACCATCCTTCGCTTGCTATCCCCATTATACACCATCCCCTGCTGTTCCGCCCTGCAAAAAAAAATTTTTAACCGTATTTTTTCACAATACGAAACAGGTTAGATTTGCCAAACCGATTAGGTGATTGACTTTTTTTATACTTTGCGGTATGCTCATTTTCGCTAAAGATTTAGCAAATTTAGTCTATTTTGAAGAAGAGGAGATGTTTTTTCATGGCAAAGAAGAAGGGGCTCATCTGGGCCATCGTGGCGGTTGTGGCCGTCGCGGCAATCTTCACCGGCATCTATCTGGCCAACCGTCCCGCGACGCAGGAGGGCGCCAAGACCATCACTTTCGTCATCAACGGCAAAGATGCTTCCCGCTCGGTTGAGATCCACACCGACCGCGAGTATCTGGGCGAGGCGCTGGCGGACGAAAAGCTCGTCGAAGGCACCGAGAGCGAATACGGCCTGTTCGTCACCACCGTGGACGGCTACACTGCGGACGACTCCGTGCAGGAGTGGTGGTGCTTCTCCAAGGGCGGCGAGGATCTTTCCACCGGCGTAGACACCACGCCCATCGCCGACGGCGACACCTTTGAAGCGACGCTGAAGACCGGCTGGTAATGCGCGCCACGGTTCGGGAACTGGTGACGCTGGCGGCCTGCACGGCGATCCTGTTCGTCGGGCAGATCGCGTTGGCGTTTCTGCCCAACATCGAAGTGGTCTCGCTGCTGATCATCCTGTACACGCTCACTTTCAAAAAGCAGGTGCTGTGGATCATCTACGGCTTTGCGCTGTTGGAAGGGATGCTCTACGGGTTCAGCTTCTGGTGGATTTCCTACCTATACGTCTGGACCATACTGGCGGGCGTCACCTGGTGCTTCCGCAAGATGGATTCCGCGCTGGGATGGGCGGTGCTCAGCGCCGCCTTCGGGCTGAGCTTCGGCATCCTGTGCGAAATCTCGCGCCTGTTCATTCTCGGCTGGAACGCCACGGTGGCGGAATGGATTTCAGGCATTCCGTTTGATCTGGCGCACTGCTTCGGCAATTTTGCCGCGGCGCTGGTGCTCTATCGCCCGCTGCGCACACTGCTGCGCCATTTCTTCCCCGAAGGCAAGCCCACCGGAAACCAAAGATGAAAACAGAGCCGGATACGATGCGTTTCCGGCTCTGTTCTTTATTGAAGTATTCAGGTGGGCGGGGGAAGCTTCGCTTTCTCCGCACCGAAATGTTTTTTCAAAACATTCCGGTGTTACGGTCGGCTTATTTTCCGAAAAAGCTCTTCAGCTTTTTCTTCAAAACGCTCGACCTTCAGGTTCGCTTCGCTCTCCCTCCGATGGGCGGGGGAAGCTTCGCTCCCCCCTGCACCCCTCTCTCCTGCCCC
>CAJJNQ010000080.1 GCA_905193155.1 uncultured Christensenella sp.
TAGCCGCCCCGCAGGAGGGAATTGTCCTCGCAGTGGGCCACGATCAGCTTGCCGAGGCGCTTGGCCTCCAGCATGGCGCGGCGCATCATATCACGATCCTGAACGCCCTTTCCGTCGTCGGAGAAAGCCACCACATAGGGGGCCATGGCGTCCAAGTCCGCCAGTTCCCTGCCCTGCTCGCCTTTCGTGATGGCCCCGTAGGGCAGAACGCGGATCACGGCGTCTTTTTGAATGGCGTCCAGCTCCATTTGCAGCGTCTCCATGCTGTCCGGCACCGGCTTCAGATTCGGCATGGCGCATACGGCGGTATAGCCGCCGTGGGCCGCCGCCAGCGTACCGGTGCGGATGGTCTCCTTATAAGAAAAACCCGGCTCCCGAAGATGCACATGCACATCAACGAAACCGGGTAATATGGTAAAGGAAGAAACATTCAGGGACGAAGGAAAAACAATATCCTTGCAAAAAACACGATCCCCAAAGGAAACGGAAACATCACCGCCGCTGAAAGCACCTCGGCGGAACACCTGCGCACCCTTCAAAACCACGGTCACGACGATCGCCTCTCTTTCCTCAAATTTTTGATAGAATACCACGCGAGGATCGCCTTGTCAAGACAAAAAATGGTTTTTCGATGATAAGTTTTTTCAAAGAGAAATATAAGTGTATCTTATGAATTGTCACAACGATATAAATGTAGCTAAGATTTTCTATCTTCTTTCTCCCTTTTGCGGAATGGACGAAAAGCGGGGCGTATGGTACACTGAAAGCAAGTTGAGCTCTTTGTAACTGACGGAATGTGGGCTACCACGGGGGAGCAGGGAGCATCGCTCTGAGGCGGCGCGTTTCAGAGGCCGACCGTCTGGGCACTCCAACTGCAAAGGGCAGCGGAGCGCCTATTTTTATGTTTGAGGGAGGGAACGCAGATGAGAAAGGTTGCGATCGTTATGGGCAGCAAGAGTGATCTGCCCGTCGCGGAGAAGGCCGTAGGCGTATTGCGAGACTACGGCGTCCAGATGGAAGTGCGCGTATTATCCGCTCACCGGTGTCCGAATGAGGCAAGGGAATTTGCCGCGTCGGCTCGGGAGGGCGGATTTTCTGTTATCCTCGCGTTCGCCGGCATGGCGGCGCATCTTGCCGGCGCGATGGCGGCAAACACCACGCTGCCGGTGATCGGCGTGCCGTGCAGCGGGACGAAGCTTGACGGCATGGACGCACTGCTCTCCACCGTGCAGATGCCGAGCGGCATCCCTGTGGCGACGGTGGCGGTGGACGGCGGGAAGAACGCCGCGCTGCTGGCGGTGCAGATCATGGCGGTCTCCGACGCGGAGCTCGCCCAAAAGCTGGACGAAGCGCGGGCGCGGGAACGGGACGCCGTGCTGCGCGCGGACGAAGAGGTTCGGGCGCTTTATCAGTAAATAAGGAATACACTTCAAGAAATAAAAGGAGAGCGGAAAGCAATGAAACTCGTATATACCGGAAAGACCAAGGATGTATTCGCACTGGACAACGGTAACTACCTGCTCAGGTTCAAGGATGACTGCACGGGCAAGGACGGCGTGTTTGACCCCGGCGAGAACAGCGTGGGCCTGACCATCGAGGGCGTGGGCAATGTCAACCTGCGCATGACCAAGCACTTTTTTGAAAAGATCAACGCCGCCGGTATCCGCACGCACTATGTCTCCGCGGATCTGAAGGAGACCACGATGGAGGTCCTGCCCGCGAAGGTCTTCGGCCATGGGCTGGAGGTCATCTGCCGCCTCAAGGCGGTGGGGAGCTTCCGCCGCCGCTACGGCGAGTACATTGAAGAGGGCGCCGACCTGCCCGCCTATGTGGAGACGACCTTCAAAAATGACGCGCTGGGCGATCCGCTGGTGACGAAGGACGGTCTTGTGGCGCTGGGCGTGATGACCGAGCAGCAGTATGACGACATCAAGGCCATGACGCAGAAGATCACCGAGATCGTCGCGGATGACCTGCGCGAAAAGGGCCTTGTCCTCTACGACATCAAGTTTGAGTACGGCTACGCGCCGGATGGCAGCGTGATGCTGATCGACGAGATCTCCTCCGGCAATATGCGCGTCTATCGGGACGGAAAGTACATCGACCCCATGACGCTCTCCGAGCTGTTCTTTGCGTAATGGGGGGCTTTTTCGGCGCGGTCTCGGACCGCGATGTCGCGCTGGATGTCTTCTTCGGCACGGACTATCATTCTCACCTCGGCACGCGCCGCGGCGGAATGGTGCTCTTTGACAAGAAGGAGGGCTTCCAGCGCCAGATACACAACATTGAAAATACGCCCTTTCGGACGAAGTTTGAGCGGGACCTCGCGGACTTCCGCGGCCACGCGGGGCTCGGCTGCATCAGCGACAGCGACCCTCAGCCGCTGCTCGTGCGCTCCCATCTGGGCCTGTACGCCATCGTGACGGTCGGCATCATCAACAACACTGACGAGCTGGTGAAGGCTTATCTCTCCGACAAGGGCCAGCAATTTC
Source organism: uncultured Christensenella sp. (assembly GCA_905193155.1). Taxonomy (GTDB): domain Bacteria; phylum Bacillota; class Clostridia; order Christensenellales; family UBA1750; genus Spyradocola. The sequence continues at coordinate 2,493 of CAJJNQ010000080.1, forward strand.
TGACGCTGAGCAGCGGCCGCGTGAATGTCACCGAGCTGACCGCCGCGCTCATCAATCAGGAAAACGACCTTGTCTCCGGCATCCTCCACGCGCAGGAGGTCATCGACGGCTCCATGACGATCCTGATTTTGACCGAGGAAGGAGAGCTGATCGCCGCGCGGGACAGCATGGGCCGCCTCCCTGTGCTGATCGGGCAGCGCGAGGACGGCTGCTGCGTATCGTTCGAGTCCTTCGCCTATCATAAGCTCGACTATCAGGATGCCTATGAGCTGGGGCCGCGGGAGATCGTCCGGCTGAACGCCAAGGGCTTCCAAACACTCTCTCCCGCGGGGAAGCAGATGAAGATCTGCGCCTTTTTGTGGACCTATTACGGCTATCCGAACTCCAACTACGAGGGTGTGAATGTGGAGCTGATGCGCTATCGCAACGGCGCGATCATGGCGCGGGATGAGGCGGAGCGCGGCGGCGTGCCCGAGGTGGATTTCGTCGCCGGCGTGCCGGATTCCGGCGTGCCGCACGCCATGGGCTATGCCAACCACAGCGGCAAGCCCCTTGCGCGTCCCTTTGTGAAATACACCCCGACCTGGCCGCGCTCCTTCATGCCCGAGGATCAGCAGGTGCGCAGCAGAGTGGCGCGCATGAAGCAGATCCCCGTGCCGGAGCTGATTGAGGGGAAGAAGCTGCTGTTTGTGGATGACTCCATCGTGCGCGGCACGCAGCTGCGCGAGACCGTGGATTTTTTATACAGCACCGGCGCGGCGGAGGTCCATATGCGCTCGGCCTGCCCGCCCATCATGTACCCCTGCCGCTACCTGAACTTTTCGCGCGGCAACAGCGCCATGGACCTGCTCGCGCGCCGCATGGTGCAGGAGCTGGAGGGCAACGAGGGCCAAAAGCATCTGGAGGAATACGCCGACAGCCGCACCGAGCGCGGAAAATGCCTGCTGCACGAGATCTGCGCGCAGTTTGGCTTTGATTCACTCTCCTATCAGTCCCTTGACGGGCTGCTGGAGGCGATCGGTATTGACAGGGACAAGGTCTGCACCTACTGCTGGACCGGAAAGGAATGACATTATGGGCATCTCTCACTCGGAAGCATACGCGGCCGCCGGCGTTGACATCGAGGCGGGCTATCAGGGCGTAAAAATGATGAACCGCTATGTACAGCGCACGCTCACAGCCGATGTGATCTCCGATCTCGGCGGCTTCGGCGGGCTTTTCTCGCTGGACCTGCACGGGCTTGAAAAGCCGGTGCTGGTCTCCGGCACGGACGGTGTGGGCACCAAACAGCGCATCGCGCAGCTCATGGATCGGCACAACACCGTCGGCATCGACTGCGTGGCGATGTGCGTCAACGACATTATCTGCTGCGGGGCGAAGCCGCTGTTCTTCCTTGACTATATTGCCATCGGCAAGAACATCCCGGAAAAGGTCGTGTCGCTGGTCTCGGGCGTATCCGAGGGCTGCGTACGCGCGGGCTGTGCGCTCATCGGCGGCGAGACCGCCGAGCACCCCGGCACGATGAAGCCGGACGACTATGACCTTGCGGGCTTTGCCGTGGGCGTCGTGGACCGTGGCAAAATTCTGGACAAGAACAAAATGCAGCCGGGAGACGTGGTCATCGCGCTGCCCTCCAGCGGGCTGCACTCCAACGGCTACTCGCTCGTGCGCAAGGTGTTCGATGTGGAGAACGCCGACCTCGGGCAGTATTACGGTGAGCTGGGCTGCGCGCTGGGCGAGGAGCTGCTGCGCCCGACAAAGATCTATGTCCGTCCTGTGTTAGCGGCCATCGAAGCCGCCGATATCCGCGGCATCAGTCACATCACCGGCGGCGGCTTCTATGAGAACATTCCGCGCTGCATTCCCGACGGCCTGTGCGCGAAGATTGAAAAGAAAGCGCTGCGCATCCCGCCGATCTTCCCCTTGCTCTCGCGCATGGGCGGCATCTCGGAGCGCGATATGTTCAACACCTTCAACATGGGCACAGGCATGGTGCTCGTCGCCGCGAAGGACAGCGCCGACAAGGCGCTCGCCGCGCTGCATTCTCTCGGTCAGGAGGCCGGCGTCATCGGTGAGATCGTATTGGGCGAGGAAAAGGTGGAGCTATGCTGACACCCGCCCGCATCGCCGTGCTGGTCTCCGGCGGCGGCACGAATTTGCAGGCGCTGCTCGACGCACAGCGTGACGGAAAAATGCCGCACGGCGAGATCGTGCTGGTCGTTTCTTCCCGCGCGGGGGCCTATGCGCTCACGCGGGCGGAAAACGCGGGTGTTGCGGCGCGCGTGCTCACGCCCTCCTGTGGGCAGGAGCCGTTTGAAAACGAGCTTTCCGTGCTGCTGCGCGAGCAGGAGATCGACCTCATTCTCCTCGCAGGCTTTACGGTCATCCTCAGCGCAGAATTTACAAAGCAGTGGCCGCGGCGCATCCTGAATGTCCATCCGTCCCTGATCCCCGCCTTCTGCGGCAAGGGCATGTATGGCCTGCGGGTGCATGAGGCCGCGCTCGCGCGCGGCGTGAAGGTCACGGGCGCGACGGTGCACTTTGTCAACGAAA
>CAJJNQ010000081.1 GCA_905193155.1 uncultured Christensenella sp.
AATCATCGTATTCATAGGCCACGCTGTTGCCGTTGCCGTAGCTCAGCTGTGTGAGAAGGAAGCTCTTCCCCGCTACATCATATGTATAACCGGCAAGTGTATGGATGTTTCCAATAAGGCCTGTACCAGACAATGATGTAAAGAAACCACAAATGTTTGTGTTTAAGGACATGGATGACTACGAAAATCGTGGCGAGAATGTCGATGTTGAGTAGACAAAAATGATGGCTGCTGCTAAGAAAAAAAGCACAAAGAAGCCCGTATTTGCTACTCAGATTGTTCTGAAACCAGAGCCAAAGCCTCAGATAGAAATACCAAAAGATATTGTCGGGAAGCAGGTGAAACATAAGGTGTTTGGTCTTGGTGAGATTACAGCTATTGAAGGTACTTCGATAACTGTTCGGTTTGAAAAGGTTGGATTAAAGAAGATGGGATATGAATTTTGCATGGAAAAGAAGTTGCTGGAACTCATATAAGGAAGATATGGAGACGATTAGAGTTTTTACCACTATAAGAGAATATAACAATATTAATGGAAAAACTTGTAAGCCTCCAAGAAAGAATTGACGGACGGCAAAACAAAGTGTCGGTTTATTATTCTAGGGATGGCCTTTTCCAGAAAGAGTGTAGTCCACGCGCGGGGGAATTTCGTTGTAGGATTTGCGCAGGACGATGCCGTTGGCGATGAGGAATTTCAGCGTTGAGGCGAGAACCGCGTCGGTGATGTTGCCCATCTGCGTGCGCAGTTTGCTGTAACGCGGCATGTCCAGCGCGGCGAGCATGCAGATGATGCGGGAGCTCCATTTGCCGCCGAAGAGCTCCATGCCGTATTCCAGGGGGCAGAAAATGTCCTTTTCCTGTTTGCGTTGATACATATCTGAGCCTCTATCCTTTCTAACATTCTTTATAGATGAGGATGCGGACAGGAACAAGTTACTACGAAAAGAATGAGCGGCTAATGCGGCGCAGAGCTGTTCAGAGCTTTGCGGCGGGCACGGCGCTCGCGGTTGATGTGGCGCTCGAAATCGCCGCTGTTGAGCAGCTCAGTCAGCACAAGCTGCTCGAAGGTGGGGACGGAACAGGAGTAAAAGCCCAGCTTTTGCTGAAAAAGAGTGACCAAACGACGGGGGAGCACCATGTAGCCCGCGCGCATGGAGGGGGAGATGGTCTTGGAAAAGGTGTTGAGATAGATCACGCGGTCCTGATGCGAGAGGGCGAAAAGCGTCTCCATCGGCTGAGAGGAGACGGAGAATTCGGAGCCGTAGTCCGATTCGATGATGAAACGATCCGCTTTTTCCGACCAGCGGATGTATTCGTGACGCTTGGAGGCGGTGGCAGTGACGCCGCTGGGAAAGCTGCGGTAGGGCGTGGTGTGCAGAATGTCCGCGCGAGAACGGGCGAGCGCATCGCTGTCAATGCCGTCACGAACCAACGGCAATTCTTCGTAAGATGCGCCTTCTGCGTGATAGATTTGCCCCAGCTTGTCGTAAGCGGGCGATTCGATGGCGTAGATTTTGTCCCGGCCGAACAGATCGACGATGAGGCGATAGAGATATTCCGCACCGGAGCCGACGACAATCTGTTCCGCGTCCACCTGAATGCTGCGGTTGCGCGCAAGGTATTGCCGGATTGCGTCGCGCAGCTCGATCAGCCCCGCGTTAGGGGAGCGCTCCAGCAGGATATCGTGAGAATCCGCCAGCACCTTGCGTATCGTTCGGCTGAGAATCGAAACGGAAAAGCTGGGATAGGTCGATGCGGAAGAATGTGCCGGAAGAGCGGGCACGGCAGACACGGCTCCCGCAAAGCCGTCCGCCGGGCGAAAAATCACGATGTAGCCGCTGCGCTCGCGGGATTCCGCATAGCCTTCGTCGCACAGAAGCGCATAGGCGTGCTCAACGGTAACGATACTGACATGCAATTCCGCAGCCAGCAGGCGCTTGGAGGGCAGCTTGCTGCCGAAGGGAAAAATGCCGTCGAGAATGTTATTCCGCATTTGTTTGTAGATTTGCAAATAGACCGGGCGTTCTTCTTTGCGAATGGTGATGTTCATCTGGTATGATTATTTGCTCCTTTTCTGGCTATTCAATAGCACCAGAAAGCAGTATATACTATCGCTACATTCATCGCAAGGAGGAAGCGGAAATGGAGAAAAAGAATAACAAAAAGAAAAAGGTGCTGTGGCTGTGTACCACGGCCATGCTGATGGCGTTGAACGTAGCGATGAGTTCGTTCGGCGTGCCCGTGCCGGGCGGCCATCTCTATATGAACGATATTGTGATCTGCACGGCGGCGATTCTGCTCGATCCGCTGGGCGCTTTCCTGGTCGGCGGCGTGGGCGCGTTCCTGGGCGATCTGCTCTTCTACCCGACGCCGATGTTCGTATCCCTCGTCACACATGGTTTGCAGGCGGTTGTGATTTCGGTCTTTGCGCACCATGCGATGAAGAAGCATCCCGTGCTGGCTTCGGGACTTGGCGTGGCGATTGGCGCGGTCATCATGGTCGTGGGCTATTCGCTGGGCCGCGCGTTCATTTACAGCACGCCAGAATACGCGATGCTGAAGCTGCCCTACCAGATTTTGCAGGCGGTGGTCGGCGCGGTGGCCGGCATGGTGCTGTGCTGGAAATGTGGCATCCATAAGCTTTTTGACCGTCTTCAGCAGAGAATTTAAGGCAGACTGTAACGGTTTGGAAGTTTCCTGATCGGGAAATTAAAAAAGGTATTGGGATTGCGTTGCGTCCCAATACCTTTTTGATTTACCAGATGCCCATGATGTGCTGCATCAGCAGGCTGACACCCGTGATACCCGCCCAGCAGCACGCGCCGAGCAGCAGCGGCTTGCCGCCGCTTTTGACGAGTTTGATCACGTTGCTGTTCAGACCGATGGCCGCCATGGCCAGGATGATGAAGAATTTGCTCAGCTCCTTGAGCGGAGTGAAGAACGAAGCGGGCACGCCAAGCGACGTGCAGACCGTGGTGACGACTGAGGCCAGCACAAACCACAGGATGAACATCGGGAACGCCTTTTTGAACTGGAAGCGGCCCCGCGCCTGTGCGTTTTGTTTCGATTGAATCAGCGAGAGCACCAATGTGATCGGGATGATGGCCAGCGTGCGGGTGAGCTTGACGGTGACGGCCTTATCCAGCGTCTGGCTGCCGAGGTTCCACATGCTGTCCCAGGTGGAAGCGGCGGCAGTGACGGAGGAAGTATCATTGACCGCGGTGCCCGCAAAGATGCCGAAGGCCTCGCCCGACGCGGTGTCAAAGCCGATTGCCTTGCCCAGCCAAGGGAAGATCAGCGCTGCCAGCACGTTGAAAAAGAAAATGACGGAAATCGCCTGCGCAACCTCTTCATCGTCGGCGTGAATGACGGGCGCGGTTGCCGCAATGGCCGAACCGCCGCAGATCGACGATCCCACGCCGATCAGTGTACTGATGCGGCCGTCAATGCGCAGCAGCTTGTGCAGCAGAAAGGCGATCAGCAGCGAGGTGGAGATGGTGCACAGGATGATGGGCAGGGACTGTTTGCCGGTTTCCAGCACGACGCTCAGGTTGAGCCCGAACCCCAGCAGCACCACCGCTGCCTGCAGCACTTTTTTGGAAACGAAGGTCACGCCGGGTTTAAATGCGTCCTTCGGTGACCAGAACAGCGCGATGACCATGCCGATGAGAATTGAAAACACCGCGCCGCCCACAACGGGCACGAGCTTGCCCAGCAGCCAGGCGGGAATCGAAATGGCCAGGCATACGCCCAGACCGGGGAGCAGTTGTTTGATTTTTTGCACGAAAAAGGACTCCTTTTTGAGTGAAATGCTGCGCAAAGCAGGTGCGTTTTGCAGAAAAACCTTCCTAATTATATAGAGAAAAGCCGGGGGACGCAATGGTTCGTCCTCCAGCTTTCCGCCTTTTTACAGAATCTTTTTGTTGTCCGCGCCGGCGAACACCTTCTTCGCCGTCGCCTTAAAGGCGTCCGCGATCTCGTCGGTGGTCACATCCTTGAACGCCGCGGGAACCGCGTTTGGATCCCCGCCGGAGCAGGTTGTCAGAACCCAAAGGTTGCAATGGAATCGCGTGGCTCAGTGGCAGGAATGCTGGCCGCAGCCGTGTTCGCCGCAAGTATGGCCCTCGCCGTGTGCGTGCTCATGATGGTCGCAATGCACGGCAGGGTTGAAATTCAGCGTGCCGTTCACCAGCGCTTCCGCCGCAGCATCCGCATCGCCGCTGACGCCGCCGAACAGGCGGATGCCCGCATTGGCCAGCGCAGCCTGTGCGCCGCCGCCGATGCCGCCGCAGATCAGCGTGTCCACGCCGCGCTGCATCAGGAAGCCCGCCAGCGCGCCGTGCCCGCTGCCGTTGGTATCCACGACTTCGGAACGGACGATCTTCCCGTCCTCTATATCGTAGAGCTTGAACTGCGCCGTGCGCCCGAAGTGCTGGAAAATCTGCCCGTTTTCATAAGTGACTGCAAGTTTCATGATTCTTTCTCCTTTAGATGCGTTCTTAGGGGTGGGAAGCGTCTCCGAATGTCGGCAGCACTGCCCGCAGCGGGTCGATTCCTGTCCGCCGCAAAGGCGGTAATTGCCGCCCGCAATGCGCAGTTCTCGTCCGTGAACCAGACACGCCGCAATCTTTTTGCGTGCGCTCTCGTAGATCTCCTGCACGGTGGAGCGGGAAATGTCCATCTGCTGTGCGCACTGCTCGTGGGTCTTTTCTTCCAGATCCACCAGCCGGATGACTTCAAATTCGTCCAGCGTCAGCAAAATGGGTTCACCATCCCGGCTGCCCCTGGGACAGAAGCTGTTCACCCTCGGCAGGTCGCAGATTCTCCGGCTTCGCTGCGGTCGCGGCATCGAAAACGCCTCCTTTGTTTTCGGTATATACCGATTATAAACCGCGGATGCTCAAAAGTCAAACATAAAATCCCGACGGCAGGAAAGGTTGAAGTGACCCCAAAAAGTTAGACAATATTCTGAAGCAAAAATTGTTCAAGCAG
>CAJJNQ010000082.1 GCA_905193155.1 uncultured Christensenella sp.
GCCCGGAGTACCATCAGAACGCCCGCGCGACCAAGCTCCACTACACGCCGGACACCCGGCCGGGGGCGCTGGGATGAGGTTTGTATGTGACGCCTGCCAGGATATCACGAACATCGAGGCAGACCGGATGGAGATCCAGGGCGAGAAGCTGATGGTGTACAGCCGCGGGCGGCTGGTGTACGTTGCGGATCTGGGGCAGATCATGCTGGCCAAGCTGACTCCGGGGAGGGATGAGGCACGATGCTGACGCATCTGAGCCTGTTTTCCGGGATCGGCGGGCTTGATCTGGCTGCCGAGTGGGCCGGATTTACGACCGTCGGGCAGTGTGAGTTTGCCGACTACCAGACGAAGGTGCTGGAAAAGCACTGGCCGGACGTGCCGCGCTGGCGCGACGTCCGGACGCTGACAAAGGAGAGCTTTTATGAGCGGACAGGCCTACGAACAGTTGACGTTATTTCCGGCGGATTCCCATGCCAGCCATTCTCCGTGGCTGGAAAGCAAAAGGGCAAAGGGGATGATCGATACCTCTGGCCGGAGATGCTCCGAGTTATCACCGAGCTGCGCCCGCGTTGCGTTGTCGGTGAGAACGTTCCTGGAATCATCAAGATTGCCGCCGGGCAGGTGGTCAAGGATCTGGAGCGTGCTGGCTATCACGTCGTCGTGTTTAATTTTGAGGCTGCGGCTGTCGGAGCGTGGCACAGACGATCAAGGGTATTCTTCACCGGACTCGCAGATGTGGCCGACGCCGACGAGGATGGACTACGCAAAGGAGCGGATGCGGAGCACGCAGCAGAAAGCAGGCAGCCGACGCAGCCTGGACTTGCCGTCAGCGGTGAGGCTATGGCCGACGCCGCGCGCGAACGAGTACAAGGACGTATTGCAATCTGTGCCTCCGAGTCGGCAAAAGGATCCGGGCAAATGCAATCTGACGCAGGCGGTAGCAATGGATCAGATGCTTGCAACACCGTGCGCGCGGGATTACCGGACAGGGCAGCGGAAACGGTACGAAAACAAGGCCCGCGCGAACAACCTCAACGATCAGATTGGTGGGCAGCTGAACCCGATGTGGGTCGAGTGGCTCATGGGATTCCCGCAAGGGTGGACAGACTTAAATGCCTCGGAAACGCTGTAGTGCCGCAGCAGGCATACCCGATTTTTAAGGCATTGATGGAGGACATTTTGAAAGGATGCAAGGCATGAGTAAAGCTGTCTTGATCAGCATTCGCCCGGAGTGGGCTCGGAAGATCCTGAACGGGAGCAAAACGGTCGAAATCCGCAAGACCGCGCCGAAGTGCGGTGTGCCGTTTAAGTGCTATATCTACTGTACCGCAGGCGGAAAGGGGACGCTCATGGTGAAAGCCAACGCAGGGGCGCCGGCTATTACGGCGGAATCGGCCTATGAGCGCGAACAGGCGGAGGCGTTTGGATATGAGGCCGCCAACGGGAAAGTCGTTGCGGAATTTACTTGCACTACACGCCGGACACACGGCCGGGGGCGCTGATATGAGGTTCGTGTGTGACGCCTGCCAGGATATCACGAACATCGAGGCAGACCGTATGGAGATCCAGGGCGAAAAGCTGATGGTGTATAGCCGCGGGCGGCTGGTATATGTGGCGGATCTGGGGCAGATCATGCTGGCCAAGCTGACGCCGGGGAGGGAGGACGGCAATGGACTTAGAACAAACCGCGATTGAGCGGCTGCGGATGGCCTCGGATATGAGCCTGCGCCTGTACAAGCAGCCGCTGGTGATCACGTACTCGGGCGGCAAGGACTCGGACGTGCTTCTGCATCTGGCTGGGAAATCTGGTATCCCGTATGAGGTGCTGCACAGCCTCACCACGGCGGACGCGCCGGAGACTGTCTGGCATGTGCGGGATACCTTCCGCCGCTTGGAGCTGACCGGTGTAAAATGCGACATCGATGCGCACATAAAGCCGGACGGAACGCGAACCACGATGTGGAATCTGATCCCGCGCAAGCTCATGCCGCCGACACGTTGGGTGCGGTACTGCTGCTCGGAGCTTAAAGAGGGCGGCGCAGGAAGCAGATTTATTGCAACCGGTGTAACACTGATGAACGACAACGACGAGAGCAGAATGATGATGGAAACGTGCCAGCTTAAAGGGAAAAGGGTCGTGAACCCGATTATCGATTGGAAAGACGCTGATGTTTTGGGTTATGCCGCAGTAGAAAAAATTTGCATGAATCCGCTGTACGGCTGCGGTTGGAAACGTGTCGGTTGCATAGGTTGCCCGCTTGCGTCAAAAAACGAGCGAAGAAAAGAATTTGCGCAATATTCAAAGTACAAGCTTGCGTATATCCGAGCGTTTTCCAGAATGCTTGCCGAACAAGAAAAACAAGGCTTAGACGGGAGCTGGAAAACCGGAGAAGATGTCTTCCACGCATGGATGGAAGATGGCGTTTTGCCGGGACAAATGGTTCTTGAAGGAATGGAGGAGGACGCGCTATGATCGCCCGCGTATTCCCGCGTAAAACGGCCATGTCGCCGACGGATGCGCTGGCGTTCTTCGGGCAACCGACCATCGAGAATATCGCCGATTGCATCAAAGCGGGCGTGACAGAGGTACATATCTCCGTAACGTTTACGTGGGATCTCGAAAAGGCCGAAGATCTGTACTACGCATGGCAGGTCCTCGGCGTTCCGGTGGATGTCGGCGGCCCGGCGTTTGATGATCGCATGGGAGACTTTACGCCTGGGCTGTATCTGCGGGACGGAATGATCTTCACCTCGCGCGGTTGCACAAAGGATTGCTGGTTCTGCTCCGTGCCGCGCTGCGCACACGGAGAAATCAAAGAGCTGCCAATCGTGGACGGCTGGAATATCCTAGACGACAACATCCTCGCCACGTCGGAGCAGCATTTCCGAGCTGTCTGCGCCATGCTCAAGCGGCAGAAGCATCCGGCAGTATTCTCAGGAGGACTGGAACCGGCGCTGCTCCAGCAGTGGCAGGCGGATTTGCTGCACGAGGTAAACCCAGCACGGCTTTATACAGCTTATGACACAAAGGACGATCTAGAACCGCTCATCGAAATGGGCAAGAAACTGCGGGCAGCCGGTTTTCGCCCGGCACGACACGCCATGCGCTGCTATGTGCTGGTCGGGTATGAGGGCGACAGCTTTGAGGATGCGGAACGTAGGCTGCACGAAACCATGCAGGCCGGGTTCGTTCCGTTTGCGATGCTCTACAGAGATGAGAGCGGCGAGCGGGACACTGCATGGCGCCGTTTTCAATGCGAATGGTGCCGCCCGATTATTACGGGAAAGAAATTTAATGAGTATTGGAGAGGAAAACCATGACAGACAAGGAAATCGTGCAGGCGCTGCGTATCTGCGCGACGCATATAGAGAAGGGTTGCGGGCTTTGTCCACAAATGAAGTATGTGCGTTGCACGGAGCGGCTGGCGGATGAAGCTATCACCATGATCGAGCGCCTGACCGCCGAGAACGCGAAGGCAGAAGCAGAGAGGGACGCTCTAATCGAGCAGATAAAAGAGCGGCATGACTGCCTGGACTGCAAGCATAACGATTTTTGCGAATATGACGGTGCGGACGATGCGATTGTCTTTGACTGCATGAACTGCGTGCAGGAAGGATGCCCATGCGCCGGGTGCTGCGATTCCAGCCGCTGGGAATGGCGCGGATTGCCGGAAGCGCCGGAGGAAGGAGGCAAGCATGAGTAAAGCTGTTTTGATCAGCATTCGCCCGGAGTGGGTGAGGAAGATCCTGAACGGGAGTAAAACGGTCGAAATCCGCAAGACCGCGCCGAAGTGCGGTGTGCCGTTTAAGTGCTATATCTACTGTACCGCAGGCGGAAAGGGGACGCTCATGGTGAAAGCCAACGCAGGGGCGCCGGCTATTACGGCGGAATCGGCCTATGAGCGCGAACAGGCGGAGGCGTTTGGATATGAGGCCGCCAACGGGAAAGTCGTTGCGGAATTTACTTGCAATAAGATCGGCACGGTCTACCCGCTTTGCATGATCCCCAAATGGGCGACGACAGACGCCTGCCTCACCCGCGAGGACATACAAAAGTATCTGGGCACGGAGCACGGATACGGCATGCAGATCGATGATCTTAAAATTTACGACACCCCGCGCGAACTGCGGGAATTTTACGCTGTGCCAAATGAGGTAGAGGTAGCGCTCAAGGCAAAACCCAAGCCGGTCACCCGCCCGCCGCAGAGCTGGCGGTATGTGGAGGAATTGCCGTGAAGGTTTACATAGCCGGTAAAATCACCGGAGATCCGGGGTATCGGGATAAATTTGCAGCGGCAGAAATACAGCTGGGCTGGCAGGGGAACACTGTGCTCAATCCTGCCGAGCTGCCGGAGGGCATGGCCCCAGCAGACTATATGCGGATCTGTTTTGCAATGATCGACGTGGCGGACGCGGTTGTTTTCCTGCCGGACGCAGCGGAAAGCGCAGGCGCGAGGCTGGAAATGGCATACTGCGAATACATCGAGAAGGAGTATAAGACATGGAACGACTGACTTATTTCAAAGACGGATACTGGCGGGTGAATTTCAGCGGAGTGCAGTACCATGCGGATTTTGTTGATCGACTTGCGGCCTACGAGGACATTGCCGAGTTGTGCGGCGGGTTTGCCCGCCTCCGCGAGCTTGTCGAGGCCGACAAGGACGGGCGCGTGGTCGTGCTGCCGTGCAAGGGATATTCTAGCATTGATATTGCGCGGGACGGAGTTTCTTACAGACCGGATTACTGGAATATCTACTTGACGGCGTATGCGCATGGACAGAATACGCCAAGCGGGTTGAAAGTGGGGCTTTTTGACATTAGAGAGGTCGAGCGGGCGATGCAGGAAATGGAGGACAAGAAGAATGGCAAAACGTAAAAACATGATGGATATGATGGACATGACGCCGGTCTGTGAGC
>CAJJNQ010000083.1 GCA_905193155.1 uncultured Christensenella sp.
TTGCCGAATAAGCCGAGCGGAACACCGGAATGTCCCGAAGGGTCATTACGGTGCGCAGGCGGAGGCTGAAGCAACCACTCAGTCCGCTGCGCCGACAGCTCCCCTTACACAGGGGAGCCAAGGAGGCTGCCCTCCTTCCACACAGATCAGCCAAATAAAAAAAGAGCACGGGCGTGCTCTTTTTTGTTGAGATAACGGAATTACAGGATCACGTTGACCTGCTTGCCGGCGATGAAGGAATCAAGGCTGTCGAACACGATCTGCGCGCGCAGCGCCATGGACTCCTTGGAGGCGAAGGCGACGTGGGGGGTGACGATGGTGTTGGGGGTGTGCAGCAGGGGGTGGTTGACGTCGAGCGGCGGCTCGGTTTCGAACACGTCGATGCCCGCGCCCGCGATGCGGCCTTCGTTCAGCGCATCGGCCAGCGCCCGGCTGTCTACGACGGGGCCGCGCGCCACGTTGATGAGGATCGCGGTCTTTTTCATCATCGCGATGCGCTCAAAGTCAAACATGCCGCGGGTGCTGTCGTTCAGGGGGCAGTTGAGGGAGATGATGTCACTTTCGCGGGTGAGGGTGTCCAGGTCCACAAACTCGTCGATGGTGCCCTCGGCAGCCTGCTTGGGGCGGTGGTTATAGGCGATGACTTTGCAGCCGAAGGCCTTGCACAGGCGGCCGGTGTTCTGGCCGATCGCGCCCGCGCCGACGATGCCGACGGTCTTGCCCTGAAGCTCGGTGCCCACCAGGCCGTCCTTGGTCTTGCCCGCGCGGCAGCGCTCCTCCACCTGCGGCACGTTGCGCAGCAGCGAGAGCATCATGCCCAGCGCCAGCTCCGCCACGGACTGGGTGGAATAGCCGGAGGCGTTGGAAACCTTCACGCCCATCTCCTTGGCGGCGGCAAGGTCCACATGGTCCACGCCCGTGAAGGCGACGTTGATGAACTTTAAGTTCTTGCAGGCACGGATCACCTCGCCCTTCAAGGGCATGTTGGCGATCATGATCACGTCCGCATCCTTGGCGCGGTCGATCTGCACCTGCGCATCGGTGTTCTTTTCATAGGCGGCAAAGGTGTGACCCTTGGCTTCCAGCTTGTCCGCGTAGGACTTGAGCAGTTCGGCGGGGATGCCCAGCGATTCCAGCAGCACGATCTTCATGGCTTTTGATCTCCTTTTTTTTGTCGGCGCGGCGGGCGGATGGCCGCCGCCGGGTCTTTCCCCATTATTATAGAACAAGTTCTTTCCGCAGTCAAAGCCGGTGCGTTAAAGATGCGTTATCATGATTGTATAAACCCGCCCGCCTATTGTATAATGGCCCCAAATCCAGTTTTTTAGGAAAGGAGGGTGCATTTTTATGCAGAAGGCGACGCGGGAACAATTCTTTCGCGGGCTGAAGGCGGGCGTGCCGGTGATGTTCGGGTTTATCCCGGTGGCGATTGCCTACGCGCTGTCGGCGCGGCAGGCGGGTTTTTCGGCGCTGGAGACGATCTTGATGTCGCTGATGGTGTACGCCGGGGCGAGCCAGATGATGGCGGTGGGCATGCTGAGCACGGGCAGCGCGATGGGGCCGATTGTGCTGGCGACCTTTCTGCTGAACCTTCGGCACTTCATCATGAGCACCTATGTCATGCGCGAGCTGCCCGAAAAGACGCGCCTGCCGCAGCGCCTGCTCTCCGCGTTTTGCGTCACCGACGAGGGCTTTGCGGTGTTCTCCACTCAAAAGGACGAAAACCGGACGATGCCCTTTTTTGCGGGGCTTGCGGTGATCACCTATCTTTCATGGGTCGGGGGATCGACCATCGGCGCGTTTGCCTCCGGGCTCATCCCGCAGGCGCTGCTGAACAGCTTCAACATCGCGCTTTACGCCATGTTTATCGCGCTGCTGGCGCCGGGGCTGTCGGGCAAGCCGAAGCTGTGCCTGCTGGTGCTCTTCACGGCGGCGCTGAGCGCGCTGCTGGGGCGGCTGATGCCCGCCTCCTGGGCGCTGATCCTGTCCACGATCGCGGGCGCGGCGATCGGCGCGGCTTTTACCGGCGAGAGCGCGCCGGACGAGGAGGAGCTGCCATGAACCCTGCTTCTTCCGCATTTTCCGTCCGCTGGGACATCTTCCTGCTGACGCTGGGGATGTGCCTGGTGACCTATATTCCCCGCGCGCTGCCCGCGCTTTTCGGCGGACGGCTGCGGCTTCAGCCCTGGGCACAGCGCTTTTTGAACCTGATCCCCTGCGCGGCACTGACGGCGCTGATCTTCCCCGGCATACTGAACACCGACCCCGCGCGCCCCTGGATCGGCATTGCGGGCGGGATTGCCGCGGCGCTCCTCGCCTGGCGGCGCTGCCCGGTGCTGGTCTGCGTGCTGGCGGCGATCGGGGTGGATTTTGTTTTGTATAGTTTCCTGCCGTAAATCACAAAAAGGATGGAGAGAAACCCGATCTCTCCGTCCTTTTTGTGTTGATAAGCCTTCCAAGGGGAGTCGGGGAACCTGCCCAAAAGGTGTCGGGAAGCCCGCAGGCTGCCTGACTGGGAAAGGGGCAAGGGGAAGGGCAAAGCCCTTCCCCAGTCTGCACTCGCCCGGCGGCCGCACTCAATTCCTGCACTCACTAAGACCGGGTAAGCCCACCCAAAGGGTGTCGGGAAGCCCGCAGGCTGCCTGACTTTATTCCGCACCACCGGAGGTCGCGAAGCGACTGAAGCATGAGCGTTTTGGAGAAAAGAGCATCGTATGCTCTTTTCGGAAAATAAGCCATGCGCAACACCGGAACAGTCCGAAGGACTGGTTCGGTGCGGAGTGTCGGCGTGTACGCCGCGAGGAGCAAATTCCGCGTAGAAAAATCCCATTTTTCGGAGCGGAATTTGCCTCTGCTATCCCTCGACCTGTGTCCGTCAGGACGCGGGTCGAAGGGATGTCCCTCGCAGAAACCGCCCGCCCGTCGGGCGGGCGGTTTCTGCGAAAGCGTCAGCGCCACGTATTTAATGCCTTCGCCAGCGTCACCACAAAATCCTGTACGTTCGTCACAATCCCCCGCGCCGCCAGGCTCCCGCGGTCGCTCAGCTTGTTGACCGTGAATTCCGATATGTCCACGCAGTAGAAATAGATCTGCCGCACCGTGCCGTCCGGCATCACGCGGAAGCTCGGCGTCATATTACCCGTGGCAATCGTGTGCAGCATCGTCGCCATGCAGATCACGGTCGTCGCGCCCCTCACCTGCGCCCGCATCGCGTCCTGCGCCTGATATACGTCCCGGATCACCTCCGGCAGCGGCCCGTCGTCGCGGATCGACCCCGCCAGCACATAGGGCACGTTGTGTTTGACGCACTGGTAGATGATCCCGTTGTCGATCCCCTCTTTTTCAATAAACTTGGGGATCGACCCGTCCAGCTTGACCCGGTTGATGGTGTCCAGGTGGTTGTAATGCCCGTTGGGCACGCTGTGCTGCGTGTAGATGTTCTGCCCCAGCGCCGTGCCCAGATACGCCGCCTCCAGATCGTGCGTCGCCAGCGCGTTGCCCGCCAGCAGCGCGTCCACATATCCGTTTTCGATCAGCGTCGCAAACGCCCGCCGCGCATCGCTGTCAAAGGCGAACGCCGGCCCCAGCACCCAGACGATCTTGCCGTGGTCGCGGTCGTGGCGCAGCACGTCGTAAAGCTCGTCGTAGTCCCGGCTGAACGCCGTCTCGCGGCTGCGCCCCTGGCGGAACGCGAAGACGTCGCCGTTTCCCTTCTTCTGTTCAAACCCGTACGGCCAGACGAAGATGCCCTGGCTGCCGTCCTCCGTGCGGCCGGTAAACACCCTCTCGCCCTTCTTCAGCCGCCGCGGCTCGCGCACGTCCACGCGCCCGCCGTCCGTCAGCACCGGCACGCAGTCCATGCGCGATTCCGCCGCCAGCACCCATTTGCCGCCCACCCGGAAATATTCCGGAAAGATGCTCATCGCGTGGTAGTTCTCCGGCGCGACCCCATCCAGCGGCGCCTCCGCCGTGCGCGCGTCCGCCGCGCTCTCCAGCCCCAGCGCCGCAAAGTCCGGCGCGGTGTATTTTTCCAGCTCAAAGGCCATGTCTCTTCCCCCTTCGCCGCCGCTTTCGGTTTTCATTGTTTTCCCCGGCAGCGCGTCGTTTTTTCCGCTTTTTAGGATAGCACAAACCGCGCCCCGCCGCCACCCCCGGTTTTCTCCCCATTCCCTCCGCCGCGCATAAGTTCCCTTGCCAAAAAGGGCAGACTGTGCTATGCTTTAACGGATATAAAATGATGTAAACAGGACGCGAAGGGAGGCTGCGCCATGCAGATTCATGAATCCGCAGAAGATTATCTGGAGACAATCCTTCTGCTGCACCTGCGCAACGGTCAGGTGCGCTCCATCGACATCGTCAACGAAATGGGCTATTCCAAGCCGAGCATCAGCGTGGCCATGAAGCGCCTGCGCGAAAACGGCTATATCGACATGGACGAGGAGGGCTTCATCACCCTCAACCCCTCCGGCAAGGCCATCGCCGAGCGCATCTACGCCCGCCACCGCTGGCTGACCAAGTTCCTGGTCACGCTGGGCGTGAGCGAGAAAACCGCCGCCATCGACGCGTGCAAGATGGAGCACGACTTAAGCGACGAGACCTTCGAGTGCATCAAGGCCCACGCACTGGCCAGCAATCGCGAGGCCGCCGAAACGGAAAAAAGCGGCGCGTAAGCCGCCTCCAATCATTCCCCCAAAACCACGCCGCCGCATCCCCTGCTCAAACAGAGGGATGCGGCGGTTTTCTTTATGCTGTTTTCCGCAAAAGATACGATAGGAAGGGAAGGAGCCGTCAGGGTCCGCCTGCGGCGGACC
>CAJJNQ010000084.1 GCA_905193155.1 uncultured Christensenella sp.
GCCGTCTGCCCACTGGGCAGACGGCGAGAGGGGGCCTTATTTCTGCGTCCTTGCGTACAGCGTCTGAACCATCAGCAGCACGGCAGCCGCCAACAGGCTCACGAGCAACACAGCCAGCCCTGCGCTCGCGCTCATCTCGCCTATGGGCAGGTAGTTCGCGCCGTTGAAGCACAGATGAATCGCAATACACGGCCACAGGCTGTCAAAGTAATCGCGCGTCAGCCCGAGCGCAATCGCCAGCACAAAGGCAAAAACCGCCCAGAGCAGCTGCCCGTGCACCGCGCCGAAGAGCACAGCCTGGATCACCAGCGCCAGCCACACGGGCATGGCGCGCTTTAAGTGCTTGTAGATCAGCCCGCGGAAGAGGATTTCCTCCACGATGGGCGCGCCGATGACCATCATGATGAACTTTGGGATCTCATACGCGCCCATTTCCAGCGACTGCGTTGCCTGGATGTATTCCTGCATCAGCGGTGCGTCCTCCGGCACGAGCGCAAAGGCGGCGGTGGTAGCAAAATACAGCGAAAAGCCCACCAGCGGCGGCGCCCAGAGCATTGCCCTGCGGCACGGCATTTGCAGCCCCACCGCACGGGGCAGGCTCTTTTCCTGCTGCGCGATGAGCAGCGCGGCAAACATTCCAAGGATCATGACATAGACCATCAGCTGGAGAATATCCGTCATGTCGTAAACATCGTTGAGCACAGCGTCCATCAACGCGGATGAGTCGCTCATCGCGCCGTCGGCGGAGATCACGCGGGCAACCGCGTCGCCGACCGTAAAGACCATGCTCGCCCAGGTGGACACGATCAGGATCAGGGACAGATACAGCGCCGCCCAGCCGATGTTGACAAAGAATTTTCTTGCTCTCATGAAAAATCCTCCTGTCAATTCATGTTATTTTTTACGCCGTGCCTTCTTTTTTTCGTGCAGGAAGGTAGAAAGCCCTTCCGGCGCGTCCTTTTTGCCGACGGGATAGAGCGCGCCGCTGTCCAACACGAGGTAGAAGTCCGCGCCCGTCTCCTCCATCTTTTTAAGCTCCGCATAGGTCACTTCCGCACGGCTGCCGCCGTCCTCGGCGATGAAAAAGGAGGGATAAAAGGTATAGCGGATCACGCGGTCGCGGTTCTTTTCGTCCTTGGCAAAGCTCTTGCGCGCGCCCTTTTGCAGCGACACGCCGTAAACGCCGAGGAACACCACGCCAAAGAGCAGCGGCAGCGGGGAGTTGCGCACCACCGCGATGGCGACGCAGCCCGCCGTGAGCAGCAGCACCACCCAGATGATCCAGCTCTTGCGCAGCAGCCGCAGATACATCCGCCAGTATTCCTGCCAGTCGATCCTGGTTTTCGTCTCAAAGACCGGCATTTCTCTTTCTCTCTCACTCATGCAGTTCAAACTCCAGTTTCTCGCTCTTCGCATCGTCGCTGCTCAGGCCGACCATCACCTCAAAGCGGCCGGGCTCCGCGACCCACTGCGTTCCGTCGTAATAGCTCATCTTCTCGGGCGTCAAAGTGAATTCCACCTTGCGGCTCTCCCCTGCCTTCAGCGCCACGCGCGCAAAATCCTTCAGTTCCTTGACCGGGCGGGCGATGCGCGCAGCCACGTCGTGCAGATAGACCTGCACCACGGCAGTACCGTCCACGTCGGAGGTATTTTCCACGGTTGCCTGCACCTTCACGCTTTCGCCGGGGCCGATTTCTCCCGCAGAGAGCGCGGCTTCGGTGATGCGGAACTCGGAATAGCTCAGGCCGTAACCGAAGGCATAGAGCGGATCGTTCGGGCCGTCGTGATAGCGGGAGAAGAAGCGGCCGTTGGGATCGCCGTTCCACGGGCGGCCGGTGTTCATGTGGTTATAGTACATCGGGATCTGCCCGACGCTGCGCGGGAAGGTGACGCAGAGCCTGCCGCTGGGGTTTTCCTTGCCGGAGAGCAGATCGGCCAGCGCATGGCCCGCCTCGGTGCCGGGGAACCAGCCGCACAACAGCGCATCCGCCATTTTGTCCAGCTCTTCCAGCACCAGCGGGCGGCCGGTGGTGAGCACGACGATGAGCGGCTTGCCGGTCGCCTTGAGGGCGCGGGCCAGAGCCATCTGCACCTCGGGCACGACGATGTTCTGGCGGCAGGCGGCCTCGCCGCTCATGGTGCTGTCCTCGCCGATGGCGAGCACCACCGCGTCGCACTCCTTCGCCAGCTTCACCGCGCGGTTGATGCCGCCGACCTTTTCCTCCCAAACGCCGGTCGCGGGTTCGCACGCCACGTCAAAGCCCGCGTCGATCAGACCCTGCTTCAACGTTACCGTGCGGTCGGCGCGGCGGCTGAACTGCCAGGTGCCCAGCTGGTCGAGGCTGTCGGCAAAGGGGCCGGTCAGCGCGATCTTCGCGCCCTTCTTCAGCGGCAGCGCGCCGTTGTTCTTGAGCAGCACGGCGGATTCCGCGCCCAGCTTGCGGGCAACCGCCAGGTGTTCGGGCGCAAGGTAAGTCTGTTCCTCCTCGCCCTCGTGCATATAGAGATACGGGTCGTCCATGATGCCCAGCCGGTACTTGAGGGTCAGGATGTGGCGCACCGCGTCGTCGATGGTGCTTTCGGGCACCTTGCCCTCCATCACGAGCTGCGGCAGCTCGCGGTTGAAATAATCGGTGGCCATTTCGATCTCCAGCCCGGCGTTGGCGCAGCGCTGCGCAGCTTCGCGGCCGTCCGCAGCCAGGCCGTGGGGCATGGTCTCCTCCACCGCGCCGTAGTCGGAGATGATCGTGCCGTCAAAGCCCAGCTCCCTGCGCAGCAGCTGGCCGAGCACAAAGGGCGAAGAGGCCGAGGACACGCCGTCGATGAGGTTGAACGAGGGCATGACCGTCGCCGCGCCCGCCTTGACGCCCTCGGCAAACGGGGGCATATAGGTATTGCGCAGCGTGGTGGGCGAGATTTCAACGGTATTGTAGTCGCGGCCGCCCTCCGCAGCGCCGTAGCCCAGGAAGTGTTTCAGGCAGCAGGCAAGGTGCACGCCGTCGCCCAGCCCGGCGCCGTTCTCGCCGCCCTGATAGCCCGTCACCAGCGCGCGGGCGATCTGTCCGTCCAGGTAAGGATCCTCGCCCGCGCCCTCGGACATTCTGCCCCAGCGGGGGTCGCGCGCGATGTCGAGCATGGGCGAAAAGGTGAGCATCACGCCCGCGCGGGTGGCCTCCTTGGCGGAGACCTCCGCCGCCTGATGGATCAGATCGGGGTCAAACGAGCAGCTCCACCCCAGCGGGATGGGGAACACGGTCTGGAAGCCGTGGATCACGTCCTGGCAGAACAGCAGCGGGATGCCCAGGCGGCTCTTTTCCACCGCAAGCTTCTGCCATTTGCGCGCCTGCGCGGCGTTATCGTTGATATAAATGACGCTGCCGACCAGGCCCTGCTCGATCTGGCCTTCCAGCGGCAGCGCATCCACGTCCCCGCCGATGGCGGAGGTATCGTTGCCCGCGGACTGCACCATCTGGCCGATCTTCTCCTCCAGCGTCATGCGGGAGAGCAATTCTTCCACACATTTTTTGATTTCTTCCTGCGTTCTCATATTGAACACGCTCCTTTTGCACTCGACAAAGCGGGTGCGAGAGTCTATACTGTACCTGATGTACAACATCTATCATACACCATTTATGGGGGGAATGTATATATGGAAAATCATCCTTTCAAGATTGACATCGACTACATCCAGCCGGGCGTGGTCCACTTTGAGGACAACATTGACTCCTCTTTTTATCTCATCGAAGGGCGCGACAAGGCGCTGCTGATCGACACGGGCTGCGGCGGCGGAAACATCCATCGCCTCGCATCGGCCTTTACGGACAAGCCCATCGAGCTGGCGGTGACGCACGATCACGGCGACCACGACGCGCACGCGATGGAATTTTCCAAGGTCTACATGCACCGCGCGGACATCGACGGCATGCGTGAAAAGCAGGAGCGCTTCCGCATTCCGGAAAATGAGCGGTTGGATCCTGCGCACTTCACGCCTGTGGAGGACGGCTCGGTGATCCCGCTGGGCGATTCCGTCGTGCGCGTGCTGCACATCCCCGGCCACACGGCGGGCTCGGTGGTGTTTGTGGATGAGGGACGCAAGGTGGTGTTCACGGGCGATGCAATCGGTTCGGGTGTGGGCGTATGGATGCAGCTGCCCGGCTGTTCCTCGGTGGACGAATACCGTCTGGCGCTCAAGCATCTTCTGACGGAGCTTTACCCCTACCGCAACTATCTCTATCTGGGCGGACATTTCCGCCAGGGCGGAACGCCGGGCACGGCAAGCTACAACCCCGTCACCTACCGCATGGCGGAGGACATGACGACGCTGTGCGACCAGATGCTTTCGGGCAGCGCAGAGGATGCGCTCTACGATTCGGACAAGTCCTTCGGTCCTGAGCGTGCGCACATCGCCACCTACGGCACAGCCTCGATGGTCTATCTGCCGTCTCAGGTGCACTAAGCGGGAAAACGACAAAAAGCGTGCTTCTCTCGTTTTCAAAGAGAAGCACGCTTTTTTTGCGCAAAAGAAACGGCGCTCGCCCGGTCGTGCACTGCGACCCCGCCGCCATGCGCCGCCGCGCCGCCGCCTTCGGCGTCGTCTCCCTTTGCGGCCTGCGGCCGCAAAGGGCAGCGCGGGCGTAGCCCGCGCGCGCGGCGGCGCGTGGCTGTGCTGACTCCCGGCCGAATGCCTCGTGCAAGGGGGGTGCGGGGGGAGCAAGGCTC
>CAJJNQ010000085.1 GCA_905193155.1 uncultured Christensenella sp.
CCCGCCTGCGGAAGAAAGGCGAAGGGGCGGCGGCCCCTTCGCGCATCCCCGGGGAGACTTTGACGAGAGCGGGTCGAAAAAGAGAAGGGGCTTGGGGAGAGCGCGAGAGGGCTGTTTTACATGGGGAAATCCCATTTCCCGAAGCAAAACGGGCAACCAAAAGAAAGAGGGCGCTGCTTGCAGCAGCGCCCTCTTTCTTTGTCATTTATTCGATGCTCTTCAGGCTTTCCACCATGTCGATCTTCTTGAGCTTCCAGAACATGAGGAAGTTGACGATCACCGCAAACAGCAGGGTCAGCAGCATGCTCCAGACGTAGCTCATGAACCGGATGTTCTGCCCGAACATGATCATGTCCACCTCGCAGGTGCGGATGATGAACTTGTGCAGGAAGAAGCCGATGCCCATGCCCAGCGCCATGCCGATGCACGTCAGCCAGACGTTTTCGCGGTAGACGTAGCCCGCAACCTCGCTGTCGTAGAAGCCCAGCACCTTCAGCGTCGCCAGCTCGCGCCGCCGCTCGATGATCGAGATGTTGTTGAGGTTGTACAGCACGATGAACGCCAGCATTCCCGCCGAGATCACCAGCACCAGCACCACCATGTCCAGGCTCTTCATCATGTCCGCGACCTGGCTTTGCAAGTCGCTGACAAACGATACGCCCGTCACCCCGTCGATGGAGAGCAGGGTGCGGCCCAGCGCCTCCTCGTCGGTATTGTCCGTGCGCAGGAACACCGCGCTGTAATCCGGCGCTTCGCCGAAGGTCTTTTGATACAGCGCCGGGGTCATGTAGACATAGTGGTACAGGTAGTTTTCCGCCACCGCGGCCACCTTGACCGTCTTTGCCTCGGTTTCGTCGTGCTTGAGCGTGATCTCGCCGCCCGCCTTGACGTCGAGCAGGCGCGCCAGCTTTTCGGTGATGATCACGCCCTCGTCGTCCAGTTCGTAGTGCGCCTTCGTCGTGCGGCTGTTCAGGCGAACGAAATCGTCCAGATTGTCCGTCTCCTCCGGCACGAACAGGTAGACCGATTTGGTCACGCCGGCGTTTTCCGCGTCGATGTTGTTCTGCTTGACCGTCAGATGCTCGGCAACGCCCGCCGTTTCGTCCAGCGTCTGCTCCACCTTCTGCAATTTTTCCGGATGATCCGAGTCCACGCTGACGCTGGTATCGTAGGTCCAGACCGTGGTGTACTGCTTGTCCACGATCTCGGAGATCGAGTTGCGCAGGCCGAAGGCCACCAGCAGCAGCCCCATGCACGCCCCGATGCCGAAGATGGTCATGAAGAAGCGCTTCTTATAGCGGAACAGGTTGCGGAAGGTCGCCTTCTGCGAAAAGCTCATCCGCTTCCACAGGAAGGTCACGCGCTCCAGCAGCACGCGCTTGCCCTGCGCGGGCGCCGCCGGACGCATCAGCTCCGCGGGCGCGGCGCGGAATTCCGCATAGCACGCCGCATAGGTCGCCAGCACCGTGCACAGCACCGCAATCGCCATCGCCGCCGCCGAAAGCCCCCACTGGATGGGCGTGACCAGCACGGACATATTGGCATAGAGGATGTTGTAGGCCGACTGGATGATATAGGGCAGCACGCGGCTGCCGAGCAGGATGCCCAGCACGCCGCCCAGCACCGAGGCCGAGAGCGCATAGCCGATGTATTTGGCTGCGATCGCGCTCTGCGTATAGCCCAGCGCCTTCATCGTGCCGATCTGCAGGCGCTCCTCCTCCACCATGCGCGTCATGGTCGTCAGCGACACCAGCGCTGCCACCAGGAAGAAGATCGCCGGGAACACCTGCCCGATCGCGCCGATGCGGTCGGTATCCATGCCGTATTCGACGTAGGACTGAATGCTCTCGCGGTCAAGGACGTACCATTCCGGCACGGAAAGGTCGGCAAGCTCTTCCTCCGCGTCGGCCACTTTCTGCTTCGCCTCGTCGATGTCCGCCTGGGCGCTGACGCTCTTTTCGTCAAACTCCGCCTGCGCGTCGTCAAATTCCTGCTTCGCATCCTCGTATTCCTTTCGCCCGTCGGCAAGCTCCTCCTCCGCGTCCTTGAGCTTCCTCTCGTTTTTGCGGATCTCCTTCTGCGCGTCGTCGATCTGCTGCTGACCGTCGATCAGCTTCTGCTCGTTTTCGGCAATCTCCGCCGCGCCCGCATCGTATTCCTCCTGCGCGCTTTCGAGCTGCCGCCGCCCGCTGGCCAACTGGCTTTCCGAGGCCGCCAGCTTCTGATCCGCCGCGGAAAGCGCGTCGCGCGAGGGCTGGAGCACGCCCTCCACCGCCTGGGAGAGCTGTTCGCCCGAGGGGTTTGTCTCGCCGCCCAGCGCCGCGTCCACCCCCGGCAGCACCTGCCCGTAGAAGCCGAGCGCGGCCTGCTGCTCCTCGGTGAGCGGATAGCCCGCCTGCTCGGCCGCCTTCAGCTGCTCATAATTCCCCTTGGCCGCCTGATAGGCGGCGGGGTCCTTGAGCTGCCCTGCCTGCTGCTCCATCTGGGCGAACTGCTGCTTTTGATCGTTCAGCTCGGCGCGCCCCGCGGAGAGCTGCGCCTGCCCGGAGGAGAGCTGGCTGCCGGCGGAGCGGATCTGATCCGCCGCGTCGGAAAGCTGCTCCTTGGCCTCGTTCAGCTCCGTCCAGCCGTCGTCGATCTCCTTCTGGCGCTTTCTGATCTCGCGCTTGGCGTCGGAAAGCTCCTTTTTGCCGTCCTCGATCTCCTTCTCGCCGTCCGCAATCGTCTGCGCCGCGTCGTCAAGCTGCACCTTCGCATCCGCCAGCTTGTCCTTCGCGTCCTGCAATTCCTTCTCGCCGTCCGCGATCTGCTGCTTGGCGTCGGCGATCTTGTCCGCGCCCTCCTGCTGCACCTCGTCATAGCGCGCCTGGCAGCGCGCGTCCTCGAGCAGCTCGATGCGGTCCTCGATCCCGCCCACATAGTCCTTGTAGCCCTGATCGTAGCAGATCATGCCGTCCGCGCCGTCGGTCGTGGCGTAGATGACGGTGTAGGCTTCCAGCGCAAAGCTCTCCGGCGGCACCATCAGGAAGAAGCGCACGTCGCCGTTGCCGATGTCCGCCGTGCCGCGGTCAAAGTTCAGATACCAGGCATAGGAGCCGGAGCCCACGACGGTGAAGGTATCGGTCACCAGCGTATCGGCAATGTCCTTGCTCTCGTCGTCCTCGTGCAGCGTGATGGTATCGCCCAGCTTCAGCCCTGCGCTTTGGGCGTAGGTCTCGTCCACAAAGCACTCGTCCGGCTTTTCGGGCAGGCGGCCCTCCTTCACGGCGACGTTGTTCATGCCGTCGCAAAGCGACTGCACGCTCACCACCGACTGCTTGCCGTCCGCCGCCTCGGTCATCTCATAGGCGACGTAGCCGCCCTGCGCGTTTGTCACGCCCTCGACCGCGCGGATCGCGTCAAGATCGTTTTCGGTCAGCCCCAGCGTGCCGAGCACGCGGATATCCATCATGTTCTTCTCGTCATACAGCGTGTCGGCGGAAAGCTGCATATCCGGCTGCGCCGAGCGCACGCCCGCGTAGAACGCCACGCCCAGCATCACGATGAGCAGGATGGACAGATAGCGGTTCAAACTGCCGCCGATCTCCCGCAGGAAATCCTTGAACAGCGTCCGGTCTTTCTTTCGGTTGTCTTTCATGCTGCCCCTCCCGCCCTTACCACTCGATCTTCTCCACGGGCATGGGATGTTCGTTCATCCGCTGGCGCACGCATTTGCCGTTTTTGATCTCGATCACGCGGTCCGCCATCGGCGCGATGGCGGAATTGTGCGTGATGACCACGACCGTCATGCCCTTTTCCCGGCAGGTGTCCTGCAAAAGCTTCAGGATCGCCTTGCCGGTCTGATAGTCCAGCGCGCCGGTCGGCTCGTCGCAGAGCAGGAGCTTGGGGTTCTTGGCCAGTGCGCGCGCGATGGAAACGCGCTGCTGTTCGCCGCCGGAGAGCCGCGCCGGAAAATTGTCCGCCCGCTCGGCAAGCCCCACCTCGGAGAGCACCTCCCGCGCGTCCAGCGGATCCTTGCAGATCTCCAGCGCCAGCTCCACGTTCTCCAGCGCGGTCAGGTTCTGCACCAGGTTATAGAACTGGAACACAAAGCCGATGTCGTCGCGGCGGTACTGCGTCAGCCTTCGGCTGCCAAACTGCGCCACGTCCTGCCCGTCCACCAGCACCTTGCCGCTCGTTGCGCGGTCCATGCCGCCCAATATGTTCAGCACCGTGGTCTTGCCCGCGCCGCTGGGGCCGAGGATCACAGCAAATTCTCCCTTTTCGATTTCAAAGCTCACGCCGTCCGCAGCGTGAATGACGACCTCGCCCATCCGATAGGTCTTATCCACGTTGTCCAGCGTCACAAACGCCGTCATTCCAATCGCCTCCGCTCATTCTCTTTCTTTTTTCTCCATTATACATAAAAGAGGCCGCTTCCGCACACAGGAAACGGCCCCAACCAAACATTTTACATGGCATTCATTCTCTATTCAAATTTCTAAAACGGTTTTGTGCGCGAGGAGACGATTTATGCCGTAGGAAGAGGGAAGGGCAAAGCCCTTCCCTCTTCCTACGGCGGG
>CAJJNQ010000086.1 GCA_905193155.1 uncultured Christensenella sp.
GCTGCGGCCTGAGGGGTTGCCGTTCCCCAGTGAAAGGGCATCCAATATTCGAAAAATATGCTGCCCCTCGCAGGAGCCCCTTGGCTCCCCTGTGCAAGGGGAGCTGGCCGCCGCTGCGGCCTGAGGGGTTGCCGTTCTCCCCGTGAAAGGGCATCCGATATTCGAAAAATACGCTGTCCCCCCCCGCAGGAGCCCCCTTGGCTCCCCTGTGCAAGGGGAGCCGGCCGCTGCTGCGGCCTGAGGGGTGCCGTTATGCTGCTTCGCCCGTACAAAAAGCGCCCGCCAGCTTTGCCGGCGGGACGCTTTGCGCGCAGGTTGGAAAATCAGGACTGGCGGAGATAATCCTCCGTGTAGGGATCTCCGTTTTTATCCACCTTTTCCCAGACGAACTCGTCGTCGCCGTAGAAGGTGACGGTGCCGCTGTCGGTGATGTTCTCGGAGTAGATGATGGTCAGCACGTCGTTTTCATAGGTATAGGTGATTTCCAGTGGGATCTGGTAGGCCGTGACGATGCCCTTGCCGTCTTTGCCCAGCGTCATGGATAGGCTGCCGGAGCTGTCCGTCCACTGACCCTGGATCAGCGCGCCCGCGCCGCAGCCGCTGAGCAGGGAGAGCAGGAGCAGGCACACCAGCGCGCACAGCGCCGCGCGCAGTTTTCTGCTTTTCATGGGAGAATGCACCTCTTTTTTTCAGCGTTCAGACCCCGTGCGGGGCCGTGTTGTCGATGGATTCTATCGTATCACAAATCCCTGCCCCGGTCAAATCCTGCGCGCGGGATTCACGATTTGTTTGCATTTCCCGCTTGCCGAAACCTGAAAATAAAAAATGAGCGGATGCCTTTACAAAAGGGGAGGGGGAGGGTATGCTAACTTTGTATGGTTCTGCTTGCAAACGGGAAAAAACGAAACGGCGGGGGCGGTTCGGCGGTTCCGATCTCCATAAAAATAGAAAACCCAGGGGGAAAAGAACAATGATGCAAAGGTCAGCGGAAAACGCGAAAATATCCAAACGCAATTATTACATGATGATCATCGAGGGCTCCCTGTTCTGGATCGGCGCGTCCTTTATCGATGGAAACGCTGTCGTCTCGGTATTTATCAACGAGGCCACGGGGTCGCTCCGGCTGGCGGGACTGGCCGCCGCGCTGCGCAACGCCGCGCCCATCGTCGCGCAGTTCCTATTGGGCATGTATATTGCGCAGGTCGATAACTTCGGGCGCGCCATGCACCGCATCTCCACGCCCTTCCGCTGGGTGGTGGGACTGATGGCGCCGCTGCTGCTGCTCGGACTGCACGGCGCGCCCGCCGCGGTCTGTTTGATTGCGCTGGTGACGCTGTTCTATTTTTCGGATGGCTTTACCGGGCTGTTCTGGACCGAGATCGGCGCGCGCACCGTGCCGCCCAAGCCGCGCGCCGCTATTCAGGGCTACCAGCAGGTGTTCGGCGGTCTGGCGGGTTTAGGCGCGGCGTTTGCCGTCAAGGCGCTGCTCGATGCGCCGGAGCTCACCTTCGCCCAGCGCTATGCCTGGATCTTCGGCCTGTGCGGCCTTGTGTATCTGATTAACCTCGGCGCGCTCTATCTCATCCGCGATTTTCCAAGAGAGCCGGTCAAAAAGCAGCCGCACATCCGGTTTATTCCCTATGTGAAAAACTTTGCGGATCTGTGGCGGGCGGACGGCAATTTCCGCCGCATCATGTACGGCCGCATCCTGTATGTCGTTTCCTCCATGGCCTCGTCCCTGCTCGTGCTCTTCGGCACCGCTTACGGCAACCTCACCGCCACGCAGGCCAGCTCCATGCTCTATGTGCAGGTGCTGGGACAGGTCGCGGGCGGGTTTTGCTGGGTACAGGTGACGCGGCGCTGGGGCAATACGGCGCTGATGATGATCTCCCACGCCATCCCCGTCACGGTCGCGCTGATCGGGGTGGGCGTGCATTTCGCCGCGTCCGCGACGGGTGTCAGCTGCGCAATCCCCGTCGGCATCATGGTGTTCCTCTCTGGCATGAACATCTCCGCCTGGCTCGGCTTTGCCCATCGCGTGATCGATACCGTCGATCCCGCCAAGCGCACCGGCTATCTCGTGCTTCAATCGCTGGCGCAGTTCCCGTTCACCTTTGCCAGCTATCTGGCCGGCATGGTCGCCGAGCGCTTTTCCTACCTGCCGGTGTTCGTCGCCATCCTCCTCAGCTCCGGCGCGGGCCTTGCGCTGACCGGCTCGCTCCACCGCAGCGCGCGCAGCACCGCCATCCGCGTCGAAACCTCGGCCGCGTCCGAGGAAAAATAACAGTACCCGCCTTGAAGAGTTGCATGAAAAGCGCTATCCTTATCCCAATGTTCGGAGAGAAGGGAGCGCTTTTTCCATGTCTGATCTGAAATCTCAAAAGAAATCCCGTCCGGCGTATACCGTGCGCGATCTGGTGATCGACGCGCTGTGCATTGCGCTGGTGTTGGCCTTTACCATGTTTGTCAACCTCCGACTGCCCATTGCCGCCAACGGCGGACTCATCCATCTGGGCAATGTGCCTCTGTTCCTCGCAGCGTATTGCTTCGGCCGCCGCACCGGCGCGCTCTGCGGCGGCTTGGGCATGGCCGCGTTCGATCTGATCTCCGGCTGGACGCTCTGGGCGCCCTTCACGCTCGTGATCGTCGGCCTGATGGGCTATGTCGTGGGCGCGTTGAGCGAAAAGTTTGACCACAAGTTCTGGGCGCTCGCGCTGGGCACGGCGCTGGCGCTGCTTATCAAGATCGCCGGCTATTATGTCGCCGAGGGCTTGATCTACGGCAACTGGGTCGCCCCCGTCTCGTCCGTCCCCGGCAACATCGTGCAGATCGCCGTCGCCATGGTCATTGTGCTGCCGCTGGCGATTCCCGTGCGCAAGGCGCTGGGCCACATCATCCGCAAGGAGGCTTAATGCTATGTACAATATCCTCACGCCGGGTCCCACCAAGGTCGCGGAAAACGTGCGTATGGCGCGCGCCCTGGAGACCACCAACCCCGACCTCGATCCCGCGTTTTATGAGTTTTACCGCGTCACCTGCGCCAAGTATTCCCATTTTCTCAATACCGCCAACCCGTCCTTTATCCTGAGCGGCGAGGGCATTCTCGGCCTGGAGGCCGCCTGCGCCTCGCTCACCGAGCCGGGCGACCGCGTACTCGTGCTCGATAACGGCCTCTACGGCAAGGGCTTTGCCGATTTTGTGAAGCTCTACGGCGGAGAGCCTGTGCTGTATACTGTCGATTCGCACGCGCCCATTGCGGCGGAACCGCTGCGCGCCTTCCTCAAAAAGGACAGCGCCTTCAAGTACGCCACCCTCGTGCACTGCGATACCCCCAGCGGCATGCTCAACGACATCCATACCCTCTGCCCGATCCTGAAGGAATACGGCATCCTGACGGTGGTGGATTCGGTCTCCGGTATGTTCGGCAACCCCGTGGACGTGCGCAAGGCGAAGATCGACATTCTCTGCGGCGGTTCGCAGAAAGCGCTCTCCTGCCCGCCGGGACTGACCATGGTCAGCGTCTCCCACGACGCTTTCCACGCCATGGAGAGCCGCAAAACGCCCATCGCGTCCTTCTATTGCAACCTGCTGCTGATGAAGGACTATTTCAAGAGCCAGTGGTTCCCCTATACCATGCCTGCCAGCGACATTAACGGTTTTGCTCAGGCGCTGGAAAACGTGATGAGCGATAAGGACATCTTCAATCGCCATGCCCGCATCGCGTCCGCCGTGCGTTCCGCGCTGCTGGCGGGAGGACTTTCCCTCTACGCTAAGAGCGGCTATTCCAATACCGTCACGGTGTTCAAGGTCCCGCAGGGCATTTCCGATACCGATATCCTCGAGGGCATGAAGAAGGACCACAACATCATGCTGGCCGGCTCCTTCGGGGAGTTGGAGCACAAGGTCATTCGCATCGGCCACATGGGCGTCGGATGCAACGACGAGGACATGCTCGCCGTGCTCCGCGGCCTGACCGACGTGCTCGACCGCCTCGGCTTCCAGCGCAAGGGCGACATGGTCAAGACCTATCAGTACAATATGTAAGAAACAGACTTTCGGTCGGTTCTTGTAAAAAATGGCTTCCGAAAGGTGCTTTTGCGCAAGAGCCAATGGAAAACGACGGGGTCCTGTAACGAGGTTGCACTGCATACCCCGGGTAGGGGCCGCCGCGCCGCCGCGTTCGCGGCGTCGCCCGGTGCGGCTGCGCCGCACCTGCCAGCCCGGCAAAGCCGGGCGCGCGGCGGCCCCTACCGATGGCGCACTAACCTTCCGACTGCGCAATTGGGGGGTGCGGGGGGCGGAGC
>CAJJNQ010000087.1 GCA_905193155.1 uncultured Christensenella sp.
GCGATCATCGGCTTTATCATCACGGCGGTCGGCATTCCCATTCTCGGCGTCGCCGCCATCGGCATCACACACTCCGACGGACTTCAGACGCTCTCCGGCAAGGTCGGCAAGGGCTACGGCATTTTCTTCACCTGCCTGCTCTACCTGACCATCGGCCCGCTCTTCGCCATCCCGAGATGCGCCACCGTTTCCTTCACGACCGGTATCACGCCCCTGCTGGGCGCGGATTCGCCGGAGCAGCTGTATCTGCTCCTCTTTTCGGCGGTGTTCTTCGCCTTCGTGCTCTTCTTCTCTCTGCGTCCCGGTAAGATCACCGTCTGGATCGGCAAGATCATCAATCCGCTCTTCCTGTTCTTCTTTGCCGTGCTGATGCTCGCGGCGCTGCTCGCGCCCGGCGCGGCGGTCTCCGCGGTCGAGCCTGTGGAGGCCTATCGGAGCGACGCGTTCTTCCCCGCGCTCATTGAGGGTTACGGCACGATGGACGCCATTGCCGGCCTCGCCTTCGGCATCGTGGTCATCGACGTCATCCGCCGCATGGGTGTGGACAATGACGACGCCATTGCCGAGGACGTGCTCTCCTCCGGTCTGCTCACCGGCGCGCTGATGGCGCTGATCTATGTGGTGTCCATCGTGGTCGGCGCGCAGTCGAGAGGGCTCTTCGAGCTGTCTGAAAACGGCGGCGTCGCCCTCACGCAGATCGCCGGACATTACCTCGGCGGCGTGGGACTGTTTATTCTTGCCTTCACCATCACCTTTGCCTGCCTCAAGACCTCCATCGGTCTGGTCACCGCCTGCGCGGAGACCTTTTCCAAGATGACGAACGGGAAGATCTCCTACCGCAGCTGGGCGATCCTCTTCACGGTGTTTTCCTTTGCCGTGTCGAACATCGGGCTGAGCGCCATCATTGAATACTCCATTCCCATGCTCATGCTCATCTATCCCCCGGCGATCGCGCTCATTCTTCTCGCCTTCCTCGGCAAATTCTTCGCGCATGACCGCACCGTTTATATCGCGACCATGATCGGCACATGGGCCGCCGCCATTTTCGACTGCATGAAAACGCTGCCCGCGCCGGTGCAGGCCGCGCTCCATCTGGACGCGCCCATTGCCTTCGCCGCCGCGCATCTTCCCCTGTTCGACAAAAACCTTGGCTGGCTGCTGCCCGCGGTCATCGGCTTTGCGGCCGGCATGGCGATCCGCGCGAGCCGGAGGCAGACGCCCGCAGCCCTTTCATAAACTGCCGTCCGCATCCTTCTGATGAATAACGGAAATGCTCAGAATACCGCACGCGAAAATTTTTATGCAAATTTTTTTAAGGCAGCTTTTGCATAATGGAGTCGGAGCAAGATATACAACAAGGGACAGGCACGAGCCTGTCCCTTATGTGTTCGTCAGTTATAATCGGCAGAATTTGTATATCTCCTGCTTGCCGAAACAATGACCGACCCAACTACGATCCCGAGTATAGATATGTATTGCGACAGTGATAAGCCATAAAGCATTCCGCGGTAACTATCACCTCTGAAAAATTCCAGAACAAAGTGCATTCTGTTGGAAACGGCTTATCCCATCACAACGGACATGGCAGCCAGAAGAATTGCCAGGAATGCAAAGCTGATCCCAGAAAAAAGGAAAAGAAAACGCTTCCCGCCATCGGGAACGCGGCGCGTATATTCCCGAAACGTAATAAGGCTTGCCAGAGAAGCCACCAGCGTTCCTGCGCCGCCCACATTGACGCCAACCAGAAGCCCGCAGGCATCCTGCGTGAAGCGGCTGAGCAGAATGGCAGCAGGAACATTGCTGATGATCTGGCAGGTAAGCGCGGAGACCAGCATGGTCCCGTGGGACAAAAGGCGAGCGAACAGTATGTGGACAGCTTCCATTCGAGCAAGGTTGCCGGAAAAGGTGAAAAAAGCGGCGAAAGTGGCCAACAATCCCCAATCTACAGTTTTCAGCGCATGCCGGTCCAGAAACCAGAGCGCCAGAACAATGACCGTCAAACCAAGGACATATGGTACCAGCCGCAGCACCATGGCAACGGCTAAACAGAATAGTCCACCATAGATAACGGCTCGGCATGAGTCTACCGTGACCTGTGCTTCCGGCACGAAAAGCTGTTCTTTTGGAAACACTAAGCAGCACAGGAGAATGAGAACAGTAGACAGGATGAATGGCGGCAGCATTGCCGAAAAGAACGTTTTCGTGGAAAGACCGTAATAGCTGAAAAGATAGAGATTCTGCGGATTGCCGAAGGGCGTGATCATTCCGCAGAGGTTGGCGGCACAGTTTTGCAGAATGAACAGGAGCGCCGTGTACTTTTCCTGTCCAGTGGAGGAAAGAACAAACCAGCCCAGTGGCAGAAAAGTCAACAAGGCGGTATCATTGGTCAGGAGCATAGAGCCGAACATGGTGATAACCACCAGCGCCGTACACACGCCCCGGACAGTGGAAAAGGTGTGTACCATCCGCTGGGAAAGAGCGGAAAAGATATGCAGATCCCGCAAAGCACCCACCACTGCCAGCACACAAAACAGGCAAGCAAGCGTCTTGAGGTCATAATAACCTAAGTAGTCCCTATCAGGCGGAACAAAAAATGCCGTTACAACTGCGGCCAGTAATGAAATGACCAGCATGGCATTGGCGCGACGCCAAGATTTGATCTTACTCATAAAAAGCCCCTTTGCGTGAAAAATACAGAATTTCGCGTGTGTATTTCCGTGAAGAAGATAACACATTTCAGGATAATTTACAATGAGGTTTTATTAACCCGGCAAACGCCAAGGGGCAACGCAAATTGGTGCATATTGTGCGCTGCCGAAAACAATAGGACCTCTCCAAAAACGCACCGCTGTAACCACAGAAGATGTCCAAAAAGTAATAGCTTTCTTCAAGGAGTTGTGATATGTGTTGTGGCTACCAAAGAAAGGAGTTGATTCTCTATATGGCTAAGAAGCGCGCCAACGGCGAGGGCAGCATTCGCAAACGCGCAGACGGGCGTTGGGAGGGGCGCTACACCGCAGGCTATCACCCCGAAACCGGAAAGCGCATCATCAAAAATGTACTTGGTAAAACGCAGGCGGAATGCAAGGCGAAGCTAAAGAAAGCCATTGAGGAGAGCCAGTCATTGGACGTCGGCCGCGCCGATGAATACACGGTTGCCGCTTGGCTGCGGACGTGGTTTGAATTGTATGCCAAACCGCACATTCGCCCATCCACCATGAACTACTACCACCGGAACATCGAACAGCATATCATCCCTGCTATCGGGGATATCCCGCTGAATAAGCTCACCACCCGTGACCTGCAAAAGCTCTACAACGATCTGCAAAGCAATGGGCGGCTGAGAAAAGTACAGAAAAAGGAAAAACCCGGACTGAGCAATTCCACTGTGCGCGGTATCCACATGATGCTGCACAACGCCCTTGACCGGGCGGTGAAGGAAAAACTCATCCTCAGCAATCCCACGGAGAACTGCATCATCCCCAAAATTGAAAAACAAGAGATGAAGATTCTTCACCCAGACCACATCAGCGCGTATCTGAACGCCGCCGAGCGGCGTAATGCCCTGCCGATGTTCTATCTGGAACTGGTCAGCGGACTGAGAAAGGGCGAGCTGGTCGCGCTCCAATGGAGCGACCTTGACGAAGCCAACTGCACCATCTCCGTCAGTAAGCAGGCCAGCTGGGACACAGAGGGAAACCTCATTCTGAGCCAACCCAAAACCGGGAATTCCATCCGAGAGGTGTCCATTCCGCAGGATGCCGTGGAGCTATTGAAGCAGGAGCACGCCAAGCACCCGGACAATCCGTGGATATTCCCGTCCAGTAGAACAGGCGAAATGTATCACCCTGATTCGGTGGTAAACCTCCACAAGAAAATTCTCAAAGACGCAGGACTGGAGCACATACGCTTTCATGATCTGCGACACACATTCGCAACTTTAGCACTCCAGAACGGTATGGACGTGAAAACGGTCAGCAGTATGCTGGGTCACTACGACGCCGGCTTTACGCTCCGCACCTACACCCACGTCACACGGCAGATGCAGCAAAAGGCCGCTGAAAAGATAGGGAACTTCATGGCGCAAGTCCGATAAAATTCTTCATATAAAACGGAGCATCGGAGCGGAAGTAACTTCCGCTC
>CAJJNQ010000088.1 GCA_905193155.1 uncultured Christensenella sp.
GCTTAGCCCCCCGCACCCCCCAACGTTCTAATCGTTTTATCGGAGGTATTTGGCGTAAGCGTAGCTGCCGTCGGAAAGCTGCGCCCAACCGTTGGATTCGGAAATCACCAGCACCTGCTGGCCGCGCGACAGCTTGCCCACGCGGGCAGCGGAGGAAGAGGGCGCTGCGCGCAGGTTCAGGCGGCGGCACAGCACCGTGCGCACGTCGCTGCTCTCATTGCGGACGATGATCTTCATGGAGGGCGTGTCGTAGGTCACGAAGCCGCCCGGCTGAGGAAGATCGGTTACATACCGCGCCGTGATGTAGGCCACGCCGGGCTTGACGCCGATGACGGTGTTTTCTTCCACGTCAATCACGCGCGCGTCGGTGTCCTTGCCGGGCAGCAGGGTCAGCTTGCGCGTGCTCGTCGTGTAAAGGCGCGCGCCGTCGCAGACCTGAAGCACATCCGGCGTGTAGCGCTCGCCCACACGCAGCACCTTTTCGGTCTCGGCAAACACGATGCCCTTGGGGTCGTCCGTGGCGATATCTCTGCGCTCCACCACGGTGTATTCCTGCGTGCGGTAGATCGAGCTGCCCGTTTCCAGCGCGAAGGAGATGCCGCGCCGCTGCTTGTCCGTCGTGTTTTCCGCAATGGAGAAGGTGGCGGCGGAGGACTTGTTCAGCTTCGCGTTCTTGGCGGGGACGAGAATTGCCCCGGCGGTCTCGTCCTCACAGGTAGGCACATTGACCCGCGTCACTCCGGAGAGCGCCTTGCCGTCCGCGTCGGAGAAGGTGATGACGACCTCCGGTTCCGCGTCCTTGTAGAGCTGGTAGTAGAGCTGCGACGGGTAGTCCAGATAGATGCGGTCGTTGACGATGGAAACGTCCACATTTTTGCCTTGAATGTTTGCAATGAGCGCGCTGCGCTCGGTTTTGTAGACGTGGCTGTTGTAAAGATCCACCTCGATCTTCGCCGTCTCGGTCAGCAGACAGGGCATTTTGTCCAGCGTGGACTCCGCCGTGACCTGGATTTCATAGGTGGCCTTGCCGCCCTCGCGGGTCAGCTCGACGGGAAACACCACACCGTAGCTGCCGCTGTGGACATTCTGCCAGCCGACGTTGTCGGAGTAGGACGCGCCGGAATCAACGGAGATCGGCTGACCGTTGACGGTCACAACCACCTGCTCTGGGTCGGTGATGGCGGCAAGGCGCGAATCGAAGCCGTCCACGCGCACCAGCGCGATCTTCGCATCCGTCGTAAAGCGGCCTGTTATATCCGCTTTTTCCTCAGTTTCGTCATAGGCGAAGCGAATTTTGCGTACGTTCTTTTTGCGTCCCGTGGTCTTGAAGGTTTCCAGCGCGGTGTATTTGCCGTTCAGGCTCGTGACCTGATCGATGCTGCGCACCTCGATGTTATAGCTTTTGCCGCTGATCTCCTGCTTGGTGGAGGCGGCGCTGAGCGCGGGGCACAGCGTCAGCACAAGGACGAGCACGGCGAGCAGCGCGATCCTGCGTTTCATGTTCCAAAGTTCCCCTTTCCGTGTGGTTTTCGGCTTTTTCCCTCTATCTACCACTATAACATGAACGCGGCGGGTCGTAAATACGTTTCCGTGCGCACTGCGTTAAAAGCAGGAGCTGCGTGCCGGAAAGGGTTGACAAAACGGCGGGAATTGCATAGAATGATGGTAGGTGAAGAACGAGCAGAGTAGCGGCGCAAGTCCTGCGCAAGAGAGAGCGGATCACCGGCTGAAAGTCCGCTTCGCACGGCGCGGCGCGAAGTGCGCTCGGGAGCCTTCCTGCCCAAGGACGAAGTTTTTTCGTCGGTTAAGCGGGACGTGCGCGCCGCGTTAAGGCAAAAAAGTCATCGGATGGGAACCGGCTGTCTGCCGTGGAGAACATCCCGTGAAAAAAGAGTGGAACCGTGCATTGAAGTGATGCGCCTCTTTACGATCGGATTTGGATCGCAAAGAGGCGTTTTTCTTTTCCGCACGCCCGGAAAGAAGGGTTTTATGGCCAAAGGATCGTATTGGGAACAACGGCGGCGGGACATTGAGTCCGTGCTGCGCCGCGACCCCGCCGCAAGATCGGCGCTCGAGGTCGTGATCTGTTACCCCGGCTACAAGGCGGTGCGCCGCCATCGGCGCGCCCACTGGCTCTGGACGCATCATTTTAAGCTCCTGGCGCGCATGGTCAGCCAGCGCACCGTGAGAAAGACCGGCATCGAGATCCATCCCGGCGCAGTGATCGGCGAGGGGCTGTTTATCGACCACGGCGACGGCGTGGTGATCGGTGAAACCACCGTCATCGGCAACAACGTCACCCTCTATCAGGGCGTGACGCTGGGCGGCACGGGCAAGGACACCGGCAAGCGCCATCCCACCATTGAGGACGATGTGGTGGTGGGCGCGGGCGCAAAGGTGTTGGGGCCGTTTACCGTGGGCCGCGGCAGCAAGGTGGGCGCGGGCGCGATCGTGCTCAAGGAGGTGCCGCCGGAATGCACCGTGGTGGGCAACCCCGGCCGCGTGGTGCGCAAGGGCAGCGTCAAGTGTGTGGGCCCGGATCTGGATCAGATCCATCTGCCCGACCCGGTCAAGGAGCGTTTGGAAGCGCTCCAGCGCCGCATCGACCAGCTGGAAATCTGCTTGGAACGCAAAAACCGCGGCGAAAAATGCGAAGACTGCGAACAGAGAAATACACAGGATTGCCCTCAGCACGCGAGGGAGAAGGAGAAAACATATGTGGATCTATAACACGATGTCCCGCAAAAAGGAAGAACTGGTCCCGCTGCACGAGGGAAAGCTGGGCATTTACGCCTGCGGCCCGACGGTCTATAACTATATTCACATCGGCAATGCGCGCCCCATCATCATGTTCGATGTGCTGCGCCGCTATCTGGAATGGCGCGGTTACGACGTGACCTTTGTGCAGAACTTTACCGATATTGACGACAAGATGATCCGCCGCGCCAACGAAGAGGGCACGACCGTCAAGGAACTGGGCGAGCGCTTCATCGCGGAATACCTCAAGGACGCCAAAGCGCTGGGCGTGCGCCCCGCGACCGTTCACCCCAAGGCGACCGAACACATCCCGGAGATCATCGCGCTGGTGCAGAAGCTGATCGACAAGGGTCTGGCCTACGTCAGCCGGGACGGCGTGTACTTTGACACCGAGAAGTTCCCCGGCTACGGTAAGCTCAGCGGTCAGAACCTGGAGGATCTGGAGAGCGGCGCGCGCATTCAGGTGGACGAAAACAAGCGCCACCCGATGGACTTTGCCATCTGGAAGGCGCGCAAGGAGGGCGAGCCCTATTGGGAAGCGCCTTTCGGCGCAGGCCGCCCCGGCTGGCACATCGAGTGCTCGGCCATGAGCATGAAATACCTGGGCGAGACGCTCGATATTCACTGCGGCGGTCAGGACCTGATCTTCCCGCACCACGAAAACGAAATTGCGCAGTCCGAGGGCGCGACGGGCAAGACCTTTGCGCGCTACTGGATGCACAACGGCTTCATCAACATCAACAACGAGAAGATGTCCAAATCCGCAGGAAACTTCTTCACCGTCCGTGAAATCGGCGAAAAGTACGATCTGGAAGCGGTGCGTTACTTCATGCTGGCGGCGCACTACCGCAGCCCGCTCAACTTCTCGCAGGAGCTGATCGAGCAGAGCAAGAGCGCGCTCGACCGTCTTTACACCGCGCAGGCCAACTACGAATTCCTGCTGGAAAAGGGCGGCACCGTCGATCGCGAGCCGAACGAGGCGGAGCAGAAGTTTATCGACGCCATTCCCGCCATCCGCGAGCGCTTCATCGCCTGCATGGACGACGACATGAACACCGCGGGCGCGCTCGGCGCGATTTTCGATCTGGTCAAGGAAGGCAATATCGTCGCCGTCAGCGGCGCATCCACTAAGGCGGTCAAGGCCGCGCTGGAGGCGCTCAACGAGTTGACCGGCGTGCTCGGCCTGCTCTATCACAAGAAGAACGAGACGCAGGGCGACGTGGAGGCGCTGGTGCAGCAGCGTCAGGAAGCCCGCAAGGCCAAAAACTGGAAGGAAGCGGACCGCATCCGCGACCTGATTACCTCCATGGGATACATTCTGGAGGATACGCCCCAGGGCGCAAAG
>CAJJNQ010000089.1 GCA_905193155.1 uncultured Christensenella sp.
CCGCAAACCGAGTGCAGACTGGGGAAGGGGCCTGCGGGCCCCTTCCCCTTGCCCCTAACCCCGGAGGCAACCCTTCAGTCCGCTGCGGCGGACAGCTCCCCTTACACAGGGGAGCCGGGGAGGCAGCCTCTCGGTCCGCTGCGACAGGGGGGAAAGATAAATTTTATTAAGTGAAGGAGGTCATGCGGGATGCGGATGGTGCGCGTGGGGGCGCTGGTGATCGGGAGCGGATGCGCGGGGTATGCGGCGGCGGACGCTCTGTTTGCGTGCGGGGTTACGGACTGCGCGGTGCTGACGAAGGGGCGGCTGGACGGGACGAGCCGCAACACGGGCAGCGACAAGCAGACCTACTACAAGCTGTCGCTCTGTTCGGACAGGGAGGACAGCGTTTACGGCATGGCGGCGGACTTATTTGCCGGCGGGGCGATGCACGGGGACACGGCGCTTTGCGAGGCGGCGGGGTCGGTCAAGGCCTTCATGAAGCTGAACCTGCTGGGCGTGCCGTTCCCGACGAACGAATACGGCGAATACATCGGGTATCAGACCGATCACGACACAAAAGGGCGCGCCACGTCCGTGGGGCCGCTGACCTCGAAGGTGATGACCGAGAAGCTGGAGGGCGCGGTGCTGGGCAAGGGGATCCCGATCTACGACAAAATGCTGGCGGCGGAGATCCTGACGGAAAACGGCAGGGTGCGCGGCGTGCTGGCGCTCGATCTGGAGCATTTGGAGGAAGAGGCGCGCTGGGTATGCTTTGAGACCGGCAGCGTGGTGCTGTGCACGGGCGGCCCGGCGATCGCCTACGAAAAGAGCGTGTATCCCGCCTCGCAGACCGGCTCGACGGGGCTGGCGCTGCGCGCGGGCGCGGCGGGCTGCAACCTCGACCTGTGGCAATACGGGCTGGCGAGCGTGGGGTTCCGGTGGAACCTGTCGGGCAGCTATCAGCAGGTGCTGCCGCGCTACGTTTCGGTGGACGAAGGCGGCGCGGAGCGGGAGTTTCTGCCGGAGGCGTTCGGGTCGGCGGCGCGGGCGCTGGACAACGTGTTTTTGAAGGGGTATCAATGGCCGTTTGACAGCCGGAAGGCGGAGGGCTCGTCGCGCGTGGATCTGGCGGTGCAGCGGGAGATCGCGCTCGGACGGCGGGTGTTTCTCGACTACACGAAAAACCCTTGCGGCATGGAGCGCGGCTTCGGCGCGCTGAGCGACGCGGCGCGGGAGTACCTCGAAAAATCCGGCGCGCTGGGAGAAACGCCCTTTGCGCGGCTCGAGCAGCTCAACCCGCAGGCCGCGGCGCTCTACCGGCGGCACGGGATCGACCTGGCGCGGGATCGGCTGGAAATCGCGGTGTGCGCGCAGCACAACAACGGCGGCATTGCGGTGGACGCGCACTGGCAGACGGCGGTGGAGGGGCTGTATGCCGCGGGCGAGGCGGCGGGCACCTTCGGGCTGGCGCGTCCCGGCGGCACGGCGCTGAACTCCACCCAGGTCGGGGCACAGCGCGCGGCGGAGCACATCGCGATGCGCGCAAGGCGGCGGCAGGCCGCGCCCATGGAAATCGGGGACGCAGGCAACACCCGGCGCGGCCCCCGGGGGACGCAGGAAATGTCCGCGCCGCTGGGGACGCCTGGGAGCGCGAGCGAAGCGTGCGGCAGCGCGGGGGTGTCGGAAACGGTGCCCGCGCAGACGGAAGATGGGCGGCGCGCGCACTCCGGGCGCGGGCGGATAGAGGGAAGAATCTGCCCCGACGCACCCGACCCGATGGCGCTGCGCAGAAGGATGCAGCGCGAAATGTCGGCCTGCGCGGCGTTTGTGCGCGACCCGGAGAGGATGGAAGCGCTGGAAGAGGAGATCCGGCGGAATCTACCGGTGCGGGCGCGGACGGTGCAGGAGCTGCCCGGCGCAATCGAGACGCAGGACATGATGGAGACCCAGCTGGCGATGCTTTCCGCGATGCGGCTTTCGGCGGCGGAATGCGGCAGCCGGGGCGCGGCGCTGGTTTTGGAAAGCGGGCAGGGAAAGGCGTCCGGCGCGGCGAATCTGTTAGAATATGCTTACGCGCCGGAGAGGGACGCGCGCGCGGGGTTTGTGCTGACCACGGAGCGCGGGGCGGACGGCGGGCTTTGCAGCCGGTTTGAGCCGGTGCGGCCGCTGCCCCGGACGCGGGATTGGTTCGAGACAACCTGGAAGCGGTACAACGCTGCGCACGGCATCTCCCCGGAGGGCGCGGAATAGAGGAAAATACGGAAAAAACGGGAGGGCGAAGGGATGAAGACGGAGATTCTCTTTGCAAGCGAGGGCTTTAAGCTCGTGCGCGGGCCGGAAGGGTATTGCGAGGTGCCGGAGCACCTGCGCGCGGAGGAGCTGTTTACGCAGGCGGGCGGCCGGGCGTGCTTCCAGATCGTGGTGCGCGGCGAGGAGGACTGGGCACTTTCCACGGCAAAGCGGCAGTGGTATTCCGAAAAGGGACACCGCCCGCGCGTGCGGCTGGAGATCACCGCGCCGGGCGCAAAGGTGGAAAGCTGGATCGAAGGGCTGCTTGAGGACGATGACGGGCTGTATCGCGCGGACGTCCTGGAGAGCGCGGAGACGGCGGAATACGCCGCGGGGGAGACGGCGGCGGTGTTTGTGCAGGTAAGCCCCGAGGCGGCGGGGAATGTGCCGGTGCGGATTCGGGCGTATGAAGCCTTCGGCACGCACGCGGAGGAGTGCATCGGGCAGTGGGAGCTGCCGATCAAGGTCTATCCCGTGCGCCTGCCGGAAGCGAAGGCGTTCTATCTGGACCTGTGGCAGCACCCGTCGAACCTGGCGCGCAAGGCGGAAACACCGCTTTGGAGCGACGCGCACTTTGAGGTGATCGACCGGTACGCGGCGAGCATGGCGGCGCTGGGGCAGAAGTCCATCACCGTGCTTGCGGGCGACGTGCCGTGGCGCGGGCAGGGCTGCATCGACAATGCGCGCTTCCCGGCGGATCTGTTTGAATACGCGATGATCCGCGCCGTGCGCAAGGCCGGCGGCGCGCTGGAATACGACTATTCCGCGATGGACCGCTACATCGGCGTGTTTGAAAAGCACGGCGTGCTGGGCGATATCGAGGTGCTGGGGCTGTGCAACATCTGGATGAAGCCGAGCTTCGACGACCGCGAGATCGTGCCGGGCGACCCGGAGC
The DNA here is from genome assembly GCA_905193155.1 of uncultured Christensenella sp. GTDB lineage: Bacteria > Bacillota > Clostridia > Christensenellales > UBA1750 > Spyradocola. Next base: position 3,167 of record CAJJNQ010000089.1, read on the forward strand.
CGTACATCAGCATTCCCTGCCTGGACGAGCAGACCGGCGCGCTTTCCTACCTTTCGGACATGCGCGAGGTGGACGGCTTCCTCACGGCGCTGCAGGCGCACTTTGAGCAGACGGGGCGGCTTGCCCGCGTGCGTCTGGCGGCGGACGAGCCGGCGAATATCCCCGCCTACCGCCGCAGCATCGAGCGCATCCGCCGGGTCGCGCCTAAGTTCCGCTTAAAGACCGCGATCAACCACGCGGAGTTCATTCCGGAGTTTTCGGACTACATCGACGATTTCATGCCGTCGCTGGAATCGGTGTGCGTGCAGTTCGACGAGCTGGAGCGCATCCGCCGGGAGCTGACGGGCAAGCGCTTCCTTTGGTATGTCTGCTGCGGGCCGGATCACCCGAACACCTTCCTGCGCAGCGATCTGTGCGAGACGCGGCTGATCGGCGCGCTGACGCGGCACATGAAGTTCGACGGCTTCCTGCGCTGGAACTACACGGTGTGGCCGGACGACCCGCGCAGGGACATCCGCTACGGCGCGTTTGCCGCCGGGGACACGAACTTTGTCTATCCCGCGCGCAACGGGTATCCGCTGCTGTCGCTGCGCTACATGGCGCTGCGGCGCGCCATCGAGGACTTTGAGCTGCTGCGCCGCCTGGACGAGGCGGGCAGGGCGCAGGAGGCGGACGAGCTGGCCGGATCCGTGCTGCGCGAAAAGGACGTGCGCAAGTATTTCTTCCCCGCGAAGGAAGAGGGCGAGCCGTCGGATTTGCTGCCGCTGGGTAAGATGTGCTCGGTCGATTACCGCGATTATGAGAAGATGCGCCGCCGCGCGCTGGAGCTGCTGTCGGAGAGATAAGAGACGGAGACGCAGAGAACGCCCCCTGCCGCAAACTTTGTTTGCGGCAGGGGGCGTTCTCTGCGGGCGGGGGGCCGGACA
>CAJJNQ010000090.1 GCA_905193155.1 uncultured Christensenella sp.
CCTCCCCTTACACAGGGGAGGCAATACTCCGTTGTCTCTTTGGCTCCCCTTACTCGTCAAGGTGACGGAGGGGTTACCCCTACCGCTCCTCCCACTCGGCGCCGATTTCCTTCAGCCGCGCGCGCGTGGTGCGCTGGGCTTCGGGGGAGCGGTCCGCGCCGATGAACCGCCGGCCGAGCTTGTGCGCCGCCGCCAGCGTCGTGCCGGAGCCGGAAAACACGTCCAGCACGGCGTCGCCCGGACGGCTGGCGCAGAGGATCACCCGCCGCAGCAGCTTTTCCGGCTTCTGCGTGGGGTAGCCCGTGCGCTCCGGGTCGCGCTGCTGCAAATGCGGGATGTCGTCCCACACGTCGCTGGGCGCCACGCCCTCGTCGTCATAGTAGCGGTATTCCTTCCCCGCCGAAAGGATGGCGGAATACTCCCGCCCGTCCGCGTCCGCGCCGCGGCGCATGTGGTTGCCGCGCGCCAGCTTCCGCGGCAGCGGGTCGCCCAGCGGGTCGAAAAACGCCTTGTCCGATAGCGCGTAATAGAGGATGGTGTCGTGCTTGCGGGAGAAGTGCGTTCTGGCGCGGCCGCCGCTGCGGTACGCCCAGATGATCTCGTTGCGGAAGGCGCGCTCCCCGAAGATCTCGTCCATCATCAGGCGCAGTCGCGCGTGCACGCGCTCGTCGATGTGGACAAAGACGCTGCCGTTTTCGTCCATCGCGCCCTTTACGCCTTGCAGGATGCGCGCCATGCTGTCATAATATTCGTTGGGCGAGGAAAACCGGTCGTCGTACGCGCCGAAATCCCGCCCCGTCCAAAACGGCGGGTCGAGGTAGCAAAGCTGCGCCCGCTCGCCCCGGCGCGCAAGGTCGCTCAGCGCTTCCTCCGCGCCGCACGCATAATAGACGTTGTGTTCCATCCGCTGAAAAATCCCCTTTCGGAGGTGTTTTTTGATGTCCGAATGCTCTTGCCCGTCCGCGCTGGAGGCCGTGAAGGCCGCGCGCGATCTGCTGGAAAACGTCACGCCCCTGCCCACCGACTGCGGCGCGTTCTGCTCCGCCGCCTGCTGCAAGGACGATCCCGACTACGAAACCAGCGGAATGCTGCTCTTCCCCGGCGAGGAAGCGCTCTACGACAACCCCGCCGCGAAGATGTGGATGGCGCTTTCGCCCTCCGGCCTTGCGCACGAGGGCAAGCCCGTGCCGCTGCTCAGCTGCAAGCTGCCCTGTCCGCGCAGGATGCGCCCGCTGGCCTGCCGGCTGTTCCCGCTGACGCCCTATGTCAAAGGCGACAAGCTCACCGTGCGCATCGACGTGCGCGCCCGTCCGGTCTGTCCCCTGTGCGATTCCGGCCTTGCGGGGCTTTCGCCGGAGTTCGTCTCCGCCGTCAAGCAGGCGCTGCGCATCCTCTGGGCGCAGCCCGAACAGCGCGCCTACCTCTACACCCTGACCGAGCATCTGAAGGAATACGAGTGGCTGTGAGGGAAGGGGAGACTTCCTGGGAAATTTACCGCTAAGGGGGGAACCCCTCCGTCAGGCATTCGCCTGCCACCTCCCCTTACACAGGGGAGGCTTCGGGCGCCGTCTCCTTGGCTCCCCTGTGTAAGGGGAGCTGTCCGCGCAGCGGACTGAGGGGTTGCCCTCCTGCGCACGCCGCCCCGACCGGCGGCAATCCGCGCAGCCCCCACCCGCGCGGCAACACCTTTGCCGCCCCCGCGCCGCTCTCCCGTTCAGGCCCTGCGCATCCTCTGGGCGCAGCCCGAACAGCGTGCCTACCTCTCTCTACACCCTGACCGAGCATCTGAAGGAATACGAGTGGCTGTGAGGGAAGGGAGGCTTCCTAGGAAATTTACCGCTAAGGGGGGAACCCCTCCGTCAGGCATTCGCCTGCCACCTCCCCTTACACAGGGGAGGCTTCGGGCGCGAAGACACCCGTAGGGTGAGCGCAGCGAACCTGAAGCATGTGCGTTTTGGAGAAAAGAGCATAGTATGCTCTTTTCGGAAAAAAAGCCATGCGCAACACCGGAACGTCCCGAAGGGGCGTTTCGGTGCGAAGGGGGGAGGTGGCGCCGCAGCGCCTGAGGGGTTTCCTTCCTGCGCACGCCGCCCCGACCGGCGGCAATCCGTGCAGCCCCCACTCGCGCGGCAACACCTTTGCCGCCCCCGCGCCGCTCTCCCTTTCACGCCAAACGCCGCCCGCAGGTTCTGCCGGACGGCGTTTCTTTTTCTCTCTCCTAAATGTCGCTGAAATGCCGCGCCGTCTCGCGCAGCTGCTTTTGGCAGGCTTCGTAATTCGGCACGTTCTTCTTTTCCAGCGCGCGGAAGGTCTTGGAGTGGTTGAACTCGATGCGGTGCATCAGCTCGTGGATGATGACCGCGTCGATCGCCTCGGGCGGAGCCATCATCAGCCGCCAGGAAAAGTTCAGCCCGCCGCGGCTGCTGCAGCTGCCCCAGCGCTTGCGCGCCGAGGTGATCTTCACCCCGCGGATCTCGATGCCGAAGTGCGCCGCCCATTCCTCCGCCCGCAGCGGCAGGTAGGCGTGCGCCTGCTCCTTATAAAATTCCCGCAGCAGCGCGGTCTGCTCCTCCCGCGTGCCCTCCGGCAGATAGACGCAGCCCTTTTCCAGCCGCGCCCTTCCGCTCTCCGGCGGCGCGGGCAGCACCGGCATCTCTTTGCCCACGAGCCGCACGGTCACAAACCGCTCCGCCGCCCGCGCCAGCACCTCGTTTCGCTGCCGCGCGATCAGCTCGCGGTTCCGGCGGAGAAACAGCTCGATCAGGAAATCCGGGCAGAGCCTGGGCGCGCGGATCTCCACCGTGCCGTCCTGCCGCACCCGAAAGCACAGCGATTTGCACTCCTCCCGCACGACCGCGCAGCTCTTTTCCCAATCCTGCTCCCCCATGCCGCTTCCGCCCTTTTCCTTTCCGTTTTTCTCTTTTTTACAGGATCGACCGGATCCAGCCGAAGAACCAGTTTCCGGGATAGAAGTGCTTCAAAAACGCCGAGCCGTCCACCAGATCGTGAATCAGCTGGATCTGCAGCATGTTCAGCACCAGCGGCACCATGGTCGCCAGCAGCATCATCAAAACGTACCCGCGCAGCAGCCCCAGCGCGCCGCCGACCAAGCTGTCGCACGCCTTGAGCAGCGGGAAGCAGAAGGTATCGTCGATCAGCCGCACCAGCAGGGTCGAAACCAGATAGGCAAAGGCGAACATCAGCAAAAACGACAGCGTGTTGAGCGATACGTCCGCCACGGTCTGATTGAAATAGTCAAACAGCGTAAAATACTGCCCCGCGTAGACCTGCCCGGCGATGTTGCCCGCCAGATACTCGTCAAACGGCGCGGAGAAGTTCGCCGCCCGGATCACCTGCTGCACCTGCTCCGCCGTCAAGGTCGTGATGTCCGCGCGGGCGTATTCCATCATCGCCGTCGGGATGTGCGACGAGCCCTCCGAAAAATACACCAGATAGTTCATCCACGTCTCGTGCCCGGCGATCCATTCCGCCGCCAGCGGATAGCACAGCTTCGCGATCACCAGCGAAAGCCCCAGCGCCAGCAGGTTCAGCCCCGTGGCCACCGTTCCCCGGTGCAGGCCGACCAGCACCGACAGCGCAAACAGCGCCACGATCGCGTAATCAATCAAATTCAGTCCCACGAAAAAGATCACCACTTCCCATGTTGCAATAAAAACAGCCGCAGCGTGACTGAGGGGTTGCCGCCGGGTAGGGGGCAAGGGGGAGGGCGAAAGCCTTCCCCCAAACCTCCGGGGTTAGGGGCAAGGGGAAGGGGCCCGCAGGCCCCTTCCCCAACCTGCACTCGGTTTGCAGCCACATTCAACTCCTGCACAAACTAAGACCGGGTAAGCCCACCCCAGGGGGTGTCGGGGGCGGCCGCAGCCGCCCCCG
>CAJJNQ010000091.1 GCA_905193155.1 uncultured Christensenella sp.
GGGGGTGCCGGGGGTCGCAGGCCCCCGGCACCCCCCGGCACGCCCGCCATGAAAGCGGAAACTCAAGCCTTTTGTTCCCGCAGGCAGCACAGTGCGGGATAGAGCGCGGGGTTCTTGTCGAGAATGCCGCGCACCATCGGGAATTGTGAAAGTTCCTCCGGTTCAACCAGCTTTGCGTCGGAAACCTCGGCAGGATCGACGCGCAGATCGGCAAGCGCAAAGGGCATCCTGCACGCGAACAGCACCATGCACCAGTGTGCTGTTTCTTCCCCCAATATCAGCCTGCCGACTTCGCTGAGGGAGGGGAGCGACAGTCCGATTTCCTCGCGTGCTTCGCGGCGCATCCCCTGCTCGGGTGTTTCGCCTGGGCGCAGTCCGCCGCCGGTCAACGCCCACTCGCCTTCTGCGGCGCGTCCTGCCGCACGCTGTGTCAGCAAGATGCGCCCTTCTTCGCTCATCAGGAACAGCAGCGGCACCAGGCAGGTTTCGCGCGGAAACTGCGGTGCAACGCCGTCACAGAGCCGCAGACGGCTGTAACCCAGCGGATGTCCGTCCAGCGAATACATATCGGTGCATTCCGCCCCCTCGAGGAAGCGCTTGAGCAGCGGCAGCGCGGTGCGCAGACGGTAAGCGATTGGCTCCGGCAGCCAGCTTTCACAGGAGGAATCTTCCAAAGCGGAGAAATCCACGAACTTTGCGTCCACCGTTTCTCCGGGTTGCAGCACGAGGTCCGAAAGCGTGAAGTTCAAGCGAATGGCATAGGTGTCCACAATGGAGTTGTGATGCAGTGTGGTGCAGAGCAGCGTCGGCTGCACGTTTCCCATGTCCAGCCCCGTCTCTTCGCGCAGTTCGCGGTGAATCGCCGTGATGGAATCCTCGCCGCTCAGCGCCGAGCCGCCCGTGCATTCCCAAAGATTGCCATAGTGCTTATTGGGGTCGCGCAGCGTCAGCAGCACGCGGTTGTCCTGCGTGACGACCCAGGTTTCGACCACCAGATGCCAGTCCCCTTCGTCCAGCGGTACGCCGCGCACATGCGTATACGGTTTTTTGACACGGTTTTCGTCGTAAACATCCCAAATTTCCGGCAAAGAGCTCACCTCTTTCACTTTTTCGCCTTCATCAGTTTAGCACAAAAAAGGGAATCCGGCAAACCGGATTCCCTTTGCATTTCGGCCTTTAGCAAACCACGCGCACGCGGATGATGCCTTCCACAGCGGAGAGCGTCTCCACGATATCGGCGGGCAGGTCGTCCAACGAATCGACCACCGTATAGGCCACGTCCTTGCGGGACTTGTTGACCAGGTGCTCGATGTTGACATTCGCGCCGGCCAGCTGCGCGGTGATCTGCGCAATCATGTTCGGGATGTTCTTGTGGATGACCGTGATGCGGTGCTTCTCGGCAGGCTCCAGCTCGCAGGCGGGGAGGTTGACCGAGTTGCGGATGCTGCCGGTCTCCAGATAGTCGCGGGTCTGGAGAGCCGCCATGTCCGCGCAGTTATCCTCCGATTCGGGTGTGGATGCACCCAGATGCGGCAGGGCAATCACGCCCGGCTGGCCGATGACGGCTTCGGTCGGGAAGTCGATGACGTATTTGCGCAGCCGGCCGGCCTGCAAGGCAGCCAGCACCGCCGCGGTATCGCACAGCTCGGCGCGGGAGAAGTTCAGCAGCGCCGCAGAGGGCTTCATCTTCGCCAGCACCTGCTCGTCGATCATGTTGCGGGTCTTGTCGGAAAGCGGAATGTGCACCGTGACATAATCCGCTTCGGCCAGCATTGCGTCCAGAGAAGTCGCGCGCTGGATCGTCGTGGACAGCGCCCAGGCGTTTTCCACCGAGATGAAGGGGTCGTAGCCGATGACCTTCATGCCCAGCGTCGCCGCCGCGTTGGCCACGAGCACGCCGATTGCGCCCAGACCCATCACGGCCAGCGTCTTGCCCTGAATTTCCGGGCCGACAAACTGACTCTTGCCCTTTTCGACCTGCTTGGCGACGGAGGTTTCGCCGGGCTTGAGCTCCTTGACCCATTCCACGCCGCCGATGATGTCGCGCGAGGCCAGCAGAAGACCTGCCAGCGTCAACTCCTTGACGGCGTTGGCGTTGGCGCCGGGTGTGTTGAACACGCAGATGCCCGCTTCGGTGCATTTGTCAACAGGGATGTTATTGTAGCCTGCGCCTGCGCGCGCAATGGACTGCAGGGAAGCCGGAAGCTCCATGTCGAGCATGGAGGCCGAGCGCACGATGATGGCGTCGGGTGCGGCGGTTTCCTTGGCCACCGTGTAGCTGTCCTGCGGCAGATGGTTGTAAATCACGGGCGAAATCGCGTTCAGCGTTTGAATTGTATACATAACGGAAAATACTCCTTATTCAGCTTACTTGTTGTCAGCCTCGAACTGCTTCATGAAGGCAACGAGCTTGACGATGCCCTCTTCCGGCATGGCGTTGTAGATGGAGGCGCGCATGCCGCCGACCGAGCGGTGTCCTTTCAGGTTGACGAAACCGGCCGCGGTCGCCGCCTTGACGAACGCCGCGTCCTTGTCCGCATCGCCAGTGACGAAGGTGACGTTCATCAGCGAGCGGTCGCAGTGACGCACCGGGTTGTGGAACAGCTTGCTCTCGTCCAGATAGTCGTAGAGAATCTTCGCCTTTGCGATATTGCGCTTTTCCATCTCCGCAACGCCGCCCTGAGAGAGCAGATAATCGAAGGTCAGACCCGCCATGTAGATGCCGTAGGTCGGGGGCGTGTTGTACATGCTGCCCTTGTCGGCCATGGTCTGGTAGTTGAGCATCACGGGAGTGATGTCCAGCGCATGACCCAACAGATCGTCGCGGATGATGACGATGGTCACGCCCGCAGGCCCGATGTTCTTCTGCGCGCCGGCAAAGATGATGCCGAACTTGGTCACATCATATTCCTGCGAAAGAATGCTGGAGGAGAGGTCGGCCACCAGCGGCACCTTGCCCGTTTCGGGGAGCTTGGTGTAGCGCGTGCCGTAGATCGTATTGTTGCCGCAAATGTAGAAATAGTCCGCATCGGGGCGGAATTCCTTCTCGTCCCAATCGGGAATCTGCGTATATCCGATGTCCTTGGAGGAGGCGACTTCCTTGATGTCGCCGTAGCGCTTGGCTTCCTTCATGGCAAGGTTGGCAAAGTTGCCGGAATTGATGTAATCTGCCTTGCCGGTTTTGTAGCCGGAGAGCAGGTTCAGCGGCACCTGCGCAAACTGCATCGACGCACCGCCCTGCAAAAAGAGCACCTTGTAGTTTTCGGGAATGTGCATCAGCGTTCTCAGATCCGCTTCCGCCTTTGCTATGATCCCCTCGTACATTTTAGATCGGTGACTCATCTCCATGACGGACATTCCCGTGTCGCCGTAACAAACGAGCTCACTCTGGGCCTTTTCGAGTACGGGCAGGGGCAGCATAGAGGGGCCGGCCGAAAAATTGTAGACGCGGTTCATAACAACATCCTCCTAAAAACGCGGTGATGTTTGAAGGTACGACGAGTATCCTTCTGCGCGTTTCTGTCATTATACACGGTTTGCAACAGATTGACAATCTTTTATTTATCGCTTTAGCAAGATAAATTGCGACTTAACACAAAACAATATATATCCTGCATTTTTAGCGATAAATGCGGACGGATATGCATGATTTTGCATGATACAAAATAAAACACTGCGCAAATACTTTTGCGAATAAATGAATGCGATCTATCTTTATGCAGACGGTCCGCCGGAAATGCAGAAAAAACCCCTGCCCCATAAGAATGAACTGCACCCCATTTGTTAGACAGTATGATATACTATCTAACAAGTGGGGT
>CAJJNQ010000092.1 GCA_905193155.1 uncultured Christensenella sp.
CCGCATTCCGAGTGCAGATTGGGGAAGGGGCCTGCGAGGCCCCTTCCCCTTGCCCCTAACCCCATGGGGGCACCCTTCAGGCGCTGCGCGCCAGCTCCCCTGGGAGGGGAGCCTTTGGATGTGACGAGAAGGAGGAAGATGAAGATGGCGGTATACATGGCGATGGATGGGAACGGGAAGAGAGTGAATCTGGTGGAGATTGAGGAAGGACAGGTAATGGGATGGGAGAGGGCGACGGGGATGAAATTGGTGAAGGTGGAAGAAGCGGACGGGGAAGGACGACAGGGATGAAATTGGTGAAGGTGGAAGAGGGAGAAGGAAGGGCGGAATAGGCGGGGAAGGCAAAAGGAAAAAGAAACGAGAGGCGGAACAGGCGGGGAAGGCAAAAAAAAGAAGCGAGAGGCGGAACAGGCGGGGAAGGCAAAAGGAAAAAGCGAAGGGGGGAATTGGATGGCGGAGAAAATCAGGCTGAGCGAGCATTTTGAGCTGGCGGATTTTTACGATGCGGGAAAATACGGGGATGTACTGAAGGCGGGGGAAGAAGCGCCTGCGGTGGAGGCGCGGGAGATCGATCGGCGGATTCTGCGGCTGATGGAGGGGCTTTGGAAGAAGTTTGGCGAGAAATGGCCGGGGTGCGAACTGGTGCTGACGCCGCACGGGGGGTACAGGCCGGGGGTGCTGAACGCGCGGGTCGGCGGGGCGGCGCGGTCGCAGCACAAGCGGGGCAACGCGGCGGACTTCCGGGTGCGGGTCAAGGACGGCGGGTATCTTCCGGCGGCGGTGATCGCGGTATGGGCGGAGAAGTTCATGCAGGATCTGGGGCTGCGCGGCGGGGTGGGGATGTACAGGGCGCATCACACCTACATCCACGTGGACGCGCGGGGGTGGAACGCGGCGTGGTTCGGCAGCTACTCCGGGGCAGGGTGTCCGGGGCAGGGCGGCAGGTTCTGCCTCTACCGCAAGGGCACCAAGGGCGCGGGGGTGATCTGGATTCAGAAGAAGCTGGGGATCGAGGCGGACGGCGTCTACGGCGCAAAGACCAACCGCGCGGTGCGGGAATTTCAGAAAAGCGCGGGGATTGCGGCGGACGGAATCTTCGGCCGGGAGACCAACCGCGCGATGGGGGACAATAAAGGGGGCCTGCTGCCGTGGTGACGATCGACTTCGGGCTGATGGCGACGGTGCTGGGCGTGCTGGGGACGCTGGGCGGACTGGCCGCGGGAGTCGTGAAGATGATCCAGCGGCTGAGCGCGGTGGAAGCGCGGCTGACGGAGAGCGCCGGGGCGATGCAGGTACTGTGCAAGGGGGTCTACGCCAGCCTGGACGGGCTGAAGCAGCAGGGCTGCAACGGGCTGGTGACGCAGGCGCACAAGGAATTGCAGGAGATGCTGTTCGGGAAGTAGAGGGGGAAGGCGGAGAGGGACGGAGGGGTTGCTTCTTAAAAGGAAGGACACTTTTTCAGTCCGTCATGGCAGACATTACGAAGAGTCCGACCGTCCCGCAGTGCGCGGGTGGTGGGAGAGAGGGGTGCAGGGGGGAGCGAAGCTTCCCCCGCCCACCGGAGGCCGCGAAGCGGCTGGAGCCGGAGCGTTTGGCGAAGCCAATAAGCCCGGCGGAACACCGGCGCACCGAAGGTGGGTCGGTGCGCAGCAAGGGGGGAGCGAAGCTTCCCCCGCCCATTGGAACACCGGAGCAGCTCGAAGAGCCGGTTCGGTGCGGCATCGGAGGGTGAGCGAAGCGAACCTGAAGCATGAGCGTTTGGGATCAGAGAGCACGGTGTGCTCTCTGATCCCAATAAGCCATGCGGAACACCGGAATGTTCCGAAGGAGCATTTCGGTGCGTAGACGGAGGGTGAGCGAAGCGAGCCTGGAGCCGGAGCGTTTGGCGAAGCCAATAAGCCCGGCGGAACACCGGCGCACCGAAGGTGGGTCGGTGCGCAGCAAGGGGAGAGCGAAGCTTCCCCCGCCCATTGGGGAATTGGAAAGAAAAAAGGGAGCGCCTAATCGGCGCTCCCGGGAGGTGTCGGGATATGTAGGAAGCGGGTCAGCATTTGCAGGCGGTGCAGGAAGAGCAGGAGCAGGCGGTCTGGTTATTGCAATTCGAGGTGTTGGGGGAATTGGCGGCGCAGGGGCTTTGCGGGAAGATGGGGAGCGAGAAGAACTCGTCGCAGACGTTTTCCGCAAACTCCTCGCAGGGCGGCACGGAGCAGAAGCCGTAGGAGGGGATGAGCATCTCGACCTCGGCGATGACCTTGAGGATGACCGTGACGCAGATCGTCAATTCAAAGGTGGAATTGCCGCAGTAGCGGCCGGAGACGCAGACCGCGCTGACGAGGGATTCCATCGTAAAGGGCACGATGCTCTCGTCCGGGATGCAGAGGATCACGTCCTTGGCCACCGTGACCGTGCCGTGGGCAAGGCCCTCGCGGCAGGGGCAGGAGGAATCGGTGAACAGCACGTCGATGGGGATGTCCACGGCGCAGCGCACGCGCGCAAAGCCCGGCCGGTCGCAGATGCGGTCGATGATGAGGTTGCGGATGGCGCCGGTATAGCCGGAGGAGCGGCAGCTCTCAAAGCACAGCGGCGGGGTGAACGGCGCGGTGGCATCGCCCCCGCAGCCGCAGACCGGCGTCATGTCGGAAACCGTGACGCAGACCTTGTCCAGCTGTTCCTGCTGCATGCACGAATCGTAGACCTTTTTGACCTGAACGCAGACCTTTTCGCGCAGGCCGCGCGCGTCGCCCTTGAGCGGGCCGGGGCAGTTGTCCTGATTGCAGTTTTTGTACGAATAAAAGGACATTGCGGAAAGCCTCCTTTTATGTAGGAAGAGGGATCGGTTGACAATGGCAGTGTATGCGGCGGGGCGGGGGAGTGTGAAGGAGCGAAGAGGAGAGAAGAATCGGAAAAAAGGAAAGCGGAATAGGAAAACAGAGAAGAAAACAGAGAAGAAAACGGAGACGGGGGAGGAGAGATGCGAAGGATGAAGAGGAGCGGGAGAAAGGCGGAGATTCTGGTGACGGTGACGGCGGCGGTGCTGCTGGGCGCGGTGCTGCTGCTGACGGGCTGCGCGGCGCGGGAGGGCGGAGCGATCCACCCGATTGCGCTGGAGGCGGTGCAGGCGCTGACCGAGATCGCGGCGCAGCTGGCGGTGGCGCTGATCGGCGTGGCGGGCGCGTGGGCGGCGGCGAAGATCGGGCAGCAGAGCAAGCTGAGCAATCTGAACGCGGCGGTGGAGCAGGTGACGGCTGCGGCGCAGCAGACCGTGGGCGAATTGCAGCAGACGCTGGCGGGCGCGATGAAGGGCGCGTCGGCGGACGGCAAGCTGACGGCGGAACAGGCGGCGCAGCTGCGGAAGGAACTGCTGGAAAGGACGGAAAAAAAGCTGACCGCCCCGGCGGTGAACCTGCTGCGCGCGGCGCAGTTGGACGTGAACGCCCTGATCTGCGGCGCGGCGGAGGATGCGATTGCGCGGATGAAGAAGGGAGAAGCGTAAGGGAAAGGAGATGCGGGGGGCGCGGCAAGGGTGTTGCGGCGCGGGTGGAGGCAGAAGCGATTGCCGCGCACCGGATGGGATTTGCGCAGGAAGAAACAGGTACGGAATCCGTTCCTGAAGCGATGCTGCGCGAAATTGACGGCCGCCCCGGCCGCGTGCCCGGCTTCGCCGGGCTGCGCCGTGCGCGTAGCGCACGCCGTGACCGCCGCTGTGCGGCGGACGCGGCCGGGGCGGCCTGGCAGGCAGAAGCGGGGAACGGCGGTGTAGTCGGAGCCGTACAGCGCCGGACGAATGTTGTCGCTGATGC
>CAJJNQ010000093.1 GCA_905193155.1 uncultured Christensenella sp.
AATCGATGCATCGGGCGGTGCGGTGTTCTTTGCCTCCGGCGTGTTCTACTACTTTTTGACTGAGCAGGTCAAGGCGCTGGTACAGCAAATGGCAGACGCTTTTCCGGGCAGCGTGCTGGTGTTTGACGCTGCAAATCGGACGGCGGTGAAGATGATCGCCAAGACATGGCTCAAGAGTGCGAAGATCAAGGATGTGGGCGCGTATTTCGCAGTTTCGGACGCTCCCCAAGAGATCAGTGCGTGGGATAGCCGCTTGCAGGTCACCAGCCGAGGCTATATGCTGGGCTACACCGATTTGAAAGACCCATCCGTCAGCAGCTTTTTCCGTTTTCTTGCCAAAGTCGGTGACGGAATGATGAAGATGCAGATTGTAAAGATCAACTTTTGAAAGAGGCGTTTTGAATGAAACACATCCACTTTGATGTTGAAAGCGATGGCTTTTACGGCGCGTATTGGGCGTGCAAGGACGGATCGGACTGCACCGTCATCGCCATGCTCGGCGACGACCCCGAGGATTATATGGCGCGCTCGGCGGTGAAGTGGCTGATCCGCCTCGGTGTGAACGTATTGACTATGTCGCCCGGGAAAAAGGACTACGGTCATCACAACTATCCCCTTGAACGCATCGAAAAAGCAATGGCATGGCTCAAATTACACGGAAACGAAAAAATAGGCATTGCGGGAGCCTCAACGACAGGCACCCTCGCCCTGACGGCAGCATCGATATTCAGCGACATTTCTCTAACCATTGCAATGACACCCAGCGACTTTGTGTGGCAGGGGTTCATGCAGGGCAAAAAGGATGGCTGCAGGGAATGGCCAATGGTGGGAAAATCACTCTTTTCTTACAAGGGAAAGCCCTTGCCATACATGCCGTTTTGCTATCAGCACCCTGACTATTGGCGCATAATCTCGGAGGAGTCCAAACGCACCGGCAATATGATTGCCTCCCGCAAGCTGTTTGACGACTCTGAAGCGGCGCACCCGATTACCGAGGAGGAATTCATAAAGGTCGAGAATATCCGCGGCAAGCTGTCTCTTGTCGGCGCAGAGGACGACGCACTTTGGGACACCGCAAAATATATCTGCCGCATGGAAAAACGCCTTGCGGAGAAACCGCACTCCTGCGAAGTCGAGGCGGTCGTATATGAGCACGGCACGCATTTTGTTTTCCCCGACGGTATGCTCAAGACCATGCTTCCCGTCGGCTCGGCACTGTTTGTCAAGCTGGCGTTCAGCGCTGCGAAGAAATATCCCAGGGAGTGTAAAACGGCTCGCATTGACATTGACCGCCGCATGACCCGCGTGATATGCGATTGGAGGGACAAAAAGTGACCTATTTGGGAATGCCTTTCGGCATGTGGACGATGTTTGCAGGCTCATTTCAAAAGCAGCTGACAGTGGTGTTCGGCTACGGTACGAATACGGCAAAAGCCATCACGAAAAAAGCAAAGCCGAAATACAGGGAGATCATCTCCGAGCTGCCTGAATTTGAAAAGGGCGACCGGTTCAAGATGAACCTCGTCAACTGCGCGATGATCGGCGCGTTTATTCTCTCCATGCCGGAGCGTCCGGACGTGGAACGGCTGACGGTCTATTACGCCAACGCCATGATGACAAAGCCCATGAAACGGTTCTGCCGAATGAGCGGTAAGAGCAAATTCACCGAAAAGGACATTACCGACATGAAAGCCACCGCCGCACTGAAAGCCGCCGACCGCAACCCCTACTCGTGGAATATGGAGTTTTACGAATACCCCGATGGCAGCGGGTATGAGGGACGTTTTACAAAGTGTGGTATCTGTGTGCTGATGAAGGAGTTGGGGCTGTACGACCTGACCCCTGCCCTGTGCCGTCTGGACTACACCATGAGTGAGGCGGGCGGCGTGACCGACTTTGTGCGGCAGTACACCATCGCCTCCGGCGGGCCATACTGCGACTGCGGGTACAAGAAGATGGGCTTCGTGTAAGCTGGGACAGAGGCAGGACGATGAAAGCAGAAGAACAAGGAAAGTTTATCCGACGCTGCATCCGAGGCTTGCTTGGGAGAGAACCATGACGCTGGGGACGCGGCGGCGAATGCCGAGACTATTACACTACATGAAACAGAAAACGGAGAAGCTCGTATCGGTCAATGGCTGATACGAGCTTCTCATAGTATTTTTCAGATTGCGCCGCTTTAGACCTTCCACCCGGCGGCCCGCTTGCGTTCCACCACAAAGCGGCGGTAAAGTCCGTCCACCGCCACCAGCTCCTCATGGGTGCCCTGCTGGACGATCTCGCCGTGATCGACAACGAATATTTTGTCGGCGTTGCGCACGGTTTTCAGCCGATGGGCAATCATGATGACCGTCTTGTCATGGGTCAGCTCTGAGACGGCCTCCATCAGCTCTTTTTCATTTTCCGGGTCAACATTGGCCGTGGCCTCGTCCAGAATGATGATGGGTGCATCCTTCATGATCGCCCGTGCGATGGAAATGCGCTGCCGCTCGCCGCCGGGAAGCGAGCTGCCTGCCTCGCCGATGACGGTGTCAAAGCCGTCCGGCAGCGCCATGATAAAGTCGTAGCACCGCGCCTTCTTCGCCGCGGCCTGCACCTCCTCCATGGAGACGTCGGGCTTTCCGAAGTGGATATTGTTGGCGATGGTGTCCGAGAACAGATAGGTCCGCTGGAACACAAAGGAGAAATTGCGGATCAAACTATCGTAGCTGTACTCCCGCACGTCCCGTCCGCCGAGGCGCACGCTGCCGGACTGCACGTCCCAGAACCGCGCCATTAGATTGCAGAGGGTGGTCTTGCCGCTTCCTGATGGGCCGACGATGGCGACGGTGGTTTTCTCCGGGATGGTCAACGACACATCATGCAGAATGGGCTTGCTGTCGTAGGAAAAGTCTACATGGCGAAGCTCAATGTTCTCCCGCTCCGGCGACAGCTCCTCTCCGTCAATGTCCATCTCTTTTAACTGCTGCGTGGCTGCGAAGTCCAGATTGGCCGTGGGTTCGTCCAGCAGAAAAATATCTGTGTCCATTGCCCACGCGGACAAGATGGAGATGAGCTGCCGTTCACCGCTGGACAACTCGTAGACATTGCGATCCTTCAGCCGCTCCAGATGAAAGATCCGGAAGGCCTCCTCCACCCGCTGACGGATTTTATCTTGCGGCAGACCGTGATTTTCAAGACCGAAGGCCACTTCATTGGAACTGTTCACAGTAAAAAACTGACTTCGCGGATCCTGAAATACCGATGCTGCCAGCTCGCCGATCTCGCCGATACGCAGCCTGGCGGTGTCCTGCCCGTTCAGGCGGCAAAAGCCCTTCAGCTCTCCCTCGTAAAATTGTGGGATTAGACCGTTGATGCACCGCAGCAGCGTGGATTTTCCGCATCCGCTGCCTCCGCAGAGCACCACGCAGCGTCCCGACGGGATGCCGCCTCCGACCTGTCGGAGGATGGGCAGCTTCGCCTCCGCATATTGGAATTCAAATTCAAACACTGTCATCGCAAACTCTTTTCTTATCGGTTAACCGTCTCTAACCGGCGGCCGTAAGAAACGGACGGATGAACCGCCCGAATCAACTTTTCGGATTTATTACAAGGTATCGCATAGCTGCCGCCAGCCGGCATTGGTGAAATCAAGGACTGCCTGTAAGCAGGTAAGCATTCTGCCTTCCTCCATAT
>CAJJNQ010000094.1 GCA_905193155.1 uncultured Christensenella sp.
GGTGCAGGGGGGAGCGAAGCTCCCCCCGCTTATAGATGGAGGTCCGGTCTGGCGAGCCCTTTGCCTCCCCTTCGCAGGTCGCTCCGCGACCGCAACACCAGAATAGCTTGAAACGCTATTTCGGTGCAAAGATTGTAAGGGGAGCTGTCCGGCGTCGAGCCGGACAGGGGGGTGTTTGTGCTGCGAGGGGTCACCCTTCCGTCTCGGCTGCGCCGAGCCGCATCCCCTAACACAAGGGGAGGCGATGCGCGCACCGCTGGGAAGAAAACAGCCGGGAGGGAACTTTCTCTCCGCAGAATATACGGAAACGCCAAAAGGCCGAATCTTTCAGCTTTTTGACGAAGTAAGGGAAAAGAGACGCTTTTTTTGTGAGAAAAAAGCGCAAAGCAGAAGGATTTGCAGAAAAACCAGAGAATATAATTATCGGTTCGTTTTTCAAACAACGAACAAAGTGTGAATGGACGGGCAGCAGGATCGACGGCGGAAAGGAGACAGGAAGCGCATGGCAGGCAGGTTCCCCAGCGAGTGGATCGACGAAGTGCGCGATAAATCCGACATCGTTTCGGTCGTCTCCGAATACGTCACGCTGCAGAAGAAGGGCGCCAAGCATTGGGGGCTCTGCCCCTTCCACGGCGAGAAAACGCCTTCGTTTTCCGTCGATCAGGAAAAGCAGATGTTCTATTGCTTCGGCTGCCACGCGGGCGGCAACGTCATCACCTTTGTGATGAACATCGAGCACATGGAATTCCCCGAGGCGGTCAGGCACCTGGCCGAGCGCGCGCACATGCCCATACCGGAATTGCAGCGCGGCGAGGACACGGGGCCGAAAAAGGATCGCGACCGGCTCTATGCCGCGCTGGTCGAGGCCGCAAAATTCTATCACAAAACCCTGTATACGCCCGACGGCGCGCAGGCGCTGGAATACCTCCACAACCGCGGCATCCGCGACAACGTGATCCGGCATTTCGGCCTGGGTGCAACGGCCAGGGGCTGGTCGAGCCTGTATACCCATCTTTCCGACCTGGGCTTTGCCAAGCAGGAGCTCATCGACGCAAACCTCGCCCTGGAGCGGGGCGGCAAGGTGTTTGACGCCTTCCGCGAGCGCGTGATGTTCCCCATATTCGACCCCCGCGGGCGCGTGATCGCCTTCGGCGGGCGCGTCATGGGCGACGGACAGCCCAAATATTTGAATTCTTCCGATACGCCGGTGTTCAACAAGCGCAAAAACGTCTACGGCCTGAACTTCCTAAAGGGCGGACGGCGCGAGAGCCTGCGGCTCGTGGAAGGATATATGGACGTGGTGTCGCTCTATCAGCACGGCGTGGACGGGTGCGTGGCCACCCTGGGCACGGCGCTGACCAACGAGCAGATCCGGCTGATGAAGCGCTACGCCCCGCAGATTCTCATCACCTACGACGGCGACGGCGCAGGCCAGCGCGCCATTGCCCGAGGCCTTGACCTCTTTGAGCAGGAAAACGTCCCCGCGCGCGTGACCGTCGTGCCCGGCGGAATGGACCCGGACGAATACGTCCGCGCCAAGGGCGGACAAGCCCTAAACGAGTTGGGCTCCATCGACCCCACCACCTACCGGCTGGATACGCTGGCGGCAAAATACGATCTTTCCAATGCCGAAGCCCGCGCAAAATACGCCGTGGACGCTTCGCAGGTGCTGCGCCGGCTGGAGGACCCGGTCGAGGTCGAGCGCTTCGTGCGCAGGCTCACCATCGAAACCGGCTTTTCCGAAGAGACGCTGATGGAGCAGGTCGGCAAGCGCCGCGCCCCGAAGGCCGAGCCGCAAAGGGAGGCGAATACCGTTTCCTCCTACGGGAAAAATAGGGAGGATGACCGGTATGTCCGCGCGGAAAAGGAGCTGCTGGCCATGATCTGCGCCGGTGAAAAGGTGCCAAGAGAGCTGCTCAAGACCAGCGATTTTACCGACCCCGGCTGCGCGTTTCTGGCAGATATCCTCATCGGGCGCGGCGGTTCCCTGCGCGATGTGCAGGCCGCCATGGAGCAGACCGAGGACGACGCGCTGCGCGGTGAGATCTCCCGCATCCTGCTCATCGGCGAAAGGTGCGAGCCGGATAAGCGTGTGAAGATGATGACCGACTGCATCGACACCCTGCACGAGCGGCGGCTGGAAAAGGACATTGACGACTGCGAGCAGAAGCTGGCCAAGCCCGGCCTCACCCCGCAGGAGCAGATGGAACTGATGACGCTCTATACCAAGCTGCTGGACAGAAGAGAGCGGCTGAAGCAGGGCGGATGAGTGAAAACGCCGAAGAAGGAAAACAATGCCGCGAGAATTTCTGCGGCTTTCGGATATAGAGGCTTTTGCAAATCCCGCGCCCGCGCAGGAGAAACGCGCGGCGGGGATCTGTTCGACCGAAAGGAGTGACCCCGATGTCCACCGTTGACAACAAGCAGGCGCGCGTCGCCGCGCTGATCGAGAAGGGAAAGAAAAACGGCTCGCTGACACAGAAAGAAATCCAGGAAGCACTGGCCGATTTGCAGGTTTCGCCCGAAGCGTATGAAAACATACTGGACCGCTTCGAGGAAATGGGCATAGATGTGACGGGCGATGCGCAGGAGCCCCCGGAGGAGGAGCTTGCGATGGAGGAGGCCGAGGCGGAGGAGTTTACCGCCGAGGCGGAGGATCTTTCCGTCCCCGAAGGCATCGCCACCGACGACCCCGTGCGCATGTACCTCAAGGAGATCGGCAAGGTGCCGCTGCTCTCCGCCGAGGAAGAATTGGAAATCGCCCAGCGCATGGCAGCCGGCGACGAGGAAGCCCGCAAAAAGCTCTCCGAGAGCAACCTGCGCCTGGTCGTTTCCATCGCCAAGCGCTATGTCGGCCGCGGCATGCAGTTCCTCGACCTGATTCAGGAGGGCAACCTGGGCCTGATCAAGGCCGTCGAAAAATTCGACTATTCCAAAGGATACAAGTTCTCGACCTACGCCACCTGGTGGATCCGTCAGGCCATCACCCGCGCCATCGCGGATCAGGCCCGCACCATCCGCATCCCGGTGCACATGGTTGAAACCATCAATAAGCTCATCCGCGTCTCCCGCCAGCTTTTGCAGGAGTACGGCCGCGAGCCCACTCCCGCCGAGATCGCCAAGGAGATGGGCATCTCCGAGGAAAAGGTGCGCGAGATCACCAAGATCGCGCAGGAGCCGGTCTCGCTGGAGACCCCCATCGGCGAGGAGGAGGACAGCCATCTGGGCGACTTCATTCCCGACGACGACATCCCCGCCCCTGCCGAGGCCGCCGCGTTCACCATGCTGAAAGAACAGCTGACCGACGTGCTGGACACCCTCACCCCCCGCGAGGAAAAGGTGCTCCGCCTGCGCTTCGGCCTGGACGACGGCCGTGCCCGCACGCTGGAGGAGGTCGGCAAGGAGTTCAATGTCACCCGTGAGCGCATCCGCCAGATCGAGGCCAAGGCGTTGCGCAAGCTCCGCCACCCCAGCCGCTCCAAGAAGCTCAAGGATTTCCTCGAATAATCATAAATGGCATCGGCCAACCGAAAAGAGACGTTCCGCCTCTTTTCGGTTGGCCGATTGAGTAAAGCGGAGGCGATTCCCCGGTGGGGAATCGCTTGAAGGAAGGCCGGGAGAGGGGCCACGGCCCCTCT
>CAJJNQ010000095.1 GCA_905193155.1 uncultured Christensenella sp.
ATGGACGCATAGTCCACATTGCACAGGGCGGGCATGATATCCGTAAGGCCGTGCCGGATGGCAAACTCCGCTGCCGGACACGACGTAAACTCATAATAGATGGGCTTGTCGGTTTCATAAGGCGCAACCGTCATCTCGTAATCGTGCCATTTGTCGCAGCCGCCTTTCGCCCGCACAAACGCCCGGTACATCAGCTTCCTCCAGAACGGCTTGTTGCAGTCCACGAACCGCAGCCTGCGGAAGATCGGCAGGATCAGATTTTCCTCCATCTCCTCGATCTCGCGGAAGGATGGGACGGCCTTGCAGACTGTGTAGTAGCTCATGATGGCGATGCAATCGTAGGTGCCGCCTACGCCGTTGTGGAAGTTCCGCTTGCCGCCCAAATCGGTGCGCCAGTCGAAGAGAAAGTCCACATACTGCCGCTGTACCTTTTCCCATATCGTCTCCTGCTCCGCTTCCGGGTAGTGCAGGGCGATTTTTGCCCGTATCTCCTTCTTGCAGGGCTTGGAATACAGCACATGGCTTTTGCGGTCGAACAGGAGCTTCTTGTCCTTCATCTGTCTGCTTCTCCCTCATTTCCGCGCCGTGACGCAGAGCCAGCCTTTCTTTTTGTGTATCTGAACCTCGTGAAAACCCGCCTGCTCCAGATACGCCTTCAACTCGGTGTCCTTATAGATGGTCATGCCGCCGATAATCTCCGTCCACTTCTTGTCCTTGTCCGAGTCGCCATTGCTTTCGTTGCAGATGAGAAAGGTTCCGCCGGGCTTCAGCACTCGATAGACCTCCCGGAAGCACTGCGGCAGGTCAGGCCAGAAATAGACAGTTTCAAAGGCTGTGACCGCATCAAACCAGCCGTCTGCGAAGATCATATCCGCCACGCTGCCTTGCAGAACGGCGCAGCGTCCCTCCGCGATGGCGGCTTCGTTGACCTTTTTGGATTTCTCCACGCTGACGGGCGAATAGTCGATGCCCTTCACGATACCCTGCGGGTATTTTTTCAGAAGTCTCTTGATGTTCGCACCGCCGCCGCAGCCGCAGTCCAGCACCCTGGCGTCCGGCGCAGCATTCAGAAATTGAAGCCCCCACCGGGCCACGGCGCTGTGCCCGACATTCATCATGGCGACCATGATCTTCCCGCCAAAGCCTACGGGCTTGCGGGTGTTTTCAAAGAATGACATATCACACCTCCATTTTTACACACTCGGCATAGGTCAGCGGGAAAGATGCTTTCAGCACGACGCTTTTCCGCACCGTCCAGCCGTTCTGCCTTAGGAACCGCAGGTATTCCGCGCTCGTCCACTTGCTGCGCAGGGGAAAGCCCGCCAGCTTCATGAAAAATGCCCTGACCTTGCCGGTAAACGAGTTCCCCGCGTGGGTAAAGGTCGGCGCAATCAACACGCCATCGTCTTTCAGCACCCGGCGAATCTCGGCAAGGGCTTTCTCCGGCTGCGGCACAATATGCAGCGCGTTGGACACGATCACTACATCAAAGGACTTATCCGCATAGGGCAGGCGGAACATATCCTGCACCGAAAAGTGCAGCTTCGCAGAGCGATTATCTCGCTTTGCTTCAAGAATCATCTCCGCGGAGGCGTCCGTCGCCTCGATGTGCGCCGCCGCGTTCACGATTTGCTTTGCGATCAGCCCCGTGCCGGTCGCCAGCTCCAGCACCGTTTTTGCTTTCACGACCGGCCGGATCAGCTCGTACATCTCCTCATACGCCGCCCGATCCCTTCGCATAAAGCGGTCGTACCGACCGGCATTTCTGTCCCAGAAATTCTTGTGTTCTCGTTTCAGGCACATCGCCTCCCTCCAAATCAACTTAAAGCATCGAGCTTCTTCCTGAAATAGAGCGCCAGGCTGCAGATCAGCGTCATGCTCCCAAAGAAAACGAGGATATGCGGGATATGGAAATACACAGCCAGTGCAGAGCAGATAAAGGATGCAACCGGCATGGAGGCCTGCATCATGGCGGTAAGAAATCCACTGATGCGCCCCATCATCTCCTTTGGAACGGCTTTCATCACAGAGCTTCCAATGACAACGTTCAAAAGTCCCCCTCCAAAGCCGATGGAGAGCATACTGAGTGTGAGAATCCCCATTTTAAGAACCGGCGTAGACAGGCTTTGGGCGATGCTCATTTCAATCAGCGCCGCGCCCATAATAACGCCTGCGGCGACTGCAATGACAGGGGTTTTGATCTTCCCGAGCTTTGGAAGCAGCGCAGATCCCGTTATCATGCCAACAGACGTCAGTATTTTGATATACGAAAGCGTCTCAGGCCCCATTTTCAGATAGTCGGATACATACGGCGTCTGAAAAACGGTCAACGGCATGATGCCGAAGTTGATCAGCAGCCCTATCAGGCTCACCGTCTGAATCGTCCTGCTTGCACGGATAAATCTAAAACCCTCCGCAAAATCCCGAATCACACCTTTTACCGTCTGCTTTGCGCCCTGCAGGTTCTCCTTATACCGTATCGACCATATGATCGCAGACGATATCAGAAATGTCGCCGCATCGATCCACAGAGCGCCGACAGCGCCTATTAGCGCGATCACGCCGCCCGCAAGCATATAACCGACCAGCCCCGATATTCTTGAAACAGAATAGTTGGCGGCCTTTCCCAACGTATAATACTCCTTCTCCAGCAATTGCGGCAGGATTGCGCCGCCGGCAGGAAGGCGAAAGGCCTCCACCGTGGAGGTGGCCAGTGTAAAAACCACGATGAGCGCCGGGCTTAAAAGGCCGGTGGTGTAGAGCGTCACAATTGCCGCAACAAACAGAAAACGCAGCAGGTCGGCAAGCGCCATGACCCTTTTTTTGCTTATGCGATCTACGAACGCACCCGCAAAGGGCGTGAGAAAGACGGTCGGAACGAAATTCAGACCGACCACGAGCGCCATCAGCGATGCGCTGCCAGTGATCTCATACATGATCCACGAGTAAGCGATCACATCTATGGAATCTCCGAAGCGGTTGATCGTATCCGCTAAAAGAAGCTGGATGTATTGCCTTTGAGACAAAAGCTGTCGGTACTCTTTCTTTTCCATATTACACCTCCTCAAACGGAAATTTGCATTTTGATCTCAGACCGGGTCGAGATATGTTGCCGCCTTGTACCTCTCGCAAGAGCTCACAACACCGCTGAATCTACCCATGCGGCTTCGATCAGCTCCGGGCCGCCGGTTTTCTCGATGCGCCCCTCTTTGAGCCATGCGGCCCGGTCGCACAGGGCGCCTGCACATCGGCGGTCGTGGGTGACGGTGACGATGGTGCTGCCCGTGCGCGTATGCAGAAGGTTCAGCGCTTGGAGCAGCGTTTGAAGTCCCTCTCCGTCCTGACCGACGGTGGGCTCGTCCAACAGCAGCAGCTCCGGCTGAGACGCTGCCACGGCGGCAATGGACACCCGGCGCTTCTGTCCCTCGGAAAGGGAGTGGGGATG
>CAJJNQ010000096.1 GCA_905193155.1 uncultured Christensenella sp.
GCGCATCCGGAATACAATATCACGTGGAAGAATGACGTGGTCTCTGAAGGCGATCCCTTTCTATCGTTTCTTTCTGCTCAATCGTTTATTTTGCCAGCACCTTTTTCAGCCACTGGCCGGTGTAGCTTTCGGGAATCTTTGCCACCTGCTCGGGCGTGCCCTCGGCCACGATGGTTCCGCCGCCGTCGCCGCCCTCCGGGCCCAGGTCGATGATGTGGTCCGCCGTCTTGATCACGTCCAGGTTGTGCTCGATCACCAGCACGGAATTGCCCGCGTCGGTGAGCATTTGCAGCATCTGGATCAGGCGCTCCACGTCCGCCATGTGCAGACCCGTGGTCGGTTCGTCCAGGATGTAGAGCGTGCGGCCGGTATCGGTGCGGGCGAGCTCGGTGGCGAGCTTGATGCGCTGCGCCTCGCCGCCGGAGAGCTGCGTGGACGGCTGGCCGAGCTTGATGTACCCCAGCCCCACGTCGTAGAGGGTCTTGAGCTTGCGGTAGATCTGCTTGTGGTTCTCAAAGAAGCCCATCGCCTGCTCCACCGTCATGTCCAGCACATCGAAGATGCTCTTGCCCTTGTAGCGCACCTCCAGCGTCTCGCGGTTGTAGCGCTTGCCCTTGCATACGTCGCAAGGGACGTAAATATCGGGCAAAAAGTGCATCTCGATCTTCAAAATGCCGTCGCCGGAGCAGGCCTCGCAGCGTCCGCCCTTGACGTTGAAGGAGAAGCGGTTGGCCTTGTACCCGCGCGCCTTGGCCTCCGGCGTGCCCGCGAACACATTGCGGATCAGGTCGAACATGCCGGTGTAGGTCGCCGGGTTGGAGCGCGGCGTGCGCCCGATGGGCGATTGGTCGATGTCGATCACCTTGTCCAGCAGCTTCACGCCGTCGATGCCGTCGTGGTCGCCGGGGCGGGTGCGGGCGCGGTTCAGGTCGCGGGCGAGCACCTTGCGCACAATCTCGTTGACGAGGGTGGATTTTCCCGACCCCGAAACGCCGGTGACGCAGGTGAACACCCCCAGCGGGATGCGCACGTCGATGTTTTTGAGGTTGTGCGCCCGCGCGCCGCGCACGACCAGCTCGCCCGTGGGCTTGCGGCGGGTTTTCGGCACGGCGATCTTCCGCTTGCCGCTGAGGTACTGCCCGGTGATGGAACCGGGGGTCTGCATCACCTGCTCCGGCGTGCCGCAGGCGACGATCTCGCCGCCGTGCACGCCCGCGCCGGGGCCGATGTCCACCAGATAGTCCGCCTGCCGCATGGTGTCCTCGTCGTGCTCCACCACGATCACCGTGTTGCCGATGTCGCGCAGGTGCTTGAGCGTGGAGAGCAGCCGGTCGTTGTCCCGCTGGTGCAGGCCGATGGACGGCTCGTCCAGGATGTACAGCACGCCCATCAGCGACGAGCCGATCTGCGTGGCCAGCCGGATGCGCTGCGCCTCGCCGCCGGAGAGCGTCCCCGCCGAGCGCGACAGCGTCAGGTATTCCAGCCCCACGTCGCACAGAAAGCCCAGCCGGTTGTCGATCTCCTTGAGGATCTGCCGCCCGATCATCTCCTCCTTTTCGGTAAGCACAAGGCCCTTCAAAAACTCCCGCGCCTTGCGCACCGAAAGGTCGGAAAGCTCCGCGATGTTCTTGCCGCCCACCGTCACGCCCAGCGAGATGGGCTTTAACCTCTGCCCATGGCAGTCCGGGCACGGCGTTTCGGACATATAGGCTTCGTATTCCTCGCGCATCCCCTGGCTCTGCGTGTCGCGGTAGCGGCGCTCCAGGCTGGGGATCACGCCCTCAAAGGGCGCGGAATACGTCGTCGAGCGCCCCTCGCGCTCGTAGTGCAGCGGCAGCTTTTCGCCCTTCGTGCCGTAGAGCAGCGCGTCCAGCCCCTCTTTGGGCAGCTCGCACACCGGCACGTCCTGCGAAAAGCCGTATTTCTCCGCCAGCGCTTCCAGCACCATGCCGAACATCGAATCGTCCGCCGCGGAGTTCATGCCCGTGACGCGCAGCGCGCCCTGCCGGAGCGACAGGCTGCGGTCGGGGATCACCAGCATCGGGTCGATGCGCATCTGCGTGCCCAAGCCGGAGCAGGTGGGGCACGCGCCGTAGGGGTTGTTGAAGGAGAACATGCGCGGCGTCATCTCCTCCATGCTCACGCCGCAGTCGGGACAGGCGTAGTTCTGCGAAAACATCATCTCCTGCCCGTCGATCACGTCGATGACCACCAGCCCGCCGGAGACCTTCATCGCGGTTTCCAGCGAATCGGTCAGGCGCTTGTTCACGCCCTGACGCACGATCAGGCGGTCCACCACCGCCTCGATGGTGTGCTTTTTGTTCTTTTCCAGCTTGATCTCTTCCGATAGCTCGTATTGGATGCCGTCCACCCGCACGCGAACGTAGCCGTCCCGCCGCAGGTCGTCCAGCACCTTGACGTGCTCGCCCTTGCGCCCGCGGATCACCGGCGCCAGCACCTGGATGCGCGTGCGCTCCGGCAGCGCCAGGATCTGATCCACCATCTGGTCCACCGTCTGCTGCTTGATCTCCTTGCCGCAGACCGGGCAGTGCGGCACGCCGATGCGCGCATAGAGCAGGCGCAGATAGTCGTGGATCTCCGTCACCGTTCCCACGGTCGAGCGCGGGTTCTTGCTCGTGGTCTTCTGGTCGATGGAAATCGCCGGGGAAAGCCCTTCGATATAGTCCACATCCGGCTTTTCCATCTGCCCCAGGAACTGCCGCGCATAGGAGGACAGCGATTCCACATACCGCCGCTGCCCCTCCGCATAGAGCGTATCGAACGCCAGCGACGACTTGCCCGATCCGGACAGCCCCGTCAGCACCACCAGTTTGTTTCTCGGCAGCTCCACGTCCACGTTTTTCAGGTTGTGTTCGCGCGCGCCCTTGATGAAGATGCGGTCGTTCATGCTTGCTTTTGATCCTCTCCGCCCCGATGCGGGGCTTCCGTTCCTGTTTCGATTCCGCACTGCCTGGCGGCAGTAAGGCCGGGGCCTCCCGTCAGCGCAAAGCCCGAACGGGAAGTCCCGGCGGG
>CAJJNQ010000097.1 GCA_905193155.1 uncultured Christensenella sp.
GGGGGTTCCCCTTCTTTTTGTCCGGCCCTTCAGCCTTTCGTCTGCGCTTTTGCATGGCGGCGGAGCATCGCGCGGGCAAAGACGGTGGTAAAGCCGAGGCTCATGGCGATGGCGCCGGCGACGAGCAGGGTCTCCATGCCGATGGCAAGGGCGCTGCTGTAATCCGACTGCACCATGTATTCCATGGTCTGGTAAAGGCCGTAGCCGGGCACGATGGGGATCACGCCCATGGTGGCGAAGACGATGGTGGGGCCCTTGAGCAGGCGGGCGGCCAGCTCCGAGATCGCGCCGATGAGCAGGCAGGCAAAAAATGCCGCCAGCACCGTGGAGCCGGAAGAGAGCGCCAGCGCGTCGTAGACGATGTAGCCCACGCCGCCGATCAGCGCGCCGGGCAGCAGCGAGCGCGTCTCGGTGCGGAATAGCAGCGCAAAGCCCGCGGTTGCCACGCCCGAAACGATCAGGTCAAAGAAAATGCGTCCCAGTGTCATAAAAAATCAGCCGTACCCTTTCTCTCGTCTGTGACCGCTCAGTGCAGCAGCGCCAGCACCGTGCCCACGCCCGCGGCGATGGCGACGGCCTTGAGCAGCGCCTCGGCGGTACGGGCCACGCCCGAAACCAGATCGCCGTTGACGGTGTCGCGAATGGCGTTGGTGATGGCCAGCCCCGGCAGCAGCGGCATGATCGCGCCGATGATGATGGGGGTCTGATTGCCCATGTGGAAGAAGCGGACGCTGAGCACCGCGACGACGGCCGACAGCGCGCCGGAGAGCAGCGCGTAGAGCGTGGAGGAGACGCTGTCCTCGGAAAACAGCAGGCCGAGCAGGCGCGTGAGCAGGCCGCAGACCAGCGCGACGGCGAAATCAAACCCGCCGCCGTGGAACAGCAGCGCAAAAAACGAGGCAGAAAGCCCGTTGGCCAGCAGTCCCTGCCACAGCGGCTGCGGGGGCGTACGGCTCAGCTCTTCCAGCTGCGCAAAGCCCTGCTCCATCGAAAGCGACCCGGCGGTGACGGCGCGGGAAATCGCGTTGACGCGGGAGACGACGGAGAGGTTGGTGGTGCGCGATTTGGTGCGCACGACCTCGCTGTGGGGCACGCCGTCCTCGTCCACAAAGGAATAGATGGTGCCCGTGGGCAGCGAGATGACCGAAACGTCGGTTAGCCCCCCGGTCTTGCAGATGAAGCTCACGGTATCTTCCACGCGGTAGGTCTCTGCGCCGTTTTCCAGTAAAAGCCGCCCGGCCAGCCGCGCCGTGCGGATGATCAGATCGGTGCGCTGCGCGTGCTGCGGCGCGGCGGTATCCATCGGCATAATTCGTCCTCCCCGGAAAAAAAGGTCTGGGTCACCGTGTCTCATTATACACCACGCGCCCGCGTTTGTGTATGCGGGGAGGGGCGCTTTGCAGAAGTTTCACCTGGAAGGGGCGGAGTACGTTTCTTTTTTGTGAAAAGAATTGCAAAACGCGGTGCGGAACGGTAAAATAGAAAGCAGTGGGGAGACTCACCGAGAACAGAAGATTTTTCAGGAGGATGGAACAAAATGGATAAGGTACGCATCGGCATCATCGGCTGCGGCGGCATCGCCAACAACAAGCATATGCCTTCTTTGAAGAAGGTGGAACAGGCCGAGATGGTCGCGTTCTGCGATATCATCGAGGAGCGCGCGCAGAAGGCCGCCAAGGAATACGGCGTCCCCGGCGCAAAGGTTTACACCGACTACCGCGAGCTGCTCCAGGATAAGAGCATCGACGTGGTGCACGTTCTGACCCCGAACCGCGACCACAGCTACATCACCGTGGACGCGCTGGAGGCCGGCAAGCACGTCATGTGCGAAAAGCCCATGGCCATCAACACCGCTGAGGCGCAGAAGATGATCGACGCCGCCAAGCGCACCGGCAAGAAGCTGACCATCGGCTATCAGAACCGCTTCCGTCCCGACAGCCGCTACCTCAAGCAGGTGTGCGAGGCGGGCGATCTGGGCGAGATCTACTACGCGCGCGCACAGGCGATCCGCCGTCGCGCCGTGCCCACCTGGGGCGTGTTCCTGGACGAGGAAAAGCAGGGCGGCGGTCCCTTGATCGACATCGGCACCCACGCGCTGGACCTGACGCTGTGGACGATGAACAACTATGAGCCGGAGATGGTCGTGGGCACCAAGTACCACAAGCTTGCGCCCCACGCCAATTCCGCCAACGCCTGGGGTCCCTGGGATCCCGAAAAGTTCACCGTGGAGGACTCCGCCTTCGGCTTCGTGCGCATGAAGAACGGCGCGACGATCTACCTGGAGTCCAGCTGGGCGCTGAACACCCTCGACGTCCATGAGGCCAAGACCATCCTCTGCGGCGACAAGGGCGGTGCGGACATGATGGGCGAAGGCGGCGCGCTGCGCATCAACGGCGAGCGCTTCGGCAAGACCTACGTCACCGAACCCGGCCTGGGCGCGGGCGGCGTGGCCTTCTATGACGGCGAGACCGTTTCCGCCGCCGACCTGGAAGCCAAGATGTGGATCGCGCACGTGCTGGACGACAATGCGCCCCTCATCACCAAGCCGGAGCAGGCCATTGTCGTGACCAAGATCCTGGAGGCCATCTACACCTCCTCCGCCACCGGCAAGCCCGTGTACTTCGACTAAGAGCGAAAAGCTGCACAAGAAAGGACAGGCCCAAAGGGTCTGTCCTTTCTTGTGCAGCGGGGGGTCGCGGGGGGCGGGCCTGCGGCCCGCCC
>CAJJNQ010000098.1 GCA_905193155.1 uncultured Christensenella sp.
AATTGTCGAAGTCGTCGTAGTTGTCCTCGTAAAAATCCCATGCATCCACATAGTCGCGGGCGTTGTAGGGATCGTCGTCAGAAGAACTGGAAGAGGAATGGTAAGTTTGGAAAGGTGGTTTTGTTGTTAGTGGTTTGTCGCGATAATCGTAAACATTGGTCACGACACCGTCACGGCAGCGGACAGTCATAAGCAGTTGTTTTTTTGTATTAACATAGTGATACAGATATGCCCAGGGAAGATATTCATAGTTATCGAAATCAATTTCTTTTTCCCCATCCAGATATCCTATATGGGTTTTTCCCAGATCGCTTTCCATCATTCCGACAAATGGCACGCCTTTATCCAGTTTTTCCTGATAAATCCTGTACTGCTCCTGTGCTTTCTGCAAGGTTTCCTCTTGCAGCTCCGCTTGATTTTCTAGATAGACATTCTGAATGAAATCCAGTTCTTTATCCCTTTGCGCACCTTTATCCATAAAGAGATATTTGCCGGCCTGATCGCCTGCTTTGCGCAAATCCCCATTTTCGTAATATTGACAAGCCTGTGTATAATATTGACGAGCGGCCAGCCTGTCTTCAATGGCTTCAAAGCCAAACGGCAGAAGGCCGAGCAAGGCGCTTCCCACCATCGCTCCCAGAACAATCAGCACTCCTTTTTTACTGTAAGATAAATACCCGACAAAGGCAATTAAGGATGATATGAGAAGCAGGGTAATGATCACTATTGCGCTGTCCTCGAAAGAACCTGAATAGGCTGAAGTATAGCTAATTACCCCCCAGCCGATGCAGCATACAACAAATAAAAGTCCTTGAAGAAATGAAACCAGATCTAATCTGTCATTCATCGGAATCACGTCCTTTTTCTTTTTCGTCTTTATTCTATCACAATCCGATTTCATCTGCAAATCACTTTCCCTTTCAAGGAGTAAAACATGAAAAGTTTCTCTGATTTTCATCGTCCCGTCCGCATCCTCTTTGTGTGCCTGGGCAACATCTGCCGTAGCCCGATGGCAGAGTTTGTGATGAAGGATCTCGTCCGGAAGGCGGGGCTTTCCGACCGGTTCGAGATCGCGTCCGCTGCGACCAGCCGGGAGGAGCTGGGCAATCCCGTTTATCCGCCCGCACGGCGCGAACTGCAGCGGCACGGCATCGCCTGTGAAGGCCACGCCGCACGGCAGATGACGCGCGCCGACTATGCGCACTACGACCTGCTCCTCGGCATGGACGACGGCAACCTGCGCGATATGCGGCGCATCTGCGGCGGCGACCCGGCGGGCAAACTGCTGCGCCTGCTCGACTTGACCGACCGCCCCGGCAGCGTCGCCGACCCGTGGTATACCGACGATTTTGCCGCCACCTGGCGCGACGTGTCGGAGGGCTGTGAAGCGCTGCTCAAAACACTCACTGAAAAATAATCCCCCTTGGCAATTCTTTTCTTGACTTTGACGGCGCGAGTGTTTATAATTCCCATTAACATACTTGGTAAATATGCTGATTGGAGCGACGACCATGAAAAATCCCCTGCGCTACCAGATGACGGAATACGATTGCGGGCCGACCTCGCTGCTCAACGCGGTGAGCTTTCTGTTTGAGCGGGAGCAGATCCCGCCGGAGCTGGTGCGCAGCGTGATGTTGTTCTGCCTGGATTGCTTCGGGGCAGACGGCGCGGCGGGCAAGTGCGGCACTTCCTGCATGGCGATGCAGTTTTTGTGCAGCTGGCTGGAGGGCTTCGGCCGGGCGGGGCATCTGCCCGTGCGGGCAAGCTATCTCTCCGGCAGGGACGTCCACTTTTCGGCAAACGGCCGCCTGCGCGACGCGCTGCGCCGTGGCGGCGCTGCCGTGGTGCGCCTTGATCTCGAGGGCGCGCATTATGTGTTGCTGACCGGGATCGAGGGAGACGAGGTGAGCCTGTTCGATCCTTATGCGGGCGGCCCCGTGCAGCCCGGCGTCCGCGTCGTCAGCGACCATCCCGCCGAATACAACCGCATTGTTTCGGTGCGGAATTTTGAGGGGAACTCGCTCTATGCCCTGGGGTCGCAGGCAGGAAGAGAGGCCGTGCTGCTGTTCAACACCGAAACCGAGCTGAACGAGGACGCGATCGAATACATCATCTAACTGGGGCAAGGGCGAAGGGAGAAGGCTCCAAGAAAGAATAAAGGGGATATTTGAATGAAAACCGGCGTTTGGGAAGAGGACGCCCGCGAACGCCGGTTTTTGCCTATCGAGCGGGTTGAATCTGCTCACGGAAACTGATAGAATGAAAATACAGAAAGTTTTTTCAAAGGGGCGCGGTTTATGGAACAAGAAACAACGATGACACGCGAGAAAATCTTTTATGACGCCGCCGTGCAGCTGATGCGGGAGGCGGACGATGTGGAAACCTACCGGCTGGCTGAAAAACTGTTTCGCCGCATTCCGCAGTGGAAAGACGCGCTGGAAAAGGCGAACGCCTGCCAAAGAGAGCAGCATGAAATTCGGGAAGAACTCAATGACGAATGGAAGCAGTTCAAAGCGGAGCGCCGCCGCAGCCGGAGCAGGCGGATCACGGCGGCTGTGCTGCTGGGACTGTTTTTGACGGTCGTAACCGTTGCCCTGCTGCACATGTTCGGTGTGATCTGAAAAGAAACGACGAAAGGGGGGCGCGGGGGGCCGAAGGCCCCCC
>CAJJNQ010000099.1 GCA_905193155.1 uncultured Christensenella sp.
TCTGAAAGCGAATACTGTGTTTTTGCCACACATATGGGAAGTTTGTCTCCGCCGCCGCTTTTAGCGACCCTCCATCGGAAGAAGGATGGTAATATTCGTCCCCTCGTTTACCTTCGAGCGGATCTCCATCTCCCCGTTGTAGCGGCGCACCAGATGCTTCACAATCGCAAGCCCCAGCCCCGTGCCGCCGCTGTTGCGCGACCGATCTTTGTCCACCCGGTAAAAGCGCTCGCAAATGCGCGGCAGGTCCTTCTCCGGGATGCCGATGCCGTCGTCTTTGACCGCCAGCACGCCCGTCGTCCCCTCTGCGCGCACCTCCGCCCAGACGTTTCCGCCCGGCTTGTTGTAGCGCACGGCGTTTTCAATCAGGTTCTGCGCAATGCGGCGCATCCGCTCCTGTCCCGCGCGGCAGATCACGCCGTCCGCAATCTGCAAATGCAGCGCAACCTCCCGCTTTTCCGCCTGCATCCGCACCGCGTCCGCCGCCTCCTCCACTGCTTTGGAAAGGCTGCCCGTCTCGCCATCCAGCTGCGGCAGGCTCTCGATCTGCGAAAGCTCCAGCATATCGCTGATGAGCGCCTGCAAGCGCTCGCCCTGCACATCCATGATCTCCAGCATTTCCGATACGATTTGAGGATTGGCCGCCATTTCCGGCTCCTGCAGGGTCTCGATGCAGCCGCGGATCGCGGTCAGCGGCGTTTTCAGCTCATGCGTTGCGTTGGACACGAACTCCGAGCGCATCTGCTCCAATTTGCGCAGCTGCGTCCGGTCGCTGATGACCAGCGCCGCGCCGACGCTCTTTCCGCCGCCGGTGCGAATGGGCGCGCCCGAGACCGCCAGCACGCGCTCGCCCGTCCATTCGTCGCTCTGCGGCGCATTCTCCCGCACCGTGTCCTCCGCCAGCGCGCACAGGCGTGTGTCCCGCGTGCTCTCCATCAGCTTTTTGCCGACGTTTTCCCCGCTCAGGTTCAGCAGCCGCACCGCCTCCGGGTTGCACTGCGTCACCACGCCCGCTTCGTCCACGGCGATCACGCCCGCCGGAATGGCGTGCAGCACGGCTTGCAGCTGCGCCCGCTGCATCCGCTCGGTGGACAGCGATCGGCTGAGCGCGGCGGCCATGTCGTTGAAGTCCTTGGCCAGCATACCCATCTCGGCGGGCTGATCGGGAATGCGGCTGTTCAGATCGCCCTGCGCGATGCGCCCCGCGCCGACCCGCAGCGCGCGGATGGGGCCCAGCAGCAGCTTCTGCGCCGCCGGGAAGGACGCAAGCCCCGTCGCCAGCAGCGTCAGCAGCGCCGAGATCGTCACAATGCCCAGGATTGTCCCCTGCATCTGGCGGATCTGCACAAAGTCCTGCGAGATGCGCAGCACCGTGCCGCCCGAATACACCGCGACATAGAGATAGTGCCGCTGGGTCGTGGGCGAATAGCGCATCGCGCGGCCCGTGCCGGTTTGCAGCGCATCGCTGATCTCCTCGCGCTCGAGGTGGTTTTCCATCTCCCCCGCCGCCGCGTCGCTGTCGAAGAACACCTGCCCCTGCGCGTCCATCAGCGTCAGGCGATAGACGTCATACTGTGCGTTGAGCGCCTCCAGCCAGCGCTTTGCCTGTTCCTCTTCCTCGCCCGGCTCAAGCTCGCTCAGCAGCAGGCGCGCAATGTCCTCCATGCGCTCTTCCGTCCGCTCGATCATCAGCTTGCGCACATAGATATAAGTTCCCGCGCCCAGCAGCGTCACCGCCAGCAGCGTCGCCGCCAGGATCAACCCCAGCACCCGCCTGCGCATCGTCGCATCCCTCCCCGGCTCTCTTTATTCCGCTTTTTCCTCCAGCGGCTTCATTTTGTAGCCCACGGCGCGCACGGTCTGGATATAGTCCTTTGCGCCCGCCTCGTCCAGCTTGCGGCGCAGGTTGGTCATGTGCATGTCCACCGTGCGCATCTCGCCCTCATATTCGTCGCCCCAGATCGAGCTGAGCAGCTGCTCGCGCGTGACGACCCAGTTGGGCTTTTCCATCAGTTTGCAGAGGATGTCGTATTCCTTTGGCGAAAGATTGAGCGTCTTTCCGTCCGCCGCGGCGCGGTGCTCGTTTAGGAAGACCGTCAGCTTGCCGTAGCGGCGCACGGTGGGGTCGTCCTTCTCCCACTGCGTCCTGCGCAGCTGCGCCCGCACGCGCGAGACCATCTCCCGGAAGGAAAAGGGCTTGGTCACATAGTCGTCCGCACCCACTTCCAGCCCCAGCACGCGGTCCAGCTCCTCCGCCTTGGCCGTGAGCATGATGACCGGCACGGTGCGCGTCTTTTCGTTCTGCCGCAGCTCCTTGAGCACCGCGATGCCGTCATGGTCGCCGGGCAGCATCCAGTCCAGCAGCACCACATCCGGGCTGCTCTGCCGCAGATCCGCCAAAAAGGCGTCCCCCGTCAGATAGGGCTTCGCCTCATATCCCGCCGCCTGCAAGTGCAGGCAGATCAGCCGCGAGATCGCCTCTTCGTCTTCCACAACCGCAATCAGTGCCATGTCTGTTTCCTCCTTCACGGATTCTGTATTCATTATACGTCCAAGATATCCCGCGTGGGAAGCAGGAAAAAATCCCTTTTTTCAAACGATCGTGGGGAATGGGCAGGGAAGGAGGAACAGAGCCTTCAGGCTCTGTTC
>CAJJNQ010000100.1 GCA_905193155.1 uncultured Christensenella sp.
CTGCCGGATGACATCAAAAATGTCCATTACCACGATGACGAGACGCACATTCGTCAGCTTCTGGAAAAATATAACCTTGTTCCTAAATGGGGGACTTCACTTGCCGCCGCGACAGTACGCGGACTGATTCTGACCGTCTCGCACAAGGAGCAAATCGGAGAATTGTACCCACAGGTGCTGGAAACGCTGGTGTACGGTGCTTGCAGGGAGTTATTTGAATGAGCGGAAGGCCGCAGAAATGCGGCTTTTTCAAGGCGCAACGGTTAGCGCCATCTAACCTAACAGCTGCGCACATCGGTTAGCTGAATCTAACTCTAAAAGGAATGACAGAGATGCGAAAACATAAGAATTTCTGGGACAGAAATTCCGGTCGGTACGACCGCTTCATGCGAAAGGATCGGGCGGCATACGAAGAGATGTATAGGCTGATCCGTCCGGTCGTGAAAGCCAAGACGGTGCTGGAGCTGGCGACCGGCACAGGGCTGATCGCAAAAAACATCGTGAACGCGGCAGCGCATATCGAGGCGACGGACGCCTCTGCGGAGATGATCGCTGAGGCAAAGCGAGATACCCGCTCTGCCAAGCTGCACTTCTCCGTGCAGGATATGTTCCGCCTGCCCTATGCGAACCAGTCCTTTAATGTGGTGATCGTGTCCAACGCGCTGCACATCGTGCCGCAGCCGGAGAAAGCCCTGCAAGAAATCAAGCGGGTTCTGAAGGATGACGGCGTGTTGATTGCGCCGACCTTCACCCATGCCGGAAACTCTTTTTCCGGCATGGTCAGGGCATTTTTTATGAGGATGGCAGGCTTTCCTCTCCACAGCAAGTGGACGAGCGAGGAATACCTGCGTTTCCTACGGCAAAACGGCTGGGCGGTGCGGAAAAGCGCTGTTCTAAAGGCGTCCTTCCCGCTGACCTATGCGGAATGTGTGAAATCGGAGGTGTGATAAGATGTCATTTTTTGAGAACACCAGAAAGCCTGTGGGGCTTGGCGGGAAAATCATGGTCGCCATGATGAACCTGGGGCACAGTCCTGTGGCACGGTGGGGGCTTCGCTTTTTGGAGCTTGCGCCGGATGCCAAGGTGCTGGACTGCGGCTGCGGCGGCGGTGCGAACATCAAGAGACTTCTGAAAAAATGCCCGCAGGGTATTGTCAAGGGCATTGACTATTCGCCCGTCAGCGTAGAGAAATCCAAAAAGATCAACGAGGCCGCCATCGCGGAGGGCCGCTGTGCCGTCCTGCAAGGCAGCGTGGCGGATATGATCTTCGCAGATGACTGGTTTGATGCGGTCACGGCCTTTGAAACGATCTATTTCTGGCCTGACCTGCCGCAGTGCTTCGGGGAGGTTTATCGGGTGCTGAAGCCCGGCGGGACATTACTCATCTGCAACGAAAGCAGCGGCGATACGGACAAGGACAAGAAGTGGACGGAGATCATCGGCGGCATGACCATCTACAAGGACGCCGAGCTGAAGACGTATCTGGAGCAGGCGGGCTTTCACGATGTGCAGATACACAAAAAGAAAAGCTGGCTGTGCGTCACAGCGTGGAAATGAGGAGATCAAGCATGAGCATTTTTGCATCCATCCTGCGCACGGCGTATAAGCTCTCCGGCGCGAAAAAGAAATTCGCCTTGCCGGAGGATGCACTGCGAAAGGAAATTGAAAAGCAGAACCGGCATCGTGGCGTTTTTACGCCCACCGACCGCAAGGCATATTATGAAACGATCGCGGTAAACGGCTTTCCCTGCCTGATCGTGCGAGAGCATCCGAAGCCGTCCGAGCGCGCGATTCTCTATTTCTTTGGCGGCGGCATGGTGATCGGCCCCGATAAGGGCGACCTGCCTGTGATGCGCAAGCTCTGCCGTGAGACCGGCTGTGATGTGTGGTTTCCGTTTTACCCGCTCTGCATGGAACACTGCATTACTGAAACATACGCGATGGTGTACGAATGTTATCGAAAAATGATTACACTGTACGGCGGCGGAAATGTCAGTACCTGCGGCTTTTCCTCCGGCGGTGCGCTGGCTTTGGGGATCGCGGCGCACAACAACGCGCAGCCCGAGCCGCTGCCGCAGCCGAGACACATCGTCGTCGTATCCCCCGGTGAAGTGCCGTGGAACGATGCGGAAAAGGCGCGGATGCAGGCGCTCAATAAACGGGACGTTTCCATCGACTATGCCTTTATGGTGACAGTGGAAAAAATCATGCGGCATGGCTGCGAGAATGTGCCGGACTATATGCTCTCCGGCTCCCGGGGAGATTTTACCGGCGTAGGCGATATCCACTTCTTCTATTCTGCCGACGAGGTGCTCTACGGTGCTTTGCCGGACTTTGAGAAAGCCTGCAAACGGGCAAATGTCCCCTATACGGTGTCCGCCCGCCCAAAGATGGTGCATTGCTACTGTATGCTGCCGATCTTCAAGGAGGCAAAAGAAGACTTCGCAAAGATCGTGGACATTTTGAAAAAATGAGATCGGAAACGTTCGTGTGATGATTGAAACACGGAGGAAGAACCATGGAACGAAAAGAAGCCATTCG
>CAJJNQ010000101.1 GCA_905193155.1 uncultured Christensenella sp.
GAAATGCCTTACCCTTGCTCTCGCCCTCCGCCCGGAGCGGCATGGAGATGATCGCGCCCTCGGGGAAATTCTGAATGGCGATGCCAAGGGACAGAACAAGCGCGCTCGCCGCCGTGATCTGTGTGTTTCCCGCGAGGAAGCCCGCGTACATCACGCCAACTGCCATGCCCTCTGGGATGTTATGTAAGGTCACCGCCAGCACCATCATCGTGGTGCGGCCCAGCCTGCTTTTCGGTCCCTCCGCCTGATTGCTTCCCACATGAAGGTGAGGAATCAGATGGTCGAGCAGGAGCAAAAACAGCACGCCGACCCAGAAGCCGATAAAGGCCGGAAGGAAGGACAGCTTGCCCATGCCCTCCGACTGCTCGATGGCAGGAATCAGCAGACTCCAAACGGACGCTGCCGCCATCACACCGGCGGCAAAACCTGCGAGCGAGCGCTGTACCAGATCGCCAAGGGATTTTTTCATAAAGAACACGCAGGCCGCGCCCAGTGCTGTTCCCAAGAAAGGGATCATGATTCCAAGAAAGGTTTCCATTTGTCTCACCGCCTTTGCGTGAATTGTTGCTTGTTTCGCCGAAATCCGGCTTCATCCCGATATTCGGGATGTTCTTTGACATACGGGTCCTGGTCGCCGCAGATGGTATAATCGCACCGGCAGCCGTCCACACAGGTGGTCGTCCGCACGAGTTTGGCATGGAGCAGTTCCATGGACGCATAGTCCACATTGCAGAGGGCGGGCATAATATCCGTAAGGCCGTGCCGGATGGCAAACTCCGCCGCCGGACACGATGTAAATTCATAATAAATAGGGTCATCTTTATCATAAGGCGCAACCGTCATCTCGTAATCGTGCCACTTGTCGCAGCCGCGTTTCGCCCGTACAAACGCCCTGTACATCAGCTTCCTCCAGAGCGGCTTGTTGCAGTCCACAAACCGCAGCCTGCGGAAGACCGGCAGGATCAGGTTTTCCTCCATCTCCTCGATCTCGCGGAAGGATGTGACGGCTTTGCAAACCGCATAATAGCTCATGATGGCGATGCAGTCGTAGGTGCCGCCTACGCCGTTGTGGAAGTTCTTTTTGCCGCCCAAATCGGTGCGCCAGTCGGAGAGAAAGACCACGTACTGCCGCTGCACCTTTTCCCATACTGTCTCCCGCTCTGCTTCCGGATAGTGCAGGGCGATTTTCGCCAGGATTTCTTTCTTGCAAGGCTTTGAATACAGCACATGGCTTTTGAGGTCGAATAGAAGCTCGTTGTCCTTCATCTGTCTGCTTCTCCCTCATTTCCGTGCGGTGACACACAGCCAGCTTTTCTTTTTGTGTATCTGCACATCGTGAAAGCCCGCCTGCTCCAGATACGTCTTCAGCTCGGCGTCCTTGTAGATGGTCATGCCGCCGATGATCTCCGTCCACTTCTCGTCCTTGTTCGAGTCGCCATTGCTCTCGTTGCAGATGAGAAAGGTCCCGCCGGGTTTCAGCACCCGATAGACCTCCCGGAAACACCGCGGCAGATCAGGCCAGAAATAGACGGTTTCAAAGGCCGTGACCGCATCGAACCAGTTGCCTGCGAAGATCATATCCGCCACGCTGCCTTGCAGAACGGTGCAGCGCCCCTCCGCAATGGCGGCCTCGTTGATCTTTTTCGTCTTCTCCACGCTGACGGGCGAATAGTCGATGCCCTTGACGACGCCCTGTGGGCATTTTTTCAGCAGCCGTCGGATGTTCGCCCCGCCGCCGCAGCCGCAGTCCAGCACCCTGGCGTCCGGCGCGGCATTCAGAAATTGAAGCCCCCACCGAGCCACGGCACTGTGCCCGACGTTCATCATAGCGACCATGATTTTCCCGCCGAAGCCTTCGGGCTTGCGGGTGTTTTCAAAGAATGACATATCACACCTCCATTTTTACACACTCGGCATAGGTCAGCGGGAACGAGGCTTTCAGCACAGCGCTTTTCCGCACCGCCCAGCCGTTCTGCCGCAGGAAACGCAGGTATTCCTCGCTCGTCCACCTGCTGTGGAGGGGGAATCCCGTCAGCTTCATGAAAAATGCCTTGACCTTGCCGGAAAAGGAGTTCCCCGCGTGGGTGAAGGTGGGCGCAATGAGCACGCCGTCCTCTTTCAGCACCCGCTTGATTTCTTGCAGGGCCTTTTCCGGCTGCGGCACGATATGCAGCGCGTTGGACACGATCACTACATCAAAGGACTGGTTCGCATAGGGCAGGCGGAACATATCCTGCACGGAGAAGTGCAGCTTGGCAGAGCGGGTATCTCGCTTTGCCTCAGCGATCATCTCCGCAGAGGCGTCCGTCGCCTCGATGTGCGCCGCCGCGTTTACGATGTGTTTTGCGATCAATCCCGTGCCGGTCGCCAGCTCCAACACCGTCTTAGCTTTTACAACCGGCCGGATCAGCACATACATCTCGTCATACGCCGCCTGATCCTTTCGCATGAAGCGGTCGTAACGTCCGGCATTTTTGTCCCAGAAGGTCTTTCGTTCTTTCATAGCCGTTGCCCTTATCT
>CAJJNQ010000102.1 GCA_905193155.1 uncultured Christensenella sp.
CCCCGCTCCCCCCCACACCCCTCTCACCCCCCGGAGAATGCTCTCGGGAGAAAGTGTAGCGCAAAAACGATGCGGATGCAACGGGTTTTTGCGCATGGACGGCGGGCGCGGAGCATGGTATAATGCAGGCGTGAGACCTTGGCGTTTTTTCCCAAAGACAGAAAGAGCAAAGGGAGGACATAAAGCGATGGCACACATCCTTTCGCAGGCGGAGTTCATCGCCGCGCCGGAAAAGGCGGGGCAGGGCGTTCCGTGCTTTTCGCGGGCGCTGGATCTGAAAAGAGACGTAAGCATCAAACAGGCGACGCTGCACCTGAGCGCCCTGGGCGCGTATGCGGCGGCGATCGACGGGCAGCCGGTGGGGGATTTCTTCCTCGCGCCGGGCTGGACGGAGTACAAAAAGCGCCTGCAATACCAGAGCTATGACGTGACGAAAGAGCTGTGCGCGGATTCGGTGGTGACGGTGCTGCTGGGCGAGGCCTGGTGGGGCGGGCGCATCGGCTGGGCGGGGCAGAAGAACCCGCGCAGAACCGCGCTGATCGGCGCGCTGGAGGTCGAATACGCCGACGGAAGCCGTGAAAACGTGCTCACCGACGCGCGCTGGCGCGTGATGACCACGCCGATCCTGTTCTCGTCGATCTACGACGGCGAGACGGTGGACATGAACGCGCCCTGCGAGGATCTGGGCAATGCGGAGCTCTTTGCATACGACAAATCCGTGCTCATCCCGCAGGAGGGCGAGATCGTGCGCGAAAAGCTGACGCTTCAGCCGCGGGCGGAGTTCGTGACCCCGGCGGGCGAGCGCGTGCTCGACTTCGGCCAGAACATGACGGGCTATGTCCGCATCCGCGCAAAGGGCGCAAAGGGCGACGCGGTCGAGCTTTCCTTTGCGGAGGTGCTGGATAAGGACGGCAACTTCTACACGGAAAACATGCGCTCGGCCAAGAACAAGATCCTGCTGACGCTGGGCGACGAGGGCGAGATGGACTACGCGCCCACCTTCAGCTTCCAGGGCTTCCGCTATGTCCGGCTGGATCAGTGCCCGGAGGGCATGACGGCGGGGGACTTTACGGCGGTGGCGGTGTATTCCGACATTGAGCAGACCGGCTCCTTCGAGTGCGGCGTGCCGCTGGTCAATCAGCTGTATGAAAACATACTGTGGGGACAGCGCAGCAACTTCCTCGACGTGCCCACCGACTGCCCGCAGCGCGACGAGCGCCTGGGCTGGACGGGCGACGCGCAGGTGTTTGCGCGCACGGCGAGCTACAACTTCAAGGTGGACAGGTTCTTCACCAAGTGGCTGCACGACTTAAACGCCGCGCAGGACGAGCAGGGGCGCGTGCCGCACGTCATCCCGAACATACTGGGGCCGGA
Source organism: uncultured Christensenella sp. (assembly GCA_905193155.1). Lineage (GTDB taxonomy): Bacteria > Bacillota > Clostridia > Christensenellales > UBA1750 > Spyradocola. Next base: position 1,375 of record CAJJNQ010000102.1, read on the forward strand.
TGCGGTGGGCAGCGCGGCCTGGGCGGACGTGGCAGCCATCGTGCCGTGGCAGATGTACCTGACCTACGGGCAGGAGCATTTCCTCGTCGATCAATTCGATTCGGCGCGCAAATGGGTGGACTATATGCACCGCGCGGGCGAGGAAGAGTTCCTGTGGCTGAGCGGCACGCACTTTGGCGACTGGCTGGGGCTGGACGCGCCGGAGGGCAGCTACAAGGGCTCGACCGACGAGGGGCTGATCGCGAGCGCATACTACGCCTATTCCGCGGAGCTGCTGGGGCGCATGGGCCGCGCGCTGGGCAAGGACATGGGGCAGTACGAAGCGCTGCACGACAACGTGGTTCGGGCGTGGCGGGAGAAATACATCTCTGGCGGCCGCGTGATGGGCGACACGCAGACGGGCTATGTGCTGGCGCTGGCGTTCCGCCTGGCGGCGGAGGAGGACGTGCCCGTGCTGGCGGCGCGTCTGGCGGAGAAGATTCACGAAAACGGCGATCATCTGCAGACCGGCTTTGTGGGCACGCCGTACCTGCTGCGCGCGCTTTCCGACAACGGCTATGCCGACCTTGCCTACACGCTGCTGCTGCAGACCACCTTCCCGTCGTGGCTGTTCCCGGTGACGCTGGGGGCGACGACGATGTGGGAGCACTGGGACGGCCTGAAGGCGGACGGCTCGATGTGGTCCAAGGACATGAACAGCTTCAACCACTACGCCTACGGCGCGGTGGGCGAGTGGATGTTCAACGTCTGCGCGGGCATCAACCCGGACGAGGAGAACCCCGGCTTCCGCCGCATCCACTTCCGTCCGCTGACCGACGAGCGGATGGGCTATGTCAAGGCGTCGATCCGCACGGAACGCGGCGTTGTGGGGTCGCAGTGGCGTTATATGGACGACGGCAGCGTGCGCTACACCTTCACGGTGCCGGCGGGCTGCACGGCGGACGCGGAGATCGAGGGGCAGGTCATTGAGATGAACGAGGGCGTTCACACATTCTGAGGGAGTCGCTGAAACCGCCCGCCCGATGGGCGGGCGGTTTCAGCGAGGAACATTTCTCGACGCGCACGGCTTCGCCGCACACGTCGAGAAATATCGGTGGCAAATTCCGCTTCGGCAAATGGGATTTGCCTACGCGGAATTTG
>CAJJNQ010000103.1 GCA_905193155.1 uncultured Christensenella sp.
CCTCTGCTATCCCTCGACCTGTGTCCGTCAGGACGCGGGTCGAAGGGATGTCCCTGAACAAAAGAAGAGCGGCGCATTCGCGCCGCTCTTCTTTTGTTCAATCTTAAATTTCGTCCGGCAGATCGCCCAGCTCCATGTCGCCGTTCTCCGCCTCCGCGGGCTCGGCCGCGTCACGGATCGACAGCGAAATGCGCTTGGCTTCCGGGTTCACATCCAGGATGCGGACGCGCACCATGTCGCCCACGTGCAGCACATCCTCAACCTTGTTGATGCGGGTGGGCGCGATCTGGGAAATGTGCACCAGACCGTCCAGACCGGGCTCCAGCTCCACAAACGCGCCGAAGGTCACGATGCGGACAACCTTGCCCTCGCAGATGGAGCCGACCGGGTAGTTGACCTGCGCGGTCTCCCAGGGCTTCGGCTTGGTCTGCTTCAGACCCAGAGAAATGCGCTCGCGCTCACGATCCAGCGCCAGCACCAGCACGTCCACTTCGTCGCCGGGCTTCACCACATCGGAAGGATGCTTCACGCGGCCCCAGGACAGGTCGGTGATGTGGATCAGACCGTCCACGCCGCCGATGTCCACAAACGCGCCGAAGTCGGTCAGGCGGCGCACGATGCCGTGCACGATGGTGCCGACTTCCAGCTTCTCCCACGCAGCAGCCTTCGCCGCGGCGGATTCCTCCGCCAGCACGGCCTTGCGGGAAGCCACCAGGCGGCGCTTCTGCTTGTCCACTTCGATGATCTTCAGCTTCATGGGCTTGCCCACGAACTGGTCGATCTTCTCGACATAACGCTCGGAGAGCTGAGAGGCGGGCACGAAGGTGCGGACGCCGTCCACATCCACGATCAGGCCGCCCTTGACGACGTCCTTGCCGACGCCCTCAACGTATTCGTTGTTCTCGTACTTCGCCACCAGAGCATCCCAGTTCTTGCGGCTGACGATGTTCTTCTGGGAGAGCAGCACGTTGCCCTCGCCGTCGTTGACCTTGACGACCTCAACCTCGATCTCATCGCCGACCTTGTAGGCTTCGCGGTGATTTTCCTGGTTGATCAGTTCGGCAACGGGGATCAGTCCGTCAGACTTGTAGCCGATGTTGACGCACACTTCATTATCCGTAACCTGCACGATGGTGCCGGTGACCGTCTGGCCGGGGCGGATGGAAACGAGAGTCTTTTCAAACTCTGCGGCGAATTCGGAATCCTGCGCGGAATCCTGTGCCTCAACAGGGGCGTCGGTCTGGGGGGTGATGGTCTTGTCAAGTTCGCTCATTCTGGTTACAACCTCCTTGATGATCTCATCCGGCGTGGAAGCGCCGGCTGTGATTCCGATGATTTCATTCCCCGTAACGGGGATGCCCGCGACCTGCTCCGCCTTTTCAATGAAATAGGTGCGCTTGCAGATCTCGGAACAGAGCGCAAAGAGCTTGCGCGTATTGGAGCTGTTGCGCCCGCCGACGACCAGCATCACATCCACCCGCGCGGCGAGCTCTTTCGCCTCGCTCTGGTGAAGGACGGTGGCCTTGCAGATGCTGCCGAATACCTCGCACTCCGGGATTCTCTCCCGAAGCCGTGCGCACAGCCCGTCGTAAAGCGCCTGCGGGGTGGTGGTCTGCGCCACGATGCACGCCCGCTGCATGGGCGGCAGCGCGTCGATCTCCCCGGCGCTGTAGACGATAAAACAATCCGAGCCCTCCACCCAGCCGCGGATGCCCACGACCTCGGCGTGCTCCTTCTCTCCGACGATCAGCACCGGTATGCCCTGCGCCGACGCCTCTCGAACCCGCCTGTGGATGCGCTCTACAAAGGGACAGGTGGTGTCCACCACCTCCATGCCCTTTTTAAGGAAATAGTCGTGCACGCTCTTGGGCGCGCCGTGCGCACGGATCACCACCGTGTCGCCCTCGACCTCTTCCTTTTCTTCGGCCACGACGACGCCGCGCGCCTTCATGCCCTCGATCACCGCCGGATTGTGGATCACAGGCCCCAGCGTGGTGATGCGCTTGCCGCTTGCCAGCAGCCCATCCACCGCGCTGACCGAGCGGCGCACCCCGAAGCAAAACCCCGCGTGTGCGGCAACCTCGATCTTCAAAAGCCTTCTTCCCTTCCTTCGGCTCAATCTCCTGTTACAATTCTATCTTCACCTGCAATCTCCTTCTTTTTTCCTGCATTCTTTGCAACTTTACTGTTTTTTTACACATCAATTTTGCACTCGAATGCGCCCGGAGCGCAGTGCCGAAGGGAGAAAGGCAGCCTGCGGCTGCCTTTCTCCCTTCGGCGGGGGGCGCGCGGGGGGCCTGCGGCCCC
>CAJJNQ010000104.1 GCA_905193155.1 uncultured Christensenella sp.
CCCTCTCCCGCCCCCATTGGAAACGCAGAAAGACAGGCAGACGGCTGCTCCGCTCCGTTCACAGCGATTCGTTCTTCGGGATGAACAGGCGGGTAAAGGTGTGCACGGCGTAGTTATCGGTCATGCCGGCGATGTAATCGCAGACCGCGCCCTTGACGCCGCGGGGATCGCTGCGGGCCTGGCGGACGAACTCCTCCGGCATCTGTTCCGGGCGGGCGGCGTAATAATCAAACAGGCTTTCCAGCAGGAAGGCCGCCTTCTGCTCCTCGCGCTGCACGTCGGGGCGGTTATAGACGTGCGCAAACAGAAACGCGCGCAGCGCCATGGTGGCCGTATAGATTTCCTCGCTCATGCGCACGAAAGGCTGCCCGTCGGAGGCGCGGAAGATGTCGCCGATCATGGTGTCGATGCGGTCGCCGTGGGTATGGCCGAGCACGGCGGTCAGCTCGCGCGGCAGCTCTTCTTCCCGCAGCGCGCCCGCGCGGGTCGCGTCGTCAATATCGTGGTTGATGTAGGCGATGCGGTCGGAAAGCGACACCGCCGCGCCCTCGAGGGTGGCGGGGTTGCCGCGGGAGGTGTGCTGCAAAATGCCGTCGCGCACCGCTTCGGTCAGATTCAGTCCCACGCCATCGTTTTCCAGCTCCTCCACCACGCGCAGGGACTGGCGTTCGTGGGCAAAGCCGCCGGGCGCCAGACGGTTCAAAATCCGCTCGCCCATGTGGCCGAAGGGCGTGTGGCCCAGATCGTGCCCCAGCGCGATGGCCTCGGTCAGGTCCTCGTTGAGAGACAGCGCGCGGGCGATGGTGCGGGCGATCTGCGCGACCTCGAGCGTGTGGGTCAGCCGCGTGCGGAAGTGGTCGTCCTCCGGGGCGAGAAAGCACTGGGTCTTGTGCTTGAGCCGGCGGAACGCCTTGCAGTGGATGATGCGGTCGCGGTCGCGCTGGAAATCGGTGCGCAGCGGGCAGGGCTCCATGGGCCGCGCGCGCCCGGTGAGCCGCTCGTCGTCGCAGGCGTAGGGCGAAAGCACCGCCCGGTGCTGCAAAATCGTTCTTTCCCTCACATCCATTGCAAATCCCTCCCGAATCAAGTGCTTTAATTTCATCAATTCTACATTTCTTCCCTTTCTTCCTGCCTTTTTTGGGGGGCGGCGCGCGTTTCCGCACGCTTGCCGTTCTTTAGAAATTCTTCACATTTTTTTCGCAACGAATCCGCCGCGCTTTCCGTCTAACAGACAAACGAAGCCGCAAGGCATGAAGGAGGGCTGTCTCTTGATGGAATACAACGGTGCGCATTATGCATCGATGCTGGTGGATCTGGCGTCGGATATTCTGCTTTCGCCCGAAATGCAGCGCGAGCAGAACTTCATCCAGCACGGCAGCACGACCTGCTATGCCCATTCCGCCAACGTCGCGTGCATGGCGCTGTATCTGGCGGATGTGCTGCACCTGTGCGTCGATCGGCTCAGCCTCGCCCGCGGCGCACTGCTGCACGACTTTTTTCTCTACGATTGGCACGAGAGTGACCCGTCCCACCGGCTGCACGGCTTCCGCCATCCCTTTTCTGCGCTGAAAAACGCCCGCAAACACTTCGACCTCAACCCCATCGAGTGCGACGCGATCCGTAAGCATATGTTCCCGCTCACGCCCTTCCCGCCCCTCTATAAGGAAAGCCTGCTCGTCTGCCTCGCCGATAAGCTCTGTGCGCTGGACGAAACCCTCTTCTCCCGCCGCCGCGCCCCCGCAAAAGTCCGCGCCGGACGCTGATTTGCCTTATAAGTTAAATAAAGAAGTCTCTGCCTGCCCTTATCCGCAGTCGGAGACTTCTTTCATCCTTATGGCTCCCCTGTGTAAGGGGAGCTGTCCGGCGTTGAGCCGGACTGAGGGGTTGCCTTAGGATGGGGGCAAGGGGAGAGTGAAACTCTCCCCAATTTGCACTCGCCCGGCGGCCGCACTCAACCCCTGCACAATCCAAGACCGGGTAAGCCCGCCCCAGGGGGTGTCGGGGGCGGCCGCAGCCGCCCCCGACTGGGATAGGGGCAAGGGGAAGGACAAAGCCCTTCCCCAGATTGCACTCGATTTGTGGCCGCACTTGACCCCTGCACAATCTAAGACCGGGTAAGCCCACCCCGAAAGGTGTCGGGAAGCCCGCAGGTTTCCTGACTTTATTCCGCAGCGGCGACCTGCGCGCCGCGAGGAGCGATTTTTCCATAGCCCAATTCATTGGGCGGCGGAAAAATCGT
>CAJJNQ010000105.1 GCA_905193155.1 uncultured Christensenella sp.
GAATACGCCAGAGAGCGGCGGGACAGATGCCTGCACGGGAAAATTTAGCGGCACTGTGAAGCCTTGTGAGAGACACAAGGCAGCAAAGAAACAAAGAAGAGATAAGGGCAACGGCTATGAAAGAACGAAAGACCTTCTGGGACAGAAATGCCGGCTGGTACGACCGCTTCATGCAGAAGGATTGCGCGGCATACGAAAAGATGTATGAGCTGATCCGGCCGGTCGTGAAAGCCAAAACGGTGCTGGAGCTTGCCACCGGCACGGGGTTGATTGCTAAAAACATCGTGAACGCGGCGGCGCACATCGAGGCGACGGACGCCTCTGCGGAGATGATCGCAGAAGCGAAGCGGGGCAACTGCTCGGCAAAGCTGCACTTTTCCGTGCAGGATATGTTCCGTCTGCCCTATGCAGACAACTCCTTCGACATGGTGATCGTGTCCAACGCGCTGCACATCGTGCCGCAGCCGGAGAAAGCCCTGCAAGAAATCAAGCGGGTACTGAAAGATGATGGCGTGCTCATTGCGCCTACCTTCACCCACGCGGGGAACTCGTTTTCCGGCAAGGTCAAGGCATTTTTCATGAAGCTGGCAGGCTTCCCTCTCCACAGCAGGTGGACGAGTGAGGAATACCTGCGCTTCCTAAGGCAGAACGGCTGGGCGGTGCGGAAAAGCGCTGTGCTGAAAGCCTCGTTCCCGCTGACCTATGCCGAGTGTGTAAAAATGGAGGTGTGATATGTCATTCTTTGAAAATACCCGCAAGCCCGTAGGCTTTGGCGGGAAAATTATGGTCGCCATGATGAATGTTGGGCACAGCGCCGTTGCCCGGTGGGGGCTTCAATTTCTGAATGCTGCGCCGGACGCCAAGGTGCTGGACTGCGGCTGCGGCGGAGGGGCGAACATGAAAAGGCTGCTGAAAAAATGCCCGCAGGGCATCGTTAAGGGCATCGACTATTCGCCCGTCAGCGTGGAGAAATCCAAAAAGGTCAATCGGTCAGCCATTGCGGAGGGCCGCTGCACCGTTCTGCAAGGCAGCGTGGCGGATATGGTGTTTGCCGATGGCTGGTTCGATGCGGTAACGGCCTTTGAAACCGTCTATTTCTGGCCCGATCTGCCGCAGTGCTTCCGCGAGGTTTACCGGGTGCTGAAGCCCGGCGGGACATTTTTCATCTGCAACGAAGCAAATGGCGACACGGACAGGGACGAGAAGTGGACGGAGATCATCGGCGGTATGACCATCTATAAGGGCACTGAATTAAAGGTGTATCTGGAACAGGCGGGCTTTCACGATATTCAAATTCATAAAAAGAAAAGCTGGCTCTGCATTACGGCGTGGAAATGAGGGGGAGCAGACAGATGAAGGACAAGAAGCTCCCATTTGACCGCAAATACCATGTGCTGTATTCCAGGCCCTGCAAAAAAGAGATACGGGCGAAAATCGCCCTGCACTACCCGGAAGCGGAGCGGGAAATGATATGGGAAAAGGTGCAGCGGCGGTATGCGGAATTTCTCTCCGACTGGCGTACCGATTTGGGCGGCAAGCGGAACTTCCACAACGGCGTAGGCGGCACCTACGATTGCATCGCCATCATGAGCTACTACACAGTCTGCAAGGCCGTCCCATCCTTCCGCGAGATCGAGGAGATGGAGGAAAATCTGATCCTGCCGATCTTCCGCAGGCTGCGGTTTGTGGACTGCAACAAGCCGTTCTGGAGGAAGCTGATGTACAAGGCGTTTGTACGGGCGAAAACTGGCTGCGACAAATGGCACGATTACGAGATGATGGTTGCGCCTTATGAAACCGGCAAGCCTATTTATTATGAATTTACGGCGTGCCCGGCAGCGGAGTTTGCTATCCGGCACGGCCTTACGGATATCATGCCCGCCCTGTGTAATGTGGACTATGCATCTATGGAGCTGCTCCACGCAAGGCTGGTGCGGACGACTACCTGCGTGGATGGCTGCCGATGCGACTACACCATCTGCGGCGACCAGGACCCATATTTGAAGGAGCACCCCGAATACAGAGACGAGGCGGGCTATCGAAGAAACAAATAATACTGCAATATAAAGGCGGTGAGACAAATGGAAACCTTTCTCGGAATCATGATCCCTTTCTTGGGA
>CAJJNQ010000106.1 GCA_905193155.1 uncultured Christensenella sp.
CGGCCGCAGCCGCCCCCGACTCAAGAGGGGGCAAGGGGAGAGTGAAACTCTCCCCGGATTGCACTCGCCCGGCGGCCGCTCCAATCAACTGCACCCGCCAAGACCGGGTAAGCCCACCCGAAAGGTGTCGGGAAACCCGCAGGTTTCCTGACTTTATTCCGCAGCGGCGGCGTGTACGCCGCGAGGATCGATTTTTCCATAGCCCAATCCCATTGGGCGGCGGAAAAATCGTTTCCGATATTTTTCAACGTGTGCGGCGAAGCCGTGCGCGTTGAAAAATGAATCTTGCTGAAAAGTGCGCAGTACTTTTCAGCAGTCGCGCAGCGACTCCTCCCTTTGGATGAGAAACGTCTGCGGCGCGTTCTCCCGCTGGTTCACAAAATTTCCGTGCAGCACGTTGTATTCCCGAATGTCCAGCCCCGCCAGCGCCTCTTCCAGCGCCCGCAGCTCGCGCGTCCCCTCCTCGTGCCCAGGGTAGACGCAGACCGACACCATGCCCCCCGGCAGGAGCAGCCCGCACGCCGCCTCCACCGCCGCCAGCGTCGTGGGCACGCGCGTGGTCACGCTGTGGTCGCCGCTGGGCAGCCAGCCCAGGTTGAACAGCACGCAGCGCACCGGCTCCTTCACATAGTCCGCCATGCGCTCGTGCCCGGAAAGAATCAGCGTCACGCGCTCGTCCGGAATGCCGTTTTCGGCAAGCCGTTCCTTTGTGGAATCGAGCGCCGCCTGCTGCACGTCAAAGGCGTAAACGTGCCCGCGCTCCCCCACCTTCTGCGCCAGATACAGCGTGTCGTGCCCGTTGCCCGCCGTCGCGTCCACGGCGACGTCGCCCTCCTGCAGCAGGCTGTCGATAAAATCATGCGATAAATACCGCGCGTTCCTAAGCTTCATCGCGGTTCCCTCCCGCCAGCTGCTTTAAGTATTCCACCTCGCCCTCGCTCAGGTGCCGCCACTGGCCGGGCTTTAAGTGACTGCCCAGCGACAGGTTGCCGATGCGCTCCCGCCGCAGATATGTCACCTGCGCGCCCACGGCCTGGAACATCCGGCGCACCAGCCGGTTGTGCCCCTCGTGCACCGTGATGGTCAGGTTGGTCTGCCCCTCGAACTTCGGGTCGTCGGGCAGCAATTCGACGTGCGCCGGAGCCGTGCGGTGGCCGTCGTCCAGCGTCAGGCCGCATTCCAGCCGCCCCAGCGCCTGCTCGGTCAGCTGCCCGCGCACCCGCGCGACGTACAGCTTTTCCACCTCGCGCGAGGGATGCGTGATGCCCTGCATCAGCTCCCCGTCGTTGGTCAGGATCAGCAGCCCCTCGGTCTCGTAGTCGAGCCGCCCCACGGGATAAATCCGCTCCGGGATGTCGGTGATCAGGTCGCGCACCGTCTTTCTGCCCTGCGGGTCGGAAAGCGTCGTCACCACGCCCTGCGGCTTGTTGAGCAGGATGTACTGCCGCCGCTTTTCGGGCTTGACGGGCTTGCCGTCCACCAGCACCGCGTCGCCGTCCTCCACCTGCACGCCCATTTCGCTGACGATGCTGCCGTTGACGCTCACGCGCCCCTGGGCGATGATCTCCTCGCACTTGCGCCGCGACGCGACCCCGCATTCCGCCATGTATTTCTGCAATCTCATTTTGTTCTCTCTCCTCTTGTATGTCAAAAAAATGCTGTCTCTTCTTCATAATAGCGTCTGAAGGAGCTGGCCGCCGCAGCAGACGGAGGAGTTGCCTCCCCTAGCGCCAAATAACCTCTCTCCAAACCCATCCCCGCGCGATCTCCCGCACCGCGTCCGCATATCTTCGCTCCGGCGGCGCAGCGCTCTCGGCGCAGATCAGCGGGATCTCGTAAAGGATCTCTCCGTCCCCTTTCACGCTGATTTTAGCATACCCCAAATTCTGCCCGACTGCAACCGCGCTTTCGATGGTTTCGGGCAGAATCCACTCGATTTCCGCCTTCTCTCCCTCCCGCAGCGGCAAATACGCGCTCTCCGCCGCCGCAGCCGGCATCTCTCCGCCCCATGCAAGCGGAACCGACGCGCAGA
>CAJJNQ010000107.1 GCA_905193155.1 uncultured Christensenella sp.
GCTTACCCGGTCTTGGCGGGTGCAGTTGATTGGAGCGGCCGCCGGGCGAGTGCAAATTGGGGAGAGTTTCACTCTCCCCTTGCCCCCTCTTGAGTCAGGCAGCCTGCGGGCTTCCCGACACCTTTTTGGGGAAGGCTTACCCGGTCTTGGCGGGTGCAGTTTTTGAGTGCGGCGGGGAATCAGAGAGAGATATTCAGAGGTGATATTTTATGGTGAATTACGAATACACGGCGGAGATGACGGCGTGGCTGGACGGGGGGAAGTCCCCGTGGCACACGGTGGAGCAGGCGAAGAGCGTGCTCTGCGCGGAAGGGTTTGAGGAACTTGGGCTGACGGAGCCGTTCCATGCGGCGGTCGGCGGGAAATACTTTGTGGAGAGCGGGACGTTCCTTGCGGCGGTGACGGTGGGGGACGGGGACTTCATCCGCGTGGCGGCGGCGCACACGGACTGGCCGTGCCTGCGCATCAAGCCCCGGCCGGAGCTGGTCAACGGCAGCAAGCTGTGCCGGCTGAGCGTGGAGCCCTACGGCGGGGCGATCCTGAACACCTGGCTGGACCGGCCGCTGGGGCTGGCGGGCGCGGTGATGCTCCGGGGCGACAGCCCGATGCGCCCGGTGCGGCGTTTGGTGAGCTGGGACGAGGGCGTGCTGGTGATCCCGAACGTGGCGATTCACATGAACCGCGAGGTGAACAAGGGCGTGGCGGTGCGTCCGAACGTGGACATGCTGCCCATCTGCCGCGCGGCGGAGGCGGGCTGGGAGAAGGACGGCTATCTGCTGGGGCTGCTGGCGAAGAAGCTGAAGGTGGAAAAGGAGGACATACTGTCCTTTGAGCTGTGCGCCTACTGCCGCCAGAAGGCGGAGATCGCGGGCTTTGAGGGCGATCTGCTCGTCTCGCCGCGGCTGGACAACCTGTCCTCCGTCCACGCGGTGCTGCGCGGGCTGCTGGACGCGGGCAAGGCGGCAAAGGGCATCAACGTGGCGGTGCTCTACGACAACGAAGAGATCGGCAGCAACACGCGGCGCGGCGCGGACAGCGCGACGCTGAACGTGATATTGGAAAAGCTGGCGCTGGCGCTGGGGCACGACCGGGCGTGGCTGCTCGACGCGCAGGGCAGGGGCATGCTGCTCTCCTGCGACGCGGCGCACGCGGTGCATCCGAACCACCCGGAATACGCCGATTTCAGCTGCGCGCCGGTGCTGGGGCGCGGCGTGGCGCTCAAGCGCAGCCCGCGGTATTCCTCCGTGGCGGAGACCTGCGCGGTGATCGAGGGGCTGTGCCGCGAAAACGGCATCCCGATGCAGACCTACATGAACCGCGCGGATCTGCCGGGCGGCGGCACGGTGGGCTCGATGGCCTCGGCGCTGCTGGCGATGCCCGCGGCGGACGTCGGCGTGCCGATCCTGGCGATGCACTCCGCGTGCGAGACGATGGGCGCGGCGGATCAGGATGCGTTCGTGCGCCTGGTGACCGCGTTCTTCGCGGCGCAGTAGAGCGGCGCGGCAAGCAGAAAAAAGACTTCGGAGAGGCGGGGGGCGCGGGGGGGACGGCCGCAG
>CAJJNQ010000108.1 GCA_905193155.1 uncultured Christensenella sp.
TAATGTCCGTGTACTGCCCAACGGTCAGATAATCACGCCCAAACCTGCTGAGATTCTTTGTGACCACGCAGTTGACTTTCCCGAGTTCGATATCCTTCATCATACGCCGGAAATCTGGACGCTCGAAATTTGTACCGCTCCATCCATCGTCCACGTATTCGTCCATGCCCCCATACCCGATTTGCCGGACAGAAAAACAATCTGTATAATGGAAAGGGGTAATGAAAAATGTCAACCAAAGAACGAAAGCACCCAGCGCCGCCGCGTTACGATGAGGCCTTCAAGGCGGGGGCAGTGCGGATGGTCACCGAGCAGGGGCGGCCCAGCCGGGAGGTGGCCGCGGAACTCGGCATCTGCATCGACACGCTGCGCAGCTGGCTGAAAGCGGCGGGCGCACCATCGCCGGGGCAAGCTGACCGCCAAAACCGCGACGCCAGACGCCTGCGCGAACTGGAGGCGGAGATTCGAGCACTGCGCAAGAAGCTTGAAGAGAAAGACGGGGTCATTGACATCCTAAAAAAATCCGTCGGCATACTTTCCAAACCATAGAGGACAAGTACCGGTACATCCGTACGGCCCGCGCGGGGGCCTCTGTGGAACTTGTATGCCGACTGCTGGAGGTCTCCCGCAGCGGGTACTACGAATGGCTGGGCCGCAAACCCTCTTTGCGCCGGCAGAAGGATCAGGAACTGAAACGCCGGCTGCTGAGCCTGCACCAGCGTTATCCCGCCCTTGGGCTGGACAGCCTGTATCACCTGATCCGCCCGCAGCTTTCCTGCTCGCGCAAGCGCATCCACCGCCTGATGAACGAGATGAACATCTCCTCCACACGCAGGCGTGCCTACAAAGCCACGACCAACTCAAGACACGCGCACCCCATCGCGCCCAATCTCCTTGCGCGCCGCTTCTCCTTTGACAAGCCAGACACCGCATGGGTCGGCGATATTACCTATATCCCCACCGGCGAGGGCTGGCTCTACTGCGCTGTTGTGAAAGACCTTTGCACAAAGCAGATCGTCGGCTACGCCTTCTCCGACCGCATCGACACAAATCTCACTCTCGCCGCCCTCGGCATGGCCGTCCGGCGCCGCAAGCCTCTGCCCGGCCTCATCTTCCACTCCGACCGCGGCGTCCAATACGCCGCCTACGCTTACCGTCAGCGTCTCGCCAGCCTCGGCATCCGGCAAAGCATGTCCCGCAAGGGCGATCCCTATGACAACGCCGTGGCCGAAAACTTCTTCAGCTGCCTCAAGTGCGAGTGCGTCCATCTGCGCCATTTCGCCTCAAGGGCACATGCCATGGCAGACGTCTTCGCTTATATCGAGACCTTTTACAACCCAGTGCGCCCGCATTCCTCTATTGGCTGGCGTCCTCCGGATGCCTTTGCGCGTGCCTTGTCTGAGCATCCCGCCGCCTGACTGTGATACGACAAGATATCCTGCGTTTCTTTCTGTTTTTTCTTCATTTTTACTGTCCACGAAACCGGGAAGGGCACACTCGAACAGATACAGAAGATATCCGTAACCCTCTGCTTTCATCTTTGCGTAAGGC